>JAHZHK010000014.1:4557-22105 GCA_019420325.1 Coriobacteriaceae bacterium | reverse complement strand
ACATGTAGGCAGGGTCGTCGGGGCCGGTGTAGGCCGGCCCGCGCTGGATCTTCACCGCAAGGCCGTCCTTGCCGGCAGCGTAGGCCTGGTCCATGGAGTCCTGCAGGGACGAGATCGCCTCATCGGTGGCTTCGGGGTTGAAGTGCTCAAGCGGGTTGACGTCCATGTAGGCGGCAACGTTGGAATCCCACACGTCGTAGATGAAGCCCTGGGGCTGACGGGCGCCGGAGATGCCAGACAGGACGCCGCCGGCGAAGCCCTCGTCGCCGTAACGCTCGCCGTACTTGTTGACGCGCAGCACGGGTGTGCCGGCGAGCGGACTCATCGGCAGGCCGAAGTTGCCGCCCATGGCAGAACGCGGGCCCATCTCCATGGCGGCACCTGCCCACAGGCCCATCTTCTGCCCCTGGCCGGCCCAACCCTGGCCTGCAAGCTGTTCCTCGGCCGTGTTGGTTTCTGCAACTTCCTGGCAGAGTGCCGCGAACATCTCCTTGTTGCCCGAACAATCGCCGGCAGCCAACACCACGCCGAGCTTGGCGGTGTACTTGTGGAACTTTCCGTCGCCGTCCTTGCCCACGACGCCGGTCACGCCGTCGGTCGCATTGCCGATGAGGCAGTAGCCGCTCGTGCCGTACACCACGCGGCCGCCGGCATCGACGATTGCCTGGCGCTGGGCGGCCATGGCGTTGTTGATGCCCCTGCCGAAGCTTGCGGCGGCCGGATAGGAGCAGAAGTCGCCCACCTTGTGCTGCCAGCCAGCGGGTGCCGGCCATGCCTGGGCCATGGGCTTGGAGTCCTCGGGGCACACGGCCACGAGGTCGTCGAGCGCCTTGCCGCCGAACACGGCGAAGTCATGGACGAGCTTGCCGTTGGCGCGGTTGGCGCTGTGGAGCTGCCAGTTATGCACAAACTCGGCGACGTCGTACTCGGGAACGCCCTGGTCGAACTGCCACTGGGAGTTAATGTGGCCGATGGCCTGGCCAAGGATCATGAACGTTTCGACGTCGTCGTCCTGCTGCTCAAGGACAATGACGCTCTTGCCCAGCTCGGCGGCATGGCGGGCGCAAGCGGCGCCGGAGTGGCCGCAGCCCACGACGACAATGTCCGCTTCGCTCTCATCTTCAAACTCGGCGGGCATTTCAGGCGCCTCGCCCAGCCAGGAGGGATTCTCCTTGAAGATGGTGGGGACGGTGTCGGTCGCCTCGGTGGCGTCCGCAGCCTGTGCCTGCGGTGCAACTGTGGCGCTTGCGGCGACGGTGCCGACGGAGGCAATTGCTGCGCCAGCGACGAAATGACGGCGCGTAAGCGCCTTGTCTGTCATGCTCATTGTGTGCTCCTAACGTGTGAGGAACCTTGCGGGCAGCCCGTTTCGGACGTGCCTGCGATGACAGGACAGACTCTAGGGCGCACCAGTACCTAAATCTTCACCTCACATCCGTGAATCTTGTTGTGGCTGGTAAAAGACTCATTTCACCTCAACGAGGTGAAAGATTTTGCGGACTGAGAGCTTTGCGGGGATGCATGTCCGGGGTGTCTGCGGCGTCAATGCAACCTTTTGGGCGAGGTGGCGTATCATACGAGGCTAAAAGCGCGGCCGCGCTGCACGGTTGAAAAGGGGACGGCACGACATGCTTAAGAACGTTACCGACGCCTTGGCCGGTGCCGTCAAAGATGGGAGCCAGCGCCTCATCGTGCTGTGCCTGGCCGTTGCTCTGACACTGGCGGGTGTCACGCGTGCGCTCTTTGAGATGAGCGTGGGCGGCGTGGGGAGCTTTCCCATGCCCGGTGACAACCTGCTCATGCTGGGTGTGTGCCTTGCTTGTTGCCTGGCTGTTTCCCATTGGCACCGCGACGTCGCGCGGTTTGCTCGTACCGGGGCGGGCAGGGTGTTTGTAACGGGCTTTGCGCTCGCCTGCCTTACCCTTCTGCAGATCTGCCGCGTACTGGATCCGGTCCTCGGCGCTCAACTGCTCTTTTTTGCCGGTGCTTTTGTGCGCCTGTCTGGCCTTCTCATGCTTGTTGTGGTCTATGCGCGCGTTGACTCCCGCGACATGGTGACGCTTGCCGCCCAGGTGGTGTGGGCGTTGGGTGTTTCCGTGGTACTTGATCTCGTCTTCTTGCTGCTTGCCCCTGTCGGTATCGCCATTGTGAGCCTCATGCTGCCTCTTGTGGCATGGGTGTGCCTGGGCAAGCTCGATGTGACGGCTGGCATTTCGGGTGTTGCTGACGGCGCGGCGTCGAGGTACCGCTCGTCTTCTTCTCTCGAGCATGCGTCCGATTGGGGCGAGGCGCTCCACGGGGTGCCTTGTGCCAAGATGCCCCGTTTGCGCTTGCTTACATTCGGTTTGTATGGAGCCGTGGGCGGGCTTGCCTCGAGCCAGGCCCATGCCTTGGCTCCCACTGTGATGGTGCAGCCCTCTCTTTTGTATTCTTGCCTGGTAAACGACTTCGGCCTCGTGTTGGGTGCAGGCGCGCTCATTGTCGGGACGCTATGGCTCGTTGGGCGCAACGTCGACCCGTTCGCCTTGCGCAGCCTGTTGGTGCCCGCTTTTCTTGTGGCCATATTCCTGGCACCATTGCTCGCGGGCTTCATGGGGGAGGTCGTGCCGGTTCTCATGGCCCTGTCCCAGGCTTTGTTCTACGGAATGCTCTGGATGTTTCCCAAGCCTGCCTTCGCGGGCGAGCGGTTGCGTTGGTTTGCGGCGGGTTGCGGCGCCTTCTTCGTGGGCACCCATGCCGGCATGTGGCTTGGCGGTGACTTCCTGCCAGCTTCAGGTGCGGGCGACATCTATATGGTCGTGGCGGCCCTGGCTCTGGCGGTGCTCATCATGGTGGAGTTTGCGCCCCGTTTGCTTGGCTCGTACGACGGTGTTGCCCCCGCCGACGCCTCCGAGACCTTTTCCGATGAGGAGGGGGACGCTCCCATATGTTCCGAGCCTGCCGAGGCGGCGCTTGAGGCAAACGCGGCTCTTGATGCGCTTGCCGCCCATGCCGCCGATGCTTGGGGGCTTACGCCTCGTGAACGGGCCGTTCTGCCGGGACTTTTGCGGGGCCGCAGCGTCGCCTGGGTGGCGGAGAGTCTCACCGTGAGCAAGAACACCGTGCACACCCACATGCGCAACATCTATCAAAAGGCGGGGGTTCACTCGCAAGAGGAGCTCATCGACGCCGCCGAGGCGCTGTAGGGCAAAGGGGCGCAGGACGCGAAGGGGCGCCCGTTGTGCATTTCCTGCCGTGTATGCAAACCGCCCGCTGACCATTCCGAGTGCTTGCTCAGGATGGTCGGCGGGCGGTTTAGTGTCTGTGGTGGGGAATTAAACGACGCGGTCGCGCCCTACTCGCTTTTGGCCGCGCTCGAGCTTGCCGCGGGCTTGCTGTCGGATGCGGCGTTGCTCGACGAATCCGACTTGCTTTCGCTGGAAGCCTTGCTGCTTTCCGAGCCGTCCTTGCCGGCACCGGTTGCGGGGGTAGCCGAGGAGCTGCCGCGTTGGTCGGTGTTGTAGAAGCCGCTGCCCTTGAGCACGATGCCGCTTGCGGAAAACTCACG
Organism: Coriobacteriaceae bacterium; assembly: GCA_019420325.1. Taxonomy (GTDB): domain Bacteria; phylum Actinomycetota; class Coriobacteriia; order Coriobacteriales; family UMGS124; genus UMGS124. Next base: position 18,558 of record JAHZHK010000014.1, on the reverse strand, counting down.
CGAGGCGACAGCGCCGCAGTCGGGGCATACGACTTCGGGATGCTCGCGCATTCCATGGGAGACCTCGAACACCTTGCCGCAGGACGTGCAGCGATAATCGTAGCGTGCCATTCTTCAGAACTCCTTGCTTGGGTGTGGCCGCGTGGGCCACATGGGTAGGCTTCGTATGTTTGAAACTACTGTATCCAATGCCATTGGCAAAATTACGGTGGCAGTGTGGGTTCCATATGCTTTACGATAACAAATTGCGCCCGCAGGGCGTTTCTATACAACGGGAGCCGCGACAGGCGGCTGAGAGGCAGGCCGCAATGCGCCTGCGACCGAGACGACCGTGCCGGTAATGCGGCACGAGCAGAAAGGGGTTGTATGCCCATGCTCGCAGAGCGATTCGAAGCAGTTCGTAAGTCCGTACCCTTGGTTCACAACATCACGAACTATGTGACCGTTCACGATGTGGCCAACGTTATCATCGCGTGCGGCGGCTCTCCCATCATGAGCGACGAACCCGACGACGTGGAGGACATCACCTCCATTTGCGGTGCGCTCAACATCAACATCGGCACGCTCAACTCCCAGTCCATCCGCGCCATGGTGCTTGCCAGTGCTCGCGCCGAGCAGCTCGGTCATCCCATCGTGCTCGACCCGGTGGGCGCCGGTGCCAGCAAGTTGCGTACCTCCACGGCCTCTACGCTCCTCGCGCAGCGCAAGATTTCCGTTGTGCGCGGCAACATGAGCGAGATCAAGGCCCTTGCTGCCGGTACCTCCACCACGCGCGGTGTCGACGTGGCTGCCGATGACGTGGTCACTACCAGCAACCTCGACGAGATGGTGCGCTTCGTGCGCCAATTCAGCGCCGCGTCGGGCTCCATCGTTGCGGCTTCTGGCGTCATCGACCTGGTAAGCGACGCCGAGCATACCTACGTCATCTCCAACGGCCACCGTCTCATGAGTCAGATTACGGGTTCTGGCTGTATGCTGAGCGGCGTTGTGGGTGCCTATATTGCGGTGAACCCCGACAACATGCTCGAAGCCGTTGCGTCGGCCTTCTGCATGTACGGCCTGGCCGGCAAGTTTGCCGCCGACCGCGCCCTTGAGGAGGGCGTCGGCAACGCGACGTATTCGAACTATCTCATCGACGAGGTCTTCAAGATGACCGCCGACAAGGTGGAGCAGGGCGCCATCTATGACCTCCTCTAAGTGGGCCCCTGCCGATCGTGGCAGCGCCGCATATGAAGACGCCCTGCGTCGCTGCCTTGCGGTATATGTCGTGACTGATCCCCGTTGGCTCGGTGGACGACGTCTTTGCGATGTCGTTGAGCAGGCCATCTTGGGTGGGGCGACGTTCGTGCAGCTGCGCGAGAAGGACGTCAGTCATGCCCGGCGCTGCGAGCTTGCCCGCGAAGTGCTTGCCGTGTGCCGCGCCCACAAGGTTCCCTTTGTGGTGAACGATGACGTCGAGTGCGCACTTGAGGTGGGGGCCGACGGCGTCCATGTGGGCCAGTCGGATCTTGCCTGCGCTCAGGCTCGGGAGATACTGGGGCCCGACGCGATCGTTGGCGTGAGTGCCGATAACCCCGCCCAGGCGCTGGCCGCCTACGAGGCCGGTGCCGATTACCTGGGATGCGCGGTCTACGCCACACCTACCAAGGGCGATGCCGAGCACGTGGGTCTGGCGGGCCTTGCTCAGGTTGTGTCCGCCACACCCTTGCCTGTTGTTGCCATCGGTGGCATCAACCAGGGCAACGTCGCTTCTTTTGGTCCTGCGGGCGCGGCGGGTGTGGCAGTGGTCTCGGCTATTTTTGCCGCAGCCGACCCGCGCCAGGCCGCTTGCGACCTTGCCGGGGCCGTCGCGGCCTGGCCGCATCACAAGCGGCTCTAGCGAGTTTGAGAGCAGCTTCCCATTCGCCTGAGTGGCAATTGACCTTGTGCGGCCTGTCCTGGACGTGCGTCGGTGCTCGACGCGTTCTGGGCAGGTCGTTTTTCCTGTATTGGAGGACCATGCAGCTTCCTTCCGTTCTCACTGTCGCCGGCAGCGACTCGTCGGGCGGCGCCGGCATCCAAGCCGACCTCAAGACTATCGCCGCTTTGGGCCTGTATGGTCAAAGTGTGATCACAGCGCTTACGGCGCAGAACACCTGTAGGGTCCGCTCCATACAGGAGACGAGCGTGCAAGTCGTAATCGACCAGATGGACGCCGTGTTTGAGGACATCCGTCCCGCAGCTGTCAAGATCGGCATGCTTTCGACCTCGCAGATTGCTCGTACGGTTGCGCAGGGCCTGCGCCGCCATGGCGCAGGCCATATTGTCGTCGACCCGGTCATGGTTGCCACGAGCGGGGCGGCGCTCATGGCCGACGGGGCGTCGCGGTCCATGGTGGACGAGCTGTTCTGCCTGGCGCAGGTCGTGACGCCCAACATTCCCGAGGCAAGTGTCCTGGCCGGCATCGATGCCGCAGCGCAGGGTCTGGACTCCATGGTGCAGGCCGCTCGCATCATCGCGCGCACGACTCCCGGTGCGGTCCTCGTAAAGGGCGGCCATCTGGCGGGGGAGGACTGCGCGACCGACGTGCTCTTGCTGCCGGGCGCTGACAATCCCGTTATTTTGCGCGGAGAAGCGGTGCAGACGCGTGGCACCCACGGCACGGGCTGCACGCTCTCAAGTGCCATCGCGTGCTTCTTGGCGTATGGCCTGCCGGTTGAAGAGGCCGTCCGCCGGGCGAAGGATTACCTCGCGACGTGCTTGCGCGCGGGTCTTGACCTGGGGCGTGGGAACGGCCCGCTCGACCATATGGCGCCCCTGCGGTCCCATATTGCCGTCCCGCAGGCTCAAGGTACCGCGCCTCGAATTGCGCCTGTCGGTCCGTGTGTGCCTGACCTCGCCCTGATTGTCGGCGGTTCCCCCGAGGCTCCGACGCCTGAGTTCCTCAGGCACTGCGCTCAAGGGTGCTCCCTTGTTGTTGCCTGCGACTCGGGGGCAGACGCCTGCATGCGTGCAGGCTTGCATGTCGACGTTCTTGTGGGAGACGGGGACTCGCTGAGTTTTGAAGCCCTGACATATGTGCGAGCAGGAGCCGCGCAGGAGCTTGGTTTTCCTATGGACAAGGACGATACCGACTTGGGTCTGGCTCTTTCCTGGCTCGCCGGTCATGCGGTCGAACTCGGGGTGTCCGGTATCGTCGCGACTGGTATTACTGGCGGTAGGGTCGACCACGAGTTGGGCGTTTTTGGTGTTCTTGCACGCATGGAGACACTGCCCATTCGTATCGAGACGCCCGCGAGCACGGTTCACGTCCTGTCCTGTCAAAGCAATCCCCGTGTAAAATTTTGCGCCCAGGACGTGGGTCGCACCCTGAGTGTGGTCGCGCTGCCCGCTCCTGCCTGTCTGAGCGAGTCGGGCATGCGTTGGAATCTTGACCATGCCACCCTCAATACCCTTGATGACCTGGGTATTTCCAATGTCATCGAGCAGGATGGCGCTGTTGTTGAAGTTCACGCGGGCACGGTGTTTGTCATTGTCGAACGCGAGCGCATCCATAAGGAGAGCATCCTTTAATGGCGGTTTTGCGTACGCGACCTCTGGAATATCTGCGACTAGGATATGAAGTTTTGCATCTTTGCCCCGGTGTGTGCTAATCTTCTAAAGTTGCCGATTTAAGCGGGCGGGCAGAGCGTCCCGCAAGCAGTTAGAAGGAGTTTTCGAGATGTCCCAGGTTTGCGAAGTCTGCGGTAAGCACCCGGTGTTCAGCCGCTCCATCAGCCACTCCCACCGCGTCACCAACCGCCAGCACCGTGCCAACGTGCAGTCCCTGTACTGCATCGTTGACGGCGAGCGCAAGAAGGTCAAGGTCTGCACCAAGTGCCTCAAAGCTGGTAAGGTCGTTCGCGGCTAGTTTTCACGCGTAAAGTGTGAGTTGTAAGGCCTCCGTACGGGGGCCTTTTTTGTGTCTCGGTGTATACTTCCTTGAATTGAGTGCAAACGGCTATCAGTGACGGGAGCAAGACTATGGCAGACAAAACGAACGGTGCCCTCATCGTCTCCGATGACGTGCTCGCCGACCTGGTCGGCTATGCCGCCAAAGAATGCTATGGCGTTGTTGGCATGACGTCCCCCGCCCCCACGAGCGTGCAGGAGGGCATTGCCGGGCTTCTGCCTGCACAGCGCCTGCGCAGGGGCATCGAAATCGACCGCGACGAGAACGGCAAGCTTTCCGTCGCCCTGCACGTCGTGCTCGAGTACGGCGTGAACCTCACCGCTGTCAGCCAGAACCTTGTGGACGCGGTCCAGTATGTCCTTAAGAACATCGCCCAGATCGACGACGCTCACGTGATCGTCCATGTCGACGCGATGAAGGTCCGCGAGGCGTAAAGCCCTGCCAACGTATCTATGGGAGAAGTCTGATGATCGAGCAGACCGTACGCAACAGCTTCATCGTTGCCGCTCGCGCCGTCAAGGAGCGCAGCGAGGAGATCAACAAGCTCAACGTCTTCCCGGTGCCCGACGGTGACACCGGTACGAATATGTCGCTCACCCTGGCCACGGTCGTCTCTGAGATTGAGGCGCTGCCGGCCGACGCCACGATGTCCAAGCTCGCAGCTGCCGTGACGCACGGTTCCCTCATGGGCGCCCGCGGCAACTCCGGCGTCATCACGAGCCAGATCCTTCGCGGTCTGGCCGAGGGTCTGGCTGAGGTCGAGGGTCCCGCCGACGCCGGAGTTGTCGCCTCGGCGTTCCGTCGTGCCGTCAAGGTAGCTTTTGCCGCCGTGCGCAAGCCTGTCGAGGGTACCATTCTCACGGTGCTGCGCGACGTTTCCAAACGCGCTGACATGTGCGAGAAGAAGCACGCGACCCTCGAGGAGACGCTCGACGCCCTGGTGGCCGAGGCATTCGAGAGCGTCGCGCGTACGCCCGATTTGCTGCCTGTTCTCAAGGAGAACGGCGTCGTTGACTCGGGTGCGTTTGGTTTTGCCATCTTCCTTGAGGCTTTCTGCGCCAATGCGCTTGGCCGCGAGGGCGGGGTCTCCTTGGCCGCTGACAAGGCCATGGCCCAGGCCAACGCCAAGGTTGCCATCGAGCTCAACGATGACTGGGAGGGCTCGGAGTTCCGCTACTGCACCGAGTTCCTCTTCAAGGCCGAGCAGACCTTCGACGAGGATGCCACGCGTGACTTCCTTGCCACGCAGGGCGACTGCGAGCTTCTTGTTGGTGCGTACCCCGACTACAAGATCCACGTCCACACCGACCGTCCCGACCATGTGCTCGATCACATGCTCGCCATCGGTCAGATTTTCAACGTCTTCATCCACAACATGGACATGGAGGCCCACGAGCGCACTGAGAAGATCGCTCAGGACAAGGCCGCCGAGGCTCCGGTCAAGCCGCTCGGTGTCATCGCCGTGGCTGCCGGTTCCGGCCAGGCCGAAATCCTGCGCTCCCTGGGCGTCGACGTTGTTGTCGAGGGCGGCCAGACCATGAACCCCTCCACCGCAGACATCCTCGCTGCCGCCAAGCAGGCACGTGCCGAGCAGGTCATCGTGCTGCCCAACAACGGCAACATCATCATGGCTGCGCAGTCTGCAGCCGCAGCTGCCGACTTCCCCATGGCGGTCGTCACCACGCGCAGCGTCCCTCAGGGCTTCTCGGCGATGTTCGCCTTCAACCCGACTGCTTCGCTCGAGGACAACGCCGCCGCCATGGCTGAGGTCCTGCCTGGCGTGCATGACGGCGAGATTACCCATGCCGTGCGCGATTCGCAGACGGTCAATGGTGACGCCATTCACTCCGGTGACGTCATCGGCCTTGTCGACGACAAGGTGACTTACGTCGGCTCCGACGTTTGCGACATGTGCGTCGAGATGGTCAAGGCCATGCAGGCTGACCTCGAGGGCGACACCCTCACCGTCCTTGCGGGTCTCGACATGCCCCAGGACGAGTTCGAGGCCCTGGTTGAGCGCCTCGAGGATGCCGTGCCCGACCTCGACATCGACGCGCATCGTGGTGAGCAGCCCCTGTATCCCATCGTGCTTTCCATCGAGTAGCCCGCTCGGCTCTCGTTTTCAGACGCATATGAGTTGCGCACAGGCCGTCTCATCCGCCGACCGTCTCAAGCAGACGGCGGGTATGGGGCGGCCTGTGTCGTTTATCCGTGGCGTAGGTCCCGCCAAGGGTGCCCTGCTGGCAAAAATCGGCGTGCGCTCGGTCTTCGACGAACTTATGGCAACCCCTATGCGTTACCTCGACTTGAGCCAGCTCGTGGATGTGGCGCATGCTCGTGTGGGCGACCAGGCGAGTTTCGTGGTGCATGTCGACAAAGTCGAGCTCAAGCGCCCCCGTCCCCGTGTGACGGTGGTTGAGCTGTCGTGCTACGACGATACCGGCGTCGTCATGGTGTGCTTTTTCGGGCAGCCCTGGCTTGCCCAAAAGTTCGCTGAGGGTCAGACGCTGCTTCTTTTTGGCAAAGTGAGCTTTGGATATGGGTTCAAACGCTTGAATTCGCCTTATTGGGAGGCGCTCGAGGGTGACGGCCCTGGGTTTGCCTGCGCATGCGCCGGGCATCCTATGCTTCCCGTCTATCACGCCACCGAGGGGCTCACAGGTCAGTGGCTACGCAGGCTGTCGTCGGAGTGTTTGACGGCTTTCCCCGATGCGCTGGACCCCTGGCCCGCCGCTGTGCGGGCGCCGAGGCGCCTTATGCCACTCTCGCGTGCTTTGCGTGCGATGCACTACCCGTGCGATGGGGACGACGCCGAAGCCGCCCGCCGAAGGCTCGCTTTTGACGAGGCCGCCTTTCTCCAGGTGGCGCTGCGTGCCCGCCGTGACGTGCGCGTTATGGGAGTCAAGCCTGTCGAGCATGTGGTGGACGGCCCTCACGAGCGTGCCTTGCGCGCCGCTTTGCCGTTTGCCCTTACTGCCGACCAGCAAATAGCCGTTGACGAGGTTCTCCTCGATATGGCAAGTCCACAGGCCATGAGCAGGCTGCTTTTGGGAGACGTGGGCACGGGCAAGACCGCTGTGGCGACCTTGGCCCTGGGGGCCGTGGCCGATTCAGGCGGCCAAGCTGCCCTCATGGCCCCCACGACCGTGCTTGCCCAGCAGTACGCCGACAAGGTGGGACCCCTGCTCGATTCGGTGGACATCACCTGGGCGCTGCTCACGGGCGCTACGCCCAAGGCGCAGAGGGAGTCCATCCTCGAGGGTCTCGCGCAGGGCCGTACCTGTGTGCTTTTCGGCACGCATGCGGCTCTCTCCGACGATGTCCGTTTCAACCACCTCACGCTTGCCGTCATCGACGAGCAGCAGCGATTCGGCGTGAACCAGCGCAATGCACTGCGCGAGAAGGGTCGCGGGGCCGACTTGCTCATCATGAGCGCCACCCCCATTCCGCGCACGATGGCTCTGGCACTCTACGGCGATCTTGACCGCAGCTACCTGCGCACTCGCCCCGTGAAAGGCGCTGGTATCACCACCGAGGTCATCGCCAAGCGCAATCGCGCCGATGCCTACGCTGCCATGCTCGAGGAGATCGCCCAGGGTCGTCAGGCCTATGTGGTCTGCCCCTTGGTGGGTGCCCCGGCGGGGGAGGGCGACGAGCCCGACCAGGCGGCTCTCGAGCTTGAGGCAGGCGAGGACCCCAGCGACCCCCAGGCAGCTCAAAAGGTTGCCCGCTCCCTTGCCGGCAGCGTCTTTGGGGCCTATGAGGTGGGGCTTCTCACCGGTCGCATGAAGCCTCAGGAAAAAGCCCAGGTTATGGCCGATTTCAAGGCAGGAACGATCCAAGTGCTCGTCTCGACCACCGTCATCGAGGTCGGTGTCGACGTCCCCAACGCAACGGTTATGCTCATTGAGGATGCGGAGCGTTTTGGCTTGGCGCAGCTCCATCAGCTGCGCGGCCGCGTGGGGCGAGGCAAGTACCCCGGCCATGTCTTCCTGTGCACGAGCGCCACTTCGGCCAATGCCAAGCGACGCATGAAAGCGCTCGTCGAGACATCCGATGGTTTTGAGCTTGCCGAGCAGGACCTGCAATTGCGCCGAGAAGGCGATATCATGGGCGTCCGCCAGTCGGGCGAGGTCTCGCTTCGCTTTGTGGACCTTGCCCGCGACGCGGACCTTTTGCAGGATGCGCACGACCTGGCATGCGACATGCTCCAGGCGGATCCTCTCATGCAAGACCCATGCCATGTTCCCATCAAAGCGGAGGTCGTCGCGCGATATGGCGACGTTTTCCGCGACGTAAGTGGAGGTTAAGTTGATGACACCCACTGCTATTGCCGATGCGGCATCCCAGACCCCCGCACCCCGGCGGTTCCTCGTGCCTGGCACGTTCGACCCCATCACGCGCGGCCATCTTGACGTCATCGAGCGTGCAAGCAGGCTCTGCGACGAGGTAATCGTCGCGGTCGCCGAGTCCAAGCACAAGCGGGGGGGCACCGCCTTCACCCTTGAGGAGCGCGTGCAGCTTGTGCGCGAGGCCACGGCTCATATGCCCAGCGTCTCGGTCATGCCGTTCCAAGGGCTTCTCGTGACGTTCGCGCGCTCGCTGGGCGGCGTGACGGCGGTGGTCAAGGGGCTTCGCCTCACGACTGACTTCGAGTACGAGCTGCAGCAAGCCAACCTCAACTACCGCATGGCCCCCGAGCTCGAAGAGATTTTCGTCATGGGCGGTGCCGACTACGGCTACGTCTCGAGTTCGGCCGTGCGAGAGATAGCGGAGTTGGGCGGCGACGTCGCACAGTTTGTCACGCCCAATGTCGAAGCAGCGCTTCGTCGACGTTACCCGTTGAATGGCTGATATTTCACAGCCTGCCCTTAAAGCGCGGCCTATCTTCTGCTATTCTTAGCAGCTTGAAGATAGGCAATCCGCGTCCATGCGTTAGCCGCCCATGCGTTAGCAACACGTCGCCATCGGAGGACATCCCATGCCCGGTACTGAAATTGAAGCCTTCATTGAAGAGCTGGAAGATTTGATCAACAACGCCAAGTCCCCCCTGTCCGGCGGCGGTTCCAAGAAGATCATCGAGGCAGACACGGCGTATGCCATCCTCGATGACATCAAGCGCTCGCTGCCCGAGGAGTTCCAGAAGGCGCGTCGCATTCTGCGTGAGCGCGACGAGATCATCGAAGAGGCCAACACCCAGGCCAACCACACCATCGACGATGCCAATGCTCAGGCGTCCATCATGGTCAGCGAGCAGGAGGTCGTGCGCCTAGCCAACAACATGGCCGCCGACATCAAGCGTCACGCTGAGGAAGACGCCCGTGACACCCGTTATTGGGCCGAGGGTGTTGCCGACAAGACCCTCGAGCAGCTCCAGAACCAGCTGCACGTCGTCATCGACATGGCCTCGCACCTGCTTGATCAGACCCAGGAGTGCCGCAACCTGCTGACCGGTGTGGCTCAGGCTGACGAGCCGGCCGAATACCAGGACGACCGCGATGTCCAATAAGCTTCCCTTCCCTCAGGTCAAGCTTTCCATCGAGAGCGGCCTGGCGAGTCCCGGCGACACGATTTCGGTGCAGGACACCATTGATGTCGGCGCCTTCTCCATCGGTGGGCGCGACCTCAAGGTGAGCGATGGCATCTCGTACGATATCGTGCTCACCAATACCGGCGACGGCATCCTCGCCACGGGTATGGCCCGCTTTGAGGCGGACACGGCGTGCGACAGGTGCCTCGGTCCCGCTCACCTCGACGTTAATGCCGAGATTTCGTGCTATTACCTGCACGAGGAGCCTGAAGACGAGGTGGAGGACGAGAGCGATTTCGGTCTCATCGACGCTTCCGACGGCACGGTGGACCTCGGTGAGGCTATCCAGGGCGGCCTTGCCATGGAAATCCCCTATGTGATCACCTGCACCGATGACTGCAAGGGTCTGTGCCCGCAGTGTGGCGCCAACCTCAACGACGGTCCGTGCGGCTGTGTCATCGTGCATGACCCCGACTTCGATCGACCCAACCCCTTCGCGGCACTGGCTACCCTCAAGTTCGATGATGCCGAGGCTGCCCACGATGTGGACGACCTCGAGGACGTCCTCGATGACGACTCCGACGATTTGGACGACGAGGAGTTCGAAAAGGAGTGGGAGAGCCGCGAGGCGGAGCAGGGTGAGCCCCGCTAGGTGTGAAGGGGCTGCGCAGGTTCTTTTGACCTTTTGAACGTATGGACTTTTGTGTTATTATAACCAACCGTGCAATGAGCAGTTCGCCCTCCCAGGGGGAGGAGCGAGTTTTAAGAGAGGTACACGATGGCAGTTCCCAAGCGTAAAACCGGTCGTAGCAAGACTCGTTCGCGTCGTGCCGCGAACACCAAGGTCCAGACGATGCAGACCTGCATCTGCCCCCAGTGCGGCGCCGCTAAGCTCCCTCACCGCGTTTGCCCCACCTGCGGCACCTACAAGGGCCGTCAGGTCATCGCAGTCGACTAACGACTACTTCAGGGTTTGCCCAAAGGCCGGCGTTCGCATCTGCGACGTCGGCCTTTTTTGTCCCTTTTCATTTCAAACGAAAGAAGGAACATGAGCGCAGAAGACATGAAGGATGCAACCCTTACCTGTGTGTGCGTCGACGCCGCTGGTGGCGACCGTCCCGTGAGCTGTGTGCTCGAGGGCGTCGCGCTCGCCCTTGAGGCCGATGAGAACCTTAAAGTTGTTCTCACCGGCCCCAGTGACGAGATCGTCCCCTTCGCTGAGGCCCATGAGCGCTGTGAGGCCCGTCCCACAACGCAGGTCATTGCCATGGAAGAGCATCCCGTGCAGGCGGTGCGTTCCAAGTCCGATTCCAGCATCGTTGTCGGGTGCAAGCTTGTGCGCGAGGGTGTGGCCGACGGCTTCTTCTCCGCCGGCTCCACCGGTGCCGTCATGACTGCGGCGGTGCTGGGCATCGGCCGCATCAAGGGCATCGACCGTCCGGCGCTTACTGCCGTGCTGCCCGGCCCCAAGCCCACGGTCTTCCTCGACCTGGGTGCCAACGCCGACTGCAAGGCCGAGAACCTCGTTCAGTTTGCGCAGATGGGCCTTGCCTATGCGCGCATTGTCCTGGATGTCGACGAGCCGCGTGTGGCGCTGCTCAACAACGGCTCCGAGGAGACGAAAGGCTCCATGTTTGCCCAGGAGTGCCATGCCCGTCTGAAGGAGACCGTGCCTCAGTTCGCCGGCAATGCCGAGGGCAACGACCTGCTTGCAGGTGCCTTCGACGTCATCGTGACCGACGGCTTCACGGGCAACACGGTCCTCAAGGGCCTCGAGGGCATGTCCAAGTTCCTCATGGGCACCATCATGGGCGCCGCAAAGGCAGATCCCGCCCTCGCCGCAGCAGCCGGAGCCCTCAAGCCTGTCTTCGGCAAGGCAAAAGACGCCCTCAGCGGCGACAAGTACGGCGGAGCCATCTTGCTCGGCGTCAAGGGCGTAGTCGCCATCGGCCACGGTGCCACCTCACCCCAGGCGGTCATGAACGGCACACTGTGCGTCGCCCAGGCCGCCCGTGCCCAGCTTGTCGACAAGATCGCACAGAGCTGCGGTCGATAGGGAGGCACCCGTATGTCTACCGTTAACGAAAAGCTTCACTTGGCCCAGCAGATTCTGGGCTATCAGTTCATGGACACCCAGCTTCTGCGCAGCGCAATCACGCACCCCTCTGCCGTGGAGAACAAGCCGGTCACCGCAGGCTATGAGCGTCTTGAGTTTCTTGGCGACTCGGTCGTGGGCTTTTTGGTTGCCGACGAGATCTACCGCAAGTTCCCCGACATCGACGAGGGTGGTCTCACGCGTCTCAAGGTGTCCATCATCTCGGGCGAGACCCTCTCGAAGGTCGCCCATGAGCGCGGCTTCGAAGACATCATCATCATGGGCCTTTCCGAGAAGGGTACGGGAGCCCGCGGCATGCATTCTGCCTTGGAGAACGTCTATGAGGCTGTAACGGGCGCTATCTTCATTGACGGCGGCCTCGAGCCTGCCAGGCGTTGGGTGCTCGACACCCTCGGCCCCCTCATGGTTGCGGGTCGTGCGCTTCCCAGGGAGAACCCCAAGTCGCTGCTGCAGGAAAAGACCCAGGCACAGTTCCGCGAAGCTCCTCGTTACGAGCTTATCAGCGTGGGTGGCCTGGCTCATGTTCCTGTGTTTACCTGCGATTGTCTGCTCGGCGAGCGTCACGTCGGGCGCGGCGTGGGCTCCTCCAAGAAGGAGGCCGAGGCTGCGGCCGCCCAGGAGGCGCTCAAGAACCTCGGTTACGTCAAGGTTGCAGGCGCCGACGAGTCTCCTGTCGTCGAGGGGCTTGACGCGCAGGGCGATGCGAGCCCTACGGACGGGGAGTAGCCGGTGTATCTCAAGTCGCTCACCCTCAAGGGATTCAAATCGTTCGCAGACAGGGCGCATATGGTGTTCGAGCCGGGACTCACGGTTATCGTGGGCCCCAACGGCTCGGGCAAGTCCAACGTCAGCGACGCCATCCGCTGGGTCCTGGGCGAGCAGAGCGCCAAGCAGCTGCGCGGCGCCGCGATGGAGGACGTGGTCTTTGCGGGCTCCTCGGCGCGCAAGCCGGTGGGCATGGCCGAGGTTGATTTGACACTCGACAATTCCGATCACGTGCTGCCCGTCGACTTCGAGGAGGTCGTGGTCACCCGCCGCATGTACCGTTCCGGCGAGAGCGAGTACCTCATCAACGGTGCTCCTGCCCGCCTGCTTGACATCACCGACATCCTGCACGACACGGGTCTGGGCAAGGAGACGCACTCCATCATTGGCCAGGGCAAGCTCGACTCCATCCTTGCCAGCAAGCCTGAGGAGCGCCGTGCCCTCATCGAGGAAGCGGCGGGCATCTCCAAGCACAAGCGTCGCCGCGAGCGTTCGCTCAAGCGCCTGGAAAGCATGGAGAGTCACCTGCAGCGCGTCCTTGACGTGCAGAAAGAGGTCTCCCGCCAGCTCAAGCCCCTGGAACGCCAGGTTGACAAGGCCAAACGCGCCTCGGAGATTTCCGAGCGCGCTCGAGAGCTGCGCTGCATCCTCGCTGTGGACGACCTGCGTCGCTTGCAGGCCCGCTGGGACGAGGTGCAGCGTGCCGAGCGCGAGCGTTCCTCGGAGCGTGACGTGACCAACGCCGTTGTGGCTCAGCGCACCCAGGAGCTCGACAACCTGCGATTGCTGCTTGAGGAAAAGGGCATCTTCGCCGGCGACCTGTCTGAGCAGCGCCGCCGTGCCCAGCTTGTCTGCGAGAAGCTCGAGGGCTCGTTGCGCCTTCTCGACGAGAAGGGCCGCAGCATGGCTCAACGTACGAGCCAGCTCTCCTCGCTTGTGGCTGACGACGAGGCCCGCGGCAAGCAGATTCTCGAAGAGTGCGAGCGAGCTCGTGTCGACTACGACGAGGCCATGGCGGCGCTCAAGACGCTGCGCGAGCGTTCTAGCGAGACGAAGCAGGCGGTGGATGCCGCGCGTAAGGTGCGACGCAAGGCCGAGGAGGAACTCGACCGCGCCCGTTCAAACTACCGTGCCACACAGCGCGATCGCGACATGTGCGCCGTGGCGCTTGCCAAGGCGCAGGACGCCGTGAAGAACGCCGAGGTACAAGACGGAATCTTTGCCACGCGCGCCGATCAGCTCGACGAGACCATCACCCAGCTTGCCTCGCAGCTTTCCCAGGCTACAGAGAAACTCGACACGTGCCGGACGGCAATCGAGGGCGCGCGCCGCGAGCAGGAGTCTGCGGCCATTGCGTTCAAGCAGGCCAAGGATGCCCTTGGAACTGCTCAGGCAGAAGCCGCCGAGGCCCAGCGTGCCTTGGCAAGCGCTGAGGCGCGCGCGAGTGCTGCCCGAGAGACGGTCATGCAGGCCGAGAACTCCGTGCCGCTCGCCAAGCGCCTGTGCTCCGACGCGGCTGCGAAGGCCTGCGCAGCCAGGACGAGCGAGGTTCTCAATGTCCCTGGCGAGCTCGAAGGCCTGGTCGAGCGCCTTCTGGGTGACGGTCTTACTGGCTTTGTGGTCGAGGGCGCCCAGGGTCTTGTGGGCCTGGGCCAGGCG
>JAHZHK010000014.1:0-4547 GCA_019420325.1 Coriobacteriaceae bacterium | reverse complement strand
CGGCAGACTCTGCCGGCACCATTCATATCGTTGAGGCGGCTTTTGAAGCCTCGCAGCCCGAAGAGGAGGGCGTGCCCGGCTATCGCCTGCTCGACCGCGTCTCGACTCGCCCTGGGTTCGAGTCGGTGGCACGTGCCTATCTGCAGGACGTCTGGGTGGTGGGCAGCGTCGAAGAGGCGTGCCGTGCCGCAGCCCTTTTCCCGCAGCTGCGCTTTGCCACGCCCGACGGCGCCGTTGCCTCCCGAGGCGGCCTGCTCGATGTGGGCAAGATTGGCTCAAACTCGCAGAGCCTGTTTGAGCGCCGCCGTGTGCTTTCGAAGCTTGAGGAGGGCCTGCCTCGCCTGCGCGAGGACCTCGCCTCGGCGCGCGCAGCTCAAGAGGCGGCGGAGGCCCAGCTTTCTCAGGCGCGCGATGCCCAGGCAAACGCCTCCACCCAGGTGGCTCGCCTTACTGGTGAGGAGCGTTCCTGCACCTCCGAGGTTGCGCGTCTTGAAAAGGCGTGCGCGGCAAGCAAAGCCGAGCTCGAGGGCGTGAACAAGAAGCGCGAGGAGGCTCGCGAGAAGTCCAAGCAGGCCTTCACTGAGCTGACCCGCCAGCAGGAGCGTCTCAACCTGCTTGTCAAGATGCTCGAGGACGCCGAGTCGCTGCGCATCCAGCTTGAGGAGGCGTTCGATGACGCGCGCCGCTCTGAGCGTCTGGCACATGAGGACGCCAATAGTGTGCAGCTTGAGCTTGCCCGCGTGCAGGAGCGCTCGAACTCCCTACAGCGCGGCAATGATCGGCTCGAGCGCGAAGGCGCCGAGTTGGCGCAGCGCATCACGGAGTCCCGTGTAAGCCTGCGCACTCTCAAGGTGACCTCGCAGCGTGTCGAGCCCCTGCGCGCCCAGATTGCGGCACTTCTCGATGCTGCTCGCGCCGTGGGCGTCACGCTCAATGACCGCGCCAGCCTCGCCGAGGCCGACTCCGCTCAAATCAAGGAGACGATCGACGCTGCCAAGGCTGCTGTGACCCAGGCCGAGGAGGCGCGCACCCGTGCCACGTCGGCCCTGGCCGACATTCGCGTGCAAAAAGGCCGCCTGGAGGTTCAGGTGGACCAGGCGGTGAAGTCCATCACCTCGCAGCCTGGCGTCGTGCTCGAAGAGGCGCTTGAGCTTCCCGAACCCGAGGACCGCGAGGCCGATGCGCGGGAGCTTCAGCGCCTCGAGCGCCAGCTTGCTGAGATCGGTCCTGTCAACCAGGTCGCTTTCGACGAATACGAGACCCTCAAGGCTCGTTCGGACTACCTGTCCGCCCAGGTTGAGGACTTGCAGCATGCTCGCAGTGACCTACGTAAGATTCTCGCGGCTATTGACCGCAAGATGCGCGATGGTTTCCTCGAGGCCTTCGACACGGTCAACAAGAACTTCGGCGAGATATTCGGCCTGCTCTTCCCGGGCGGTCAGGGTCATTTGGAGATGACCGACCCCGAGGACCCCTCCTCCACCGGTATTGAGGTCGTTGCCCAGCCCCGCGGCAAGCGTGTCACGAAGATGTCGTTGCTGTCGGGTGGCGAGCGTTCTCTCACGGCACTCGGCCTACTCTTCGCCGTGTACAAGACCCGCTCGGTTCCCTTCTATGTGCTCGACGAGGTTGAGGCCGCCCTTGACGATTCCAACCTCGACAGGCTGCTGGGCGCCATTGAGCGCCTGCGCACGAACACACAGCTTATTGTCATCTCTCACCAGAGGCGTACCATGGAGGCGGCCGACGTGCTCTACGGCGTCTCGATGAAGTCCGACGGTGTCAGTCAGGTAATTTCTCAAAAGCTCGAACGCAAGTAGCGAAAGGCGGTGTGGCCGCATGGGTTGGTTCCAACGGCTCTCAGAGGGCCTCAACAAGACGAGGAAGAAGATCTCCGGCGAGCTCAACGTGCTCTTCGAGATTGGTCCGCAGGTAGGCGACGAGTTTTGGGACGACCTTGAGGCGACCCTTCTCATGGCTGACATCGGCGTGGGCGCCACCGACCAGGTTGTCACGCGCCTGCGCGAGCGCTCTCAGCGCGAGTCGCTCACCGGCGTGCGCGAGGTCAAGGAGGCCCTCGTGGAGCTTCTCGCCGAGGCGTTCACGCAGGCCGAGTCCGACCCCATAGCCACCAACCCTTCGTGCGTGCTCTTTGTGGGCGTCAACGGCGCGGGCAAAACCACCACGGTGGGCAAGATCGCTTCCGAGGCCAAGCAGTTGGGTCGCAAACCCATCATCGGCAGTGCCGACACCTTCCGCGCCGCCGCCATCGAGCAGCTTGAGGTTTGGGGCGAGCGCGCCAACGTCGAGGTCATCAAGCGCGAGCGCGGCGCTGACCCGGCGAGCGTGTGCTACGACACCATCGAAGCCGCCGAGCGCACGGGAGCCGACCTCGTGCTCATCGACACGGCGGGGCGCTTGCACACCTCCACCGACCTGCTGCATGAGCTTGGCAAGGTCGTGCAGGTCACGAGGAAGCGCGCGGGCATGCCTGTCTCGGTGGTTCTCGTCATTGACTCCACCACGGGTCAAAACGGCCTCAACCAGGCCAAGGAGTTTAACCGCGCCCTGGGTCTGGACGGCGTCATCATGACGAAGCTCGACGGCACGGCGAAGGGCGGCATCGCGCTTGCGGTGAGCCACGACCTGGGTCTTCCCATCCTGCGCGTCGGTGTGGGCGAGTCCATCGAGGACCTGCGCCCCTTCGATGCCCATGAGTTCGCGCGCGCCCTCATCACGGGCGAGGAGGAGTAAGCCACCATGGCAATGTTTGAGAGCCTTTCTAATCGACTGCAAGACACCTTCGAGGGCCTGCGCGGCAAGGGAAAGCTGAATGAAGCCGACATCGATGCAGCGATGCGCGAAGTGCGCATGGCCTTGCTTGAGGCCGACGTCAACTTCAAGGTCGTCAAGGAGTTCGTCGCCAAGTGCAAGGCTCGCTGTCTGACCAGCGAGGTGCTCGAGTCGCTGTCGCCCGCACAGAACGTCGTTAAGATCGTGCTCGATGAGCTCACGGAGCTCCTCGGCTCTACGGAGAGCCGCCTGGTGCTCACGAGCCGCATCCCCAACGTCATCATGCTCGTGGGTCTGCAAGGCTCGGGTAAGACGACGGCTGCGGCCAAGCTTGCTCTGCTGCTCAAGTCCCAAGGTCATGCGCCTTTGCTTGCGGCCTGTGACGTGTACCGCCCCGCTGCTGCCGATCAGCTCGAGACGCTCGGCGGTGAGCTCGGCGTCAAGGTTTACCGCGGCGATGGCAAGCATCCTGTCGACATCGCCAAGGGTGCCATTCGCGCCGCAATCGACGACATGAAAGATGTCGTCATCGTCGATACCGCGGGCCGCCTGCAGATCGACGAGACGATGATGAAGGAAGCCGCCGACATCAAGGCGGCCGTCAAGCCCGACCAGATTCTTATGGTCGTGGACTCCATGACCGGCCAGGACATCGTCAACGTCGTCCAGGTGTTTGCCGAGCGTGTCGACTTCGACGGTGTCATCATGACCAAGCTCGATGGTGACTCGCGTGGCGGCGGTGCCTTGTCGGTACGCAGCGTCACCGGCAAACCCATCAAGTTCATCTCCACTGGCGAGAAGCCCGACCAGTTCCAGGTGTTCTATCCCGAGCGCATGGCTCGCCGCATCCTGGGCATGGGCGACATGATCTCCATCATCGAGAAGGCCCAACAGCAGGTTGACGAGGAGCAGGCTCAGGCTGCCGAGCGCATGCTCAACCAGGGCCTCACCTTCGACGACTTCCTGATGCAGATGAAGTCGATTAAGAAGATGGGTGGTTTCACCTCGATTCTGTCTGCGCTTCCCGGTGGCGATCGCCTCATGCAGAAGGCCGATGGGCAGATCGACGACTCCATCATGGACAAGACTGAGGCCATCATCATGTCCATGACCAAGGAGGAGCGCGCCAAACCCCGCATCATCAACGGCAGCCGCCGTGCCCGTATCGCCAAGGGTGCAGGCGTCGAGGTCTACGACGTCAACAGCCTCATCAAGCAGTTCGATCAGATGAACAAGATGATGAGCAAACTGCGCTCAGCCAGCAACCAGCCTCAGGGTAAAGGTAAGGGTAAGGGTAAGAACAAAGGTCGCAACAGCATGAAGTCGCTGGGCCGCATGATGGGTGGCTTGGGCGGCATGAACCCGGGAGATATGGCGCAGATGCAGAAAATGATGCGCGATATGATGAAGTAGGGCTCCCGGAGGGGTGCCGCATTGTCTCAGTGCTCAGACAGTCCTCGCAATAAGGCCGCTCATGCGGCCTTATTGCTGCGGAACTGCGCCTGAGGCAATGCGGCGCCCCAGCGCGCTACGGCATCATGATCGGTTGAGGGCCGAAGGGCGGGGGCTTGCGGGACTGCGGAGCCTTGCACGGTATTGCATCAAGTTTGGGTTGAGGGTATCGGCATGGCAGATTGATGCAATCTATAAAGTTTAAGTTTCGAGTTATGGATGAAAGTGAGGTGCGTGGACGTGGCTAAGGGATGTGTGCCGGTGCAGGGGGTCATTTTTGATTGTGATGGGACGCTCATGGA
>JAHZHK010000139.1 GCA_019420325.1 Coriobacteriaceae bacterium | reverse complement strand
CCATGAAGTCGAAGTGGTGGTCGCCAAACGCCGCGAACGAGCGCTTGACCATGCCCATCTCCACGTGGCACACGCCCTTGGTGTTGAGCTCGACGGAAGCCACGCCGGCCTCCTTGATCTTGAGCGCATCCACATCGCTCTCGAGGTCGGCCTCGATGACGCCGCACTCCAGGCCGCGGGCCTTGAGCTCCTTGAGAAGGGCCAGGATGAGCGTGGTCTTGCCGGCGCCGGGCGAAGCCATCACGTCGAGGAAGAACGTGCCTTCTTTGGCCAGCTTCTGGCGCCACTGGTCGGCCTCCTGGGTGTTCTCCCAGAGAATCGATTGCTTGACTTCAATGACCTTGGTCTCGTCCATTTGACGATGCCTCCCTTTTGGTTGCCTGATACGCATGCGGGAATACGGGAGGCACACTAGCCATCCGTATTGCCTTAGCAACCCCCTGCGATTTGCTTTGGCCCCGTCAAGGGAGAAGGGTAGCACAAACCATGGCTTGCGAAGCGTTATAATCACCCGCGTTTGCCTTTTACCGTGAGGAGCGCCCGTGCTTTGGTTTACTAGTGATTTGCATCTTTGCCATGAGAACATCCTGACCTTTACGCAGCGCCCCTTTGCCACGGTGGACGAGATGGCGCGCAGCATTATCGCCAACATCAACGAGTGCGTGGGAGAGAGCGACACCCTCTGTATCCTGGGCGACCTGTCGATGAAGGGCAGGCAAGACGAGGTGCTCGATCTTCTACGTGGTATTCGCTGTCAGCACGTGCAGCTTGTGCGCGGTAACCATGACCTTGATTGGGATGACACGGACTTTTTCGAGCGCATCGACGACTATCGCGACATCAAATACAACAAGACGCGCGTGGTTGCCAGCCATTATCCGTTTATGACCTGGAATGGAATTTTCCGCGGCGTGATTCATGTGCACGGGCATATTCACAGCACGGGTTCCCACTACAACGAGCTGCAACGGGCAAAGGGTTACCGCCGCTACGATGTGGGCGTTGACGCAAATGGCTGCCGCCCGGTGAGCATTGCCCAGATTCGCGAGTTTTTCAAGGGTTGGGAGTGCGTCACCCCTGCTCAGGACAATGAAAATTTAGGCCTGGAACCCCGTGAGTGGGTCCCAGGCCCAAACGACAAGCCAGGTCGTAAATAAAAGGAGAAGCCTCGCGGTTTACGCGAACACAATCTCGCCGGTCTCGTGGTTCATGGAGGTCACGATGGCCAGCGAGTCCAGGTCGTAACCGTCCTCGCGCAGCTCGCGGCCGCCGGGCTGGAAGCCCTTTTCAATCGCGATGCCGATGCCCGTGACCGTAGCGCCAGCCTCCTCGCAGATCCCGATGAGGCCGCGCAGGGCGCAGCCGTTGGCGAGGAAGTCGTCGATGATGAGCACGTGGTCGCCCTCGTTGAGGTAGCGCTTCGTCACGATGACGTCGAAGTCCTTCTGCTTGGTGAAGGAATGAATCTTGGTGCAGTACTGCTCGCCGTCGAGGTTGATGGACAGCGTCTTCTTGGCGAAGATGACGGGCACGTTGCCGAAGTGGCGAGCCACGCAGCAGGCGATGCCGATGCCGGACGACTCGATGGTGAGGATCTTGTCGATGGACTTGCCTGCGAAGTGCTCGGCCCAGGCGGCGCCCATGTGGTCGAAGAGCTCCACGTCGCACTGGTGGTTGAGGAAGGCGTCGACCTTCAACACGTTGCCGGCCTTTACCGTACCGTCGCGCCTGATGCGCTCCTCAAGTTCGATCATGCCCACCGCTGTCGTCCTTCCTTCTGAGATGCAACCCGTCTTTTGCGCGCAATGCAACATTTTGCGATTGGCTTACATTACCACGAGTCACGGCACAACCACGGGTTATGGCTTATATTGACGAGAGATGTATAATTATGCGTGCCGAGTTCTGTGAAGCTCGGCGACGGGTTCATCAAAGCGTGGCAGCACCGAGGGGTGCCGGCGTGCGGCCCCCCTCTTAGCGAAAGGAGACCGTCATGGCAACTGCCTCATGTGTGGGTAGGCGCGTAGTCGCCGCCATCCCCGTCGCGGCCCTTGCACTCTTGATATTCGCAGCCGGTTATCCGGCCGAGGTCTTGGCCGACACCGCGGCGCAGGGTTCCTCTTCGACGCTTGTGAGTGTCAAGGCGCCTGGTACTGAGTCTGCGGGCTCGGTCGACCTTGCCGCGGCGTCCAACGCCAATGCAACCTCGGCCCCCGCCGCCTCCGACGCCTCGGCCAAGCAGGCCCAGGTGGGGCAGGACACCTATACCTATGTCCTCAATGGAAACCAGCAGGCTGTTCTTACGGGCTATGAGGGCACTTCTGCCAAGCTTGTGCTTCCCGACAGGCTCAACGGCATCGTTTTGGCCGGCATTGCTGACGAGGCATTCAAAGGTAACACCGCCCTCGCCGAGGTCGTGATACCCGACGGTGTGACCTCCATTGGCGCCCGCGCCTTCGAGGGGTGCACCGCGCTTGCGAGTGTAGACATCGCCCCCACGGTGACAAGCATCGCCGAGGACGCCTTCGTGCTCGCCAAGCAGGTCAACGTTACGCAGAAGGACAAGGACGGCAAAGACCAGGTCGTGCAGCAGACGGTGTACGAGGACATCGCCGGGATCAAGATTTTGGGCGACGCGGAGTCCATCGCTCCCGACTATGCGAGCAGGCACGGCTTCACCTTCGTGCAGAATCGCTTCCACGCGACGAAGGTCACGCTCAACAACAACTCGCTGCTTCTGCTCAATGGCGTGCAGACTGCAAAGCTCACGGGCACGGTCGAGCCTTCCAACTGCACCGATGACATCGTGTGGTCCACGAGCGACGCCTCTGTCGTGACGGTCGGACAGGACGGCTCGGTCGTCACGGCCGGCCTGGGCACGGCAACGGTGACCCTCACCGCCGGCAAGATGAGCGCCTCCTGCACGGTCGATGTGGTGCAGCCGGTGACCCGCATCGACCTCAACAAGGCGAGCGTCTCCATGGAGGCGGGCGACGTCAAGCCGCTGCTCGCAACCGTGCTTCCCAACAACGCCTACAACAAGAACGTCGTGTGGTCTTCCTCCAACCCGGCCGTTGCCAGGGTGGACGAGCGCGGCAACGTCACCGGTGTGGCGCAGGGCTCAACCACGGTGACCTGCGCTGCGGTGGACGGCAGCGGCGTGACGCAGACGGTGCAGGTCGAGGTCGTCTGCAACCAGCACGTGGTGACGAAGGCCACTGACCTCGCCAGCTCGCACGCCTATGCCAACGGTACGTGCGATACCTGGGTGTACAGCGATCCGGGCGCCACGGGCCTGGCCGTTACGTTTGACAAGCAGACCTACCTTGAGCGCGGCTACGACTTCGTCGAGGTCTACGGCGCCGACGGCTCCATGGTGGGGCGCTACACCGGTGCCGACCTTGCAGGTGCCACGGTGAAGGTTCCCGGCGACAGCGTGAAGATTCGCCTTGTGAGCGACGCGACCAACTCCGAGTGGGGCTTCGGCGTCACGGGCATCAAGGAATACCAGCCCGACGGCTGGTCGTTCTTCGACGGCGATACGCACTACTACATCGGTGGATGGCTCCTGCGCGGCGAGTGCTTCGTGGGCGGCGAGTGGCGCTACTTCGAGCCCGAGCTGGGCGCCATGCAGACCGGTCTCGTGACTTTGCCGAGCGGCGTGGTGAAGTACTACGACGAGAACGGCCTGCGTGTCACGGGCTTCGTGCATCTCTCCGACGGCTCTCGCTACTTTGACGCCGACACGGGTGTCATGGCGACCGGCCTGACCTACCTGCCCGACGGCCGCGTCATCTACTGCGGTAAGAACGGCGTGTTGCGCAGCGGCACCTTCACCTTCAAGGGAGAGAAGCTGCACTTCAACGACAACGGCGTGCTTGACGATCCCGCCGCCACGTCTATCCCGGCCGGCACGATTGCCGAGGAAGACGGCGGACCTGCTGCTGAGTTCACGCCTGTCATTGAGCGTAAGGCGCTCCAGGCTGCAGTCGACGCCGCGCAGGGTCTGACTGAGGCCGACTATACGCCCGAGAGCTGGGCGGCCATGCAGGGCTCCCTGGCCTCCGCCAAGGCGGTCCTTGCCGAAACGAGCGCCACTCAAACCATCGTGGACAAGCAGGCCGAGCTGCTCGACGCGGCGATTAAGGCTCTGAAGCCCGCGGCAGCGCCTGTTGTGGTCGACACGATAGGACTTGAGCAAGCCATCGGTTCGGCCGAGGGGCTTGTGGCGGCCGATTACTCGCCCGAGACGTGGGCGGCGATGCAGGCCGCGCTGGCCTCCGCCAAGGCGGTCCTTGCCGATACGAGCGCCACGCAGACTGTGGTGGACAAGCAGGCTGAGCTGCTTGAGGCTGCCATCGCGGCCCTCCAGCCCGCAGCTATCCCCACGGTGGTGGACACGACGGGCCTCAGCCAAGCGATCACCTCTGCCGAGAGCCTGAACGCCGCCGATTACACGCCCGAGACTTGGGCCGCCATGCAGGGCTCCCTGACGTCTGCCAAGGCAGTCCTGGCCGACAGCAGTGTGACGCAGAGCCTGGCCAACAAGCAGGCTGAGCTGCTTGAGGCTGCCATCGCGGCCCTTCAGCCGGCGGCTGCCCCCGTCGTGGTGGACACCTCCTGGCTTGCGCAGGTCATTGCTTCGACCGAGGGGCTGACTGAGGCCGATTACACGCCTGCAAGCTGGGCGCGCCTGAGCGCCGCGCTTGCCAGTGCCCGCGCGGTTCTCGCCGACGGCACGGCAAGCCAGACCGTAGTGAACACGCAGGCCGACCTTGTGCAGAAGGCCATCGACGCACTGGAAGGGGCGGTGACCCCCTCGCCGGAACCAACCCCTGAGCCGGCTCCCGAGCCTACGCCGGAACCGGCTCCTGAACCCGCCCCCGAGCCGACTCCTGCAGCGGTCGACTTTGCCGAGCTCGACAACGCGCTCGCGTATGCCGATACGCTGATTGAGTCCGACTATACGGCCGAGAGTTGGTCGTACCTGCAGTCTGCGGTTGCCGCCGCACAGGGCGTGCGCGCCGATGCGGCTGCAGCCCAGAAAGACGTGAACTACCAGGCCCAGAACGTGTGGGATGCCGTTAACCTGCTGGTGTCGGCGCCCGCTGCCTCCGAAGGCACCTCCGGCGAGGGCGCGCCGGTTGTGGGCGAGGCCGCCAAGAGGCAAAAGGCGGCCCAGTACCTCGGCGTGCTCTATCTAAGCGCGCTCTATCAGGCCAACCTGGACGACGGCGAGTATTCCATGGTCGCCTTCAACCAGGACGGCTGGGCCGACCTGCTGTGCGATCCCACGCAGTGGGGTGCCTTTGCCGGCAACCTCGTTGCCCAGGCGGCAACGAACAGTCAGTTCACCGAGTTCCTGAAGGACGGTGTGCTCGACAAGGAGAACCCCTTCGCGCTCGATGTGGTCGCGTCTGCAGATGGCACGGTCTATGTGCGGTATGGGAGTGCCGCTTCCATAATTGCCGGTGCGACGGGGGCCTACTGCCCGGATGCCGGCTTCGCGTGGGCATCGCACATGACGCCCAGTGACGATGGTACCGGGCTCGTTGCCTGGCCCACGGCGGACTACCCGCTTGAGGCTGCGTTCGCCAACGTCGCTGAGTTTGCCGACGGTAGCATGGGGTATATCCTCAAGCTTACCTTTAAGCTTTCGACCGGCGAGCAGTTTGACAAGTACTACCAGGTCACGGTCGCTCCCAGCAGTGAGAGCCCCTTTGGGTGGATCCTCACTCAGGTCCTGACTGACTCGAGCTTGAGCGGCTATTTTACTGAGTAGTCATACGCTATAGTTCAGAGTGAGACTTAGCTGAGCCGGGCCCCATACCTCGAACGTTGAGGGCATGGGGCCCGGTTGGTATATAGGGGGCTCCGCTGGCGGTAAGGCAGGGCGGGGTTGCCGCCTGCGGGTGTACAATCCATGCGTCTGAAGGTGTGCTGAAGGTCTCGGGGCCTGAAGCGCGAGGAAAGGAGATGCGCGCATGGAAGAGTCACTCAGCCCGTGTCGGCTTGGGGGAGGGATTCGCCGCTGGGCCCTGGCGCTGATCGCCGCGCTGCTGTTCGCGTGTGGCCTGGCCGCGCTCACTCCCGCCCCCGCCCAGGCCGCGTCCTTCAGGGACGTGCCCTCCGGGCAGTGGTACACCTCCTGGGTCGACAAGGCCTCCGACCAGGGCCTCATGTCGGGCTTCACCGACCCGGCCACCGGCAGGCCCACGGGCTACTTCGGCCCCGACGAGCCCCTCACGCGCGCCCAGGTCGCCACGGTGCTGTGGCGCATGGCGGGCGGCCCCTCCTCCGGCCACGCCTCCTTCCCCGACGTGGAGCGCGGCTCCTGGTACGACGCGCCTGTTGCCTGGTGCGTGGGGGCCGGCGTCGTCACCGGCTACACCTCCGGCCCCGACAAGGGCCATTTCAGGCCCAATAGGCCCGTCACTCGCCAGGAGCTGGCCACCATGGTGTGGCGCTACGCCAAGTACGCCGGCATGGACGTCGCCGACCCCGACCCGAGCGCGTTCAGGTCGACGACCGACTGGCGCACGGTGGACTCCTGGGCCGTCGACGCCCTCACCTGGACGGCCGCCGCGGGCGTGCTCTCCGGCGTCGACAACCACGACGGGACCTACTCGGTGGTGCCCTTCGGCACCGCCACCCGCGCGA
>JAHZHK010000138.1:3234-6704 GCA_019420325.1 Coriobacteriaceae bacterium | reverse complement strand
GGTAGATCTCGTCCTTCACGCCCATCTTCTTGGTGCACTCCATGTTGATGGGCAAGGTGCCTACGGAGATTGCGGAGGAGAAGGCAAACACGATGGCGGGAATCATGGCCTTGAAGAAGGCGACGGGACTCATCTTGCCCAGGAGCTTCACCGAGATGGAGTACGTTACGACCATGTGCACAATGTAGCAGATGTAGGCGGCGAGGAGCACCATCGCAAGGGAGCCGAGAACCTTGGCGCCGTTGGTGGCGACGACGGGGGTCAGCAGGCAGAACACGCCGATGGGGGAGAGCTTGAGGATGACTTCCATGACTTTCATGAACACGAGGTTGAGGCGCTGTACGCCGTCGGCGACGGGCTCGGCCTCCTTGCCCACAAGAATGATGCCGAAACCGATGAGCAGCGCCATGACGATGATCTGCAGCATCGAGGAGCTGGACATGGGCGTGATGAAGTTGGAGGGGAAGATGTTGACCACGACGTCCATGATGGGCGTGGGGTCGGTGGCCTCATAGGTCAGCTCGCTGGTGTCAAGCTGCGGGAAGAGGCCCTTGAACAGCGAGCCCGTAATCATGCCCAGGATGATGGCGATGGCCGTGGTGCACAGGTAGTACACGACGGTCTTGAGGCCGATGGAGCCGACCTTACGGATGTCGCGCATCGAGATGATGCCGCTCATGATGGAGAAAAGCACGATGGGCACGACGATGAACTTAACGAGGTTCAAGAAGATTGTGCCGAAGGGCTTGATGTAGGTGTCGGCAATATCGACACAGCCTTGCATGAGCAGGCCTGTAATGATTGCCAAGACGAGTGCGACGAGAATCTGCATCGCCAAGGGCATCTTTTTGCGCTCGGACATCGGTGCTCCTTTCATTTGGCGAGGGCCCGGCATGGCTCTGCCCTCGGTATGTAACGGAAACAGTATACTGGACTGTTCTTTATCGCGCGAAAGCGTTGTGTGGCATTTGTTGCGAAGTCGAAACGAATCAGCTCAATGGTCTATGGGGTGCGGTGGACGGCGCGCTGCAACGCTATGCGGTGGTCGTGATGTGGGCGCCGTATACCTTGCGGGCGCATTCAAGCAGGGCATGCAGGCGTGCTTGGGATTTGGGGAGATATACCAGGCCATATTGCGTGGTCACGTCTACGTCGAGGGGGATGGGGATGAGCTCCTGGAAGCGACCAGTCAACTGCTCGGGAAGGAGATGGACGGTGCGCGTTGGGTCAAGCTGGCGCAGCGCTGCCTCGAAGGTAGAACCCGGCAGCTCTATCAGATTGACTTCGGGACAGACCTTGTCGAGGTACTCGCGCAGGCGGGCGGCCCAACGTTTACTGAAAATGTAGACGTCCATGTCGATGAGGTCGGCCGGCTCGATGACCTCGCGACTCGAGAGCGGATTTTCGGGCGCGACCATGCAGCAGCGTTTTGAGGCGAGTAGGGGCTCGAAGGCAAAGGCGCGGTCCTGGGGCTCGACGCCCTCGAGGATATCGTACTCTCCAGTGAGCAAACCTTCGAGGGGATGCGAGTCCACGTTGACATATTCGATTTTCGCGTTAGGGTGACTGCGCAGATACTGGGGTACAAACTTCGAGAAAAGTGCAAGCGAATATGTGGGAGACGAGCCCAGGCGCAAGGTTGCGCGCATGATACCGGCCTCCTCGCGGCATTGGGAAAGGAGCCGCTCAAGGCGCTCGTCGATGTCTTTGCAGCCCTCGTAGAACATGCACCCGGCCTCGGTGGGAGACACGCCCTGCGCGGTGCGCACAAGCAGCGGGAATCCCAGCTCGCCCTCGAGCCTGCGGATGTGCTGCGACACCGATTGGGGCGTCACAAAATGTTTTGCGGCGGCTTTGGAGAGACTTCCCAAGTCGACGACATCCATAAAAAGCTTGCGCTCGCTGTCTTCCATGACTTCCTCCTGGCCCTGGCGAAACAAGTGACTGACGTTTCGGTTATGTAACGTGCTTGCCGGGGGTGACCCCTGTATCGCCCCAGCTCATACGGGTTTCAATATATCGCTTGAACCCCCATCAAACAACCCGCACTTCTCAGTGCACGCCTGCAGGACTAGATTGTCCTCAATGCATGCATATGGCATGCAAAAGCAGGCGAGGCATCTCGGGGGAGAGGCCAAGGGATTAATCCCACCTGCGCGGTTTCATACGAAAGGGGATTTTTGTATGAGCACTAACGTTTCTCGCCGCAATCTGCTCAAGGGTGCCGCCATGGGTGCCGTCGCCATGGGTGCCGTCAGCGGCACTGCGCTGGCTGACGCTCCTGCGGCCGACGTGCAGTGGGACGCCGAGTACGACGTCGTCGTGCTTGGCCTCGGTGGCGCTGGCGCAAACGCCGCCGTCGCCGCCTACGAGGAGGGCGCCACGGTCCTCGTCTGCGAGAAGGCTCCTGAGGGCGAAGAGCCCTGCAACACGAAGGCTTCCGGCCAGTTTGTGATCGCCACCGACGACGCCGACCAGCTCTATGGCTACTTCTCCAAGCTCATGGGCAAGTTCCAGAACTGGGACGAAGAGGCCCTTATGGGTATGTGCGAGGGTGCCGCTGGCAACTGGGACTGGATGATCAACACCCTGGGTGCCGACCCCGAGCTCGTGTGCCCCGAGGTCAGCCCTGCCGACGAGCCTGACAAGTTCCCGATGGAGGCCCACCAGAAGGACTCCTGGGTTCTTACCGACAACGCCTGGGGTCTGGGCCGCGCCGGCTATGTGTATCACTGGAACGAGTTCCCCGAGATTCCCGAGTCTGAGCACTGCCTGTGCCTGACTGCCTCCGGCACCCGTTTTGACGCAAGCTACTACAACCTCTGCATGGCTGCCGTCAACGCCCGCGTCGACGACGAGAAGCTCACCGTGTGGAAGAGCTGCGCCGGCAAGCGCCTCATCACCGATGAGGCCGGCGCCGTGATCGGCGTTGTCGTCGAGAAGGACGGCGCCGAGCTCAACATCAAGGCCAACGGCGGCGTGTGCCTGTGCACCGGCGGCTTTGAGGCCAACAAGGACATGATCGCCGGCTTCACGCAGCTGCCCTACACCTACCTGCAGGCCGGCACCACCAACACCGGCGACGGCATCAAGATGGCTCAGCAGGTGGGCGCCGAACTGTGGCACATGTCCAACGTCTCGGGCTACATGTGGACCTACCAGAACCCGAACCTGACCACGACCCGCTTTGGCGGCGCTTCTGCCAAGAACGGCATCTATGCCGGCCTTGACGGCTCGCGCTTCCAGAACGAGCAGGCCGCCACGCGTCACGGCCGCATCTCCATCGGCGGTCGCTGGATTTCCACGCCCATGCCCCTGCCGGCCTACCTCATCATCGACTCCGCCCACATTGCCGACGGCCCTATGACCAATGGCTTCAGCGATGACAACCAGGCCGAGATCGAGAGCGGCCTCATCCTCTCCGGCGACACCATTGCCGACCTGTCCCAGGCCATCCGCGATGCTGGCGA
>JAHZHK010000138.1:0-3224 GCA_019420325.1 Coriobacteriaceae bacterium | reverse complement strand
TCCCGACTTCAACGCAAACGGCGAGCTCGACAAGGCCCTGGAGAAGTACAACAAGCACTGCCATGCCAACGACAACCAGGGCGAAGAGGACGATTGGGGCCGTATGTGCACCGTGCCCGTTGAGACCGGCCCCTTCTATGCCCTGAAGATCGGCCCCACGCTGTTCAACACCCAGGGTGGCCCTCGCCGCAACGGCAAGGCCCAGGTCATCGGCATCGACGGCCTGCCTATCGAGGGTCTGTTCGAGGGCGGCGAGATGGGCTCCGTCTTCGCCGACATGTACAACGGCGGCGGCAACCTGTCCGAGACGATGGTCTTCGGCCGCTACGCCGGCCAGAACGCCGCTAAGCGCGCTCAGGGCACCTTCGAGGGCGCCACTGAGAAGGCTATGACCCACCAGGAGAAGCTTGACGCCGAGGCTGCTGCAGCCGCAGGCGCTGCCTCTGAGCTGACTGGCGACTACGCCGACGGCACCTACGAGGGTTCCGGCCAGGGCTACGGCGGCAAGATCACCGTGTCCGTGACCGTTGAGGGCGGCAAGATCTCTGGCTGCGAGGTTGTGGAGTCCTCCGAGACCGCCACGATCGGCGAGCTGGCCCTGCCGACCTACTGCGAGGAGGTCGTGGGCGTCGACAACCTCGACGACATCGACATTGCCTCCGGTGCCTCCAACACCCTTAAGGGCTTCAAGGCTGCAGTCCAGGACGCCCTGTCGCAGGCGAAGTAAGTACACGCGGCTGTTGGGTTTGGTCGAGTCGCACCTGCTCTTCTAGGTTAGAATTGGCGGAGTGCCTGGGTAACCGGGCACTCCGTTTTTTATTGGATGAGGAGAGGCATGAACGTCACGGTATATCTCGGCGCAAGCGAATGTAACGACCCCGTGTTTAGCACCGCAGCCTATGAGCTCGGGGCTTGGATTGCTCGCGCCGGCCACACGCTTGTGTATGGTGGCTCCAAGGTGGGTCTCATGGGCAGGCTTGCCGGCGGCGCCCTCGAGGCTGGCGGTGACGTGATTGGCGTCGAGCCTCAGTTCTTCATCGACGCCTGCGTGCAGTACGACAACCTCACGCAGCTCATCGTCACGCCCGATATGACCACGCGCAAGGCCAAGATGATCGAACTCGGCGATGCGTTCATCGCCTTTCCCGGCGGCACGGGCACCCTCGAGGAGATTGCCGAGGTTGCCTCGAAGCTCTCGCTGGGACACCTCGACGCGCCGTGCATCTTCTACAACCTCAACGGCTATTACGACGACCTCGAATCATTCTTCAAGCGCATGATCGGCTGCGGTCTTTCAACGCCCGAGCGGCAACGGCGGATTCACTTTGCCCGCAGCCTTGAGGAGATTGGGACGCTCATCGGCGCATAACCTCACCGGCATGCGCAGATTCGGCCAAGCAGTTTTACCAGCTCATGGCAAGCCCTTTGTTCGCGCTACAATACACCATCTGAGAAAATCGCACGGTGTATGACGGACTTGCCCGTCACTGCAAGAAAGGACCCCCATGTCGAGCTTGGCCGACGAAATCTCCTCGCGTCGCACTTTTGCCATCATTTCGCACCCTGACGCAGGCAAGACCACCCTTACCGAGAAGCTCCTGCTGTACACGGGCAGCATCCAGACGGCCGGCTCGGTCAAGGGCAAGAGCTCTTCCAAGCATGCGGTGTCCGACTGGATGGACATCGAGAAGGCACGCGGCATCTCCGTCACCTCCTCGGTGCTGCAGCTCAACTACAACGGCATCTGTGTCAACATCCTCGACACCCCTGGTCACCAGGACTTTTCCGAGGACACGTACCGCACGCTCATGGCGGCTGACGCGGCAGTCATGGTGATTGACGCCGCCAAGGGCGTTGAGGCGCAGACCAAGAAGTTGTTCCGCGTGTGCACGCTGCGCCATATTCCGATTTTTACCTTCGTCAACAAGCTTGACCATGAGAGCCGCGACCCGTTCGAGCTCATGGAAGAGATCGAGACGGTGCTGGGCATCGGCACCTATCCCATGAACTGGCCTATCGGCAACGGCCGCAACTTCCGTGGCGTGTTCGATCGTCAGAGCCGCCATGTGCTTGCGTTCGAGGGTGCGGGCAACGCCAACGCCACCAAGAAGGTCGCAGAGATTGAGGCCGAGCTGGGCGATGCCACCCTCGACGACCTCATCGGTGTCGAGAACCACCGCAACCTCATGGACGACATCGAGCTGCTCGATGGCGCCGGCGACGAGCTCGACCTCGATGCTGTGGCGCACGGCAAGCTTTCGCCCGTCTTCTTCGGCAGCGCCCTCACTAACTTCGGTGTCGAGCCGTTCCTGCGTGAGTTCCTGCGCCTGTCGCCGAGCCCCCAGCCCTACACCGACAAGCTTTCCGGCGAGTTGGTGCCGCCTACGCGCGAGGACTTCTCGGGCTTCGTGTTCAAGATCCAGGCGAACATGGACAAGAACCACCGGGACCGCATCGCCTTTGTTCGCATCTGCTCGGGCCGCTTCGAGCGCGGCATGGACGCCTGGCACATGCAGGGCAACCGCAAGCTCAAGCTTGCCTCGGGTACGGCACTTATGGCCGACGACCGCGCCACGGTGGACGAGGCTTATGCCGGCGACGTCGTGGGCCTCTTCGACCCGGGCATCTTCTCGGTGGGCGACACCGTGTGCGCAGGCAAGCAGCGCGTGGAGTATCCGGAGATGCCCACCTTCGCTCCTGAGCATTTCGCACGCATCTCCCAGGTAGACACCCTTAAGCGCAAACAGTTCGTCAAGGGCATGGAGGAACTCGCCCAGGAAGGTGCCGTGCAGATCTTCCGCGAGGTCGGCGCCGGTATGGAGAGCGTCATCGTGGGCGTCGTGGGCGTGCTTCAGCTTGAGGTGCTCGAGCAACGCCTGGAGTCGGAGTACCACGTGCGCGTGCGCCGCGAGGGCCTGCCCTACACTGAGATTCGCTGGATTGTGAACAAGCCTGACGAGATCGATCTCTCTTCGCTGAGCCTCACGCGCGGCACTGCCAAGGTTGAGGACATGCGTGGCAACAAGCTGCTGCTTTTCACCACTGCGTGGAATGTGGACTACATCGCCGAGCACAACCCCAAGCTCAAGCTTTCCGAGTTCGGCAATGTGACGTTCTAATCTGGTCTTACATATATGAAGGCGGCGGGTCATACCGATGTGTATGGCCCGTCGTTTTTTAATATGAGCAGGACATTGTCAAGAGGCAGAAAGCGACCGGGCCCA
>JAHZHK010000137.1 GCA_019420325.1 Coriobacteriaceae bacterium | reverse complement strand
CGTTTTCCTGAAATGTATGTTGTTTCGCGAGCGTCAGAACCTCGCGAACCCGCCGCGCCCCCTACTCGCGTCCAAAACGCCAAGCGCCGCTGTGCCCACACATGGACGCGGCGGCGCTCTTGGGGATGTCGGGCGATCAGGGCCCTGGAAAAGGAACTTGGTGTCACTCTTTTCGAGCCTGACTCCAACGGCATGCCGCAGCCGACGCCTTATGCCCAGGAACTGTACGAGCTCACCGAGGTCACGAGCAGCAATCTGCGCCTTATGCGGGAGGCTTTCAATCGCATTCGCGGCCAGGAGCTCCATGAGCTTCGTCTGGGATGCTCGCTTGGCGTAATGGGGGCGCTCGGACCTGATTTTCTCGACGGGTTCCGTGCCATGCGCCCCGATGTTCGCGTTTCGTATTGGGAGACGAATGACGCCCTCTGCGACGAGGGCCTTGCGCATGGTGACTATGATCTGGCTCTTGCGGTGTTGCCATGTTCGCCAGAGTTCGAGTCGGCTCCGCTCTACAAATGTCCTCTGTATTTTTGGGTGAACGCTGCTGATCCGCTTGCTCGTAAGGACTCACTCGTCCTGGAGGATTTGCGAGGCTACGACCTTGCCTTGCCCGGCGAGGGGTTCAAGTGCTTCGATACTCTTCGCCGGCTTGATGAGGAACGCTCGCTTGGCCTGGGGCATATTTTCGAGATGAGCGAGATATTCCAGCTCTATGAGTTTGCCGCACGCGGTCGCGGGGTGGGATTCACCGCCCGTCACCATGTGAACCTGTCGGTGTTTGCCCACGACGATTCTGTCGTTGCCGTTCCCCTGAGGGAGCTGAGCTGGGGTTTTGGTATCGAGAGACTTCGAACGCATGCGCTCGACAACGCCGAGCAGGCCTTTTGGAACTGGTGCGTGACATACTCGAAGAGGCTCCCGAGCGACCCGGTGTGAGCTATGGCACGTGACGTCGAGTGACAGG
This sequence comes from Coriobacteriaceae bacterium, assembly GCA_019420325.1. Taxonomy (GTDB): domain Bacteria; phylum Actinomycetota; class Coriobacteriia; order Coriobacteriales; family UMGS124; genus UMGS124. The sequence goes on along the minus strand of JAHZHK010000137.1, from coordinate 5,742 downwards.
TGCCACGGGAGGCTTTCAGCTTTTTAGGTAGGGTTTATCCGAATTTCGGGTCGAGGCGCTCTATGGTATTCTTCCGAGCTGCTTCCGAGTGTGGCCGGGGGTTGGCCACGGTGTCGTTCGCCAACGTTGTTCGGAGCAGGGAGGGCTTGTCCTTTTGCTGCGGTGCCTTGCGGCGTCGCAGGTTGAACTGTGCCGTTCCCAAGATGGGCGACGAGACCCCCAGTACCGGTGCGCTCGTCGGTGTCGCGTTCGGAGGCACCGCAGCTCTTACCGCTGGTGCGGTGATTGCATTGCGCCAGCGTAGGCCCCGAGAGCGTTAACACGGGGAGTTTGCGACAGCGACATGACCTGAGGGGCCGTCGGCAAAAGTCGGCGAACCCTTTTCTATAATGGTCCACGTTGACTCGCGTTGAGCGGTGCGGCATGCGTGCGGAAAGGGGACGGGCATGACTCAGGCAGAGGAGATGGCACGAGCGGCGGGGCTCGAGCTGCGCCGTGAAGAGTGCGGTCTTGTGCTGGCCGGCGACGGTATGGAGCTGTGCGCCGATTTCGCCACCATGTTGCCGCGCATCAGGCTGGACAGGTTGTCGGGCGAGCTGCTTGTGAAGGTCGCCCGGATAAAGGGCATGCCTGGCGTGCGGGTATTTGATGCGACGGCTGGGCTAGGGGAGGACTCTTTCCTGCTTGCCGCCGCTGGCTTCGACGTCGTTCTCTGCGAGGCGAATCCCGTGATTGCCTCGCTGCTTGAGGACGCCCTTGTCCGTGCTGCCTTGGACGAGCGTCTCGCGCCCATTGTCGCACGCATGCATCTGCGCCAGGTGGACAGCGTGGCTGAGCTTGGGCGCATCGCGCAAAGCGCTGAGCCGCACCCGGATGTCGTGTACCTCGACCCGATGTTCCCGGCGCGCCAGAAGTCGGCTGCCGTGAAGAAGAAGTTCCAGCTCCTGCACCATCTCGAGTGCCCTTGCGCAAACGAGGAAGAGCTCATGGCGGCCGCGCTGAGTGTGCGCCCGCGCAAGGTGGTTGTCAAACGCCCGCCCAAGGCACCGCATCTGGCGGGCATCAAGCCGAGCCATTCTGTTGAGGGCAAGGCTGTGCGCTACGACTGCATCGTGCCCGCGCAGCTCAAACGCGCTTGAGGTCTGGCTTTAGGCACGGCTTGCCTCGGCGTCTCCATCTGCCCTGCCCGTTGCTGGTTTGCGAGTGCCCGTTCAACTATAACCGAGGACTTAGCCCGACCAGCGGCGCGCGCCTGCTAGCCTACGTGTCCCCAGTCAATCGCCTGCGCCCCTGCGCCCTCGAGCAGCTCGTTTGCCTGCGAGAATGGGCGCGACCCGAGAAACGCCGGCAACCCTGCGCTCGACCTGCTGGCCGAAAGCGGCGAGGGGTGCGTGGAGGCTAGCACGAACTTGTTGTCAAGCGTTGCCGCCCCTGCGGCGCCTGCGTGCAGGCGAGCCTCTTCCACCAGGCCCACGGCAAAGCGCCCCCATGCCAGGAACACTACCGGCTGGGGCAGCGTGAAGCACTTCTCGACCAGGTAGTGTGTCAATACCTGCCAGCCAAGCTTGCTGTGGGAATTGGCGGCGTGCTCTGCAACGGTGAGTGTCGTGTTCAGCAACAAAACGCCCTGCTCAGCCCACCCGGTAAGGTCGCCGGACTTTGGCGCTTCGCATGCCAGGTCGGCGGCCATCTCCTTATATATGTTGCGTAGGCTCGGCGGGAGCTTCTGGCCCTGCGGCACGGAGAACGACAGGCCCATAGCCTGCCCGGGCTCGTGGTAAGGGTCCTGCCCGAGGATGACGGTGCGTACATCGCCGGGCGCCGTGTAAGCCAGTGCGTTGAGAATGTCGTCCTGAGCGGGGTAGATGGTCTGCGTGCCGCGCATGGTCGCAACCTCGCTCATGAGGCGCTCGCACGTCGCGTGTACCTCCTGCGGGGCACCGTTGAGCCACAGGTTGACGCTGTTCAGATTTCTCACTGCTATTTCAGCCCTTCTACCAGGTCAATCAAATCTTGCTGAGAATGCACGCCGAGTTTGGCGTAGACGTTGCGCACGTGTGTCTTGGCAGTGGAGCGCGATACAACCATGCGCTCCTGGATGGCTGCCGTGTTGCGCCCATGCGCGAGGAGCTCGAGCGCTTCGGCCTCGCGCGGGGTTAATGCGTATACGGCAGCCGCCGCCTTGCACGCCTGCGCGAGGGCGTCTACCTGCTCAATTTGCTTCACGGGCCGCACCGCCTCCACCTCGCGTACGGTCTTGTCGAAGTTGAAGACGTCGGGGGTCAGCACGTTGAAGGCGACGAAGGCGAACACGATGACGGCAAGGAGCAGCGCAAAGAGCGCGGGATCACGTGCGAGTGCGTCGTTGGCGAGCAGGCCGAGCTGGGCTCCCGCAACGCTGCCCAAGGAGTTGGCACCGCCTACAAACAGGGTAATGCCCGTCGCGGCCATGGGGTTGCGGGCGCCGAGGTTGGCGACGAGCATGAAGGCGAGCATGCGTGTGAGGTCCGCCCCTGCACGCAGCATCACGTTTGACATTGCAGGCAGGCCCGTCAGTGAGTCGATCAGGGGATTTACCAGCAGGAAGCCCGCCAGCACACACAGCATTGCGGCTTTGTAGAGCGCGTCGAGTCCCACGTGATTGCATGCGAGCAGGGCGCAGGCGACGAGCAGAGCGGGGATACATGCCAGTACGGTGGTTTGAGGCGTGGCGTTAACGCTCGAGAACGTCATCGCGAAGCCGAAAGAGGCCTTGAGCAGCACGAGTGTCACAAAAAGCGCGCTGCTTATCGGCACGAAGGAGCGAGGGTTTGTCACGCGCAGCTCGGAGGCGGGGGCGCTTTGTGCCATATCGCTTACGAGTGAAAAAGACGGGCGATACGTGAGCGCCATGACGATGGGGCCCGTCGCGAAGAAAATCGCCAGGTGCGCCGTGAGGGGGAGCGCTGTCACAAGGAGCTCGAGTGCATAGCTTAAGGCAAAGCCGGCGCATAAGGCCGCGAGGGTGCGCCGGGTGCCTTGGTCCATGGCGAGGCTCGTGAGTTGCAAGACGATGGTGGTGCCAAACCAAACGGTGGCAACGGAACGCAGCAGCATGCCAGCAATAAGCAGCGCGGGATTTGCGAGCCATGTTCCAGCAAGGATTGTGGGCACGCCGACGAGGTAGCACGCTGCGGAGACACCCATCCAGGTGCGTGGCTGGCAAAGTCGGGGATGCTTGCTCAGGAGCAAATAGAGTGCGAGCGCCAGGGCAGCAGCAAAGAGTGTGCCTATGTCGCGGGCTTCCAAGAACACGGGCTTGAAGAGTGGAAAGACTGACATGTTGAGAAGTGTAATGCTGAGCTGATAGGTGCCCACGGCGCATGCTGCGGCAAGCCAGACCGTGCGAGACGCACGCTTGCCAGTTTTGTCGGGCGAGCAGCCTTGCGATGTCGTCTCGCTCATTGTGTACCTTTCTTGGTTCTCCCACGCCTGAATGCGCGCTGCTTTAGGCCGGTCGCGGACTAGCCGGCTTTAGCGCCGAAGATTACCCCGTGTCCGAACGCCTTCCTTGTGCCACGTAGTCGCAAGTGTATCAGCGCTTGACAGCTTGAATCAACAAAACACCAGGTCGCGCAAAATCGACCCACGGGGGCGAGGACGGTATGAGGCGTGAAAAATTGAGGCTGAGAAACAACAAAATGCCTGGTAGATGAGTTCGACCCACGAGTGCGAGGTGTTTTGGGCGCACAGGGGGCACAGTATGCGTTGTCCAAGGGGCACGCGGCACCCTGCACCCCATGCCCGCCGACAGAGTTCGCCGTCCAAGCGTTGCAAGTACCGCCTCGTAACCCAGGCACGTATCGAGCAAAGGAGTATCACCCATGGAAATGACTCGCCGTTCGCTTCTCACCGCTGGTGCCGCCGCATCCGCAGCCGTCGCCGCTGCAAGCAGCCTCACCTTCGCGGCCGCTCCCCAGCAGGCTCAGGCCAAGGCCCCCGAGCGCAGCTCTGAGGACTGGCTCGGCACCGCTCCCGAGATCGCCGAGTCCGACATCGTCGAGACCCGCGAGTGCGAGTTGCTCATTGTGGGCGCAGGCAACGCCGGTATGGCCGCTGCCGCTTCCGCCGCAGAGCTCGGCATGGACTTCATCGTCGCCGAGAAGGGCTCCCTGGTGGGTTCCACGCGTCACTGGCTCGGCGCCGTCAACTCCAAGTACTGCGAGGCCGCCGGCGTGTCCGACGACAAGGGCAAGCTCCTCAACGAACTCGTGCGCTACGCCTCCGGCAAGTGCGACCCCCGCGTCTGGAAGGTCTGGATCGACGAGAGCGCCAGCATGATCGATTGGCTTGACGAGCTGCTTACCGAGGCCGGCATGACCTGCGCCCTCGACGTCGACAACCAGGACCCCACGGGTGGCACCTGCTACTACATCCCCTACACCGAGCACTACTACTCCGGCAAGGACGCCGAGGGCAACAGGCTGGTTCGCAACGAGATCTTCGAGCGCTACATCAACTCGCTGGGCTACAACGTGAGCTACGAGACGACCCTGGTCAAGCTCGAACAGGACGAGACGGGTCGCGTGACGGGCGGCATCTTCCAGACTGCCGACGGCTATGTGCGCATCAACGCCAGCGCCGGCGTGCTGCTGGCTACGGGCGGCTATCCGGCCAACCCCGCCATGTGCAAGGCGCTTGCCCCTATCATCGATCGCGTCGTGACGCTCGTGTACTACAACACTAACGACACGGGCGACGGCATCAAGGCTGCCATGTGGATTGGCGCCCAGAAGGACGAGGACCCCGCACCCATGCTCTTCAACCGCGGCCTCGTGAAGCCCGGCGAGGATGCCGGTTATGTGTCCACCGAGGGCACGGGTGCTTTCGCCGGCCAGGGCAAGCAGTACAACATCGGCTCCCAGCCCTTCCTTAAGGTCGCCCGCGACGGTCGCCGCTACGGCAACGAGTCCACGCCGTACGACTTCGACCTCAACACCGCTGCCGAAAAGCCCGGCGGAGTCTTCTGCCAGGTGTTTGACAACAACGCTCGCGAGGACATCAAGCGCTTCAACACCATCGGCTGCTCCCGTCAGATTCAGCAGCAGCTGGCCGCCAAGCCTGACATCACCCTCGAGGAGTTCTTCGCCGACAAGATCGAGGAGGGAACCATCTTGATGGCCGACACCCTCGACGAGCTTGCCGACAAGCTGGGCTTTGAGGGCGAGGCCAAGGAGACCTTCCTGGCCACGTGCGACCACTACAACGAGATGTTCGACGCCCAGGAGGACGACGAGTTCGGCAAGGAGGCCTACCGCCTCTCCGAGCTGCGCAACCCCCCGTTCTTTGGCGGCTGGTACGGCGGCAGCTTCCTGACCACGGTCGACGGCCTGCGCATCAACGAGGAGATGCAGGTTCTCGACATGAACGACCAGGTCATCGAGGGTCTTTATGCTGCCGGTGACTGCTCGGGCAGCCTCTTCGGCAACAACTACCCCGAGTACATCGTGGCTTGCGCCTGCGGCCGCACCGTGACGTTCGGCCGTCACGTTGCCCGCCACGTCGCCGAGCTCGCCGGCTACGACCTGGCCAACGTCACCAAGGGCGACGTGAACTACGTCGACCCCGAGGCCGCCGCCCAGGCTGAGGCCGCTGCGACCAAGACCGATGTCTCGACCGTCGCCGACGGCACCTACGAGGGCTCGGCAAAGGGCATCGGCGGCGACGTGCCTGTGACCGTGACCGTCGAGGGCGGCAAGATTT
>JAHZHK010000136.1 GCA_019420325.1 Coriobacteriaceae bacterium | reverse complement strand
TCGACGCCGTCTCCGGCGCCACCGTCACCTCCAAGGCCATCTTCACGGCCGTCGACGAGGCTCTTGAGCAGGCAAAGTAAGAATGAGGTTGACCACCGTCTTAGCGAGGTTCTTCGACTCGGCACCTTGCGTTTGATGGTTCGTATCAGCTTATGGGGCGCGGCGTTTATCGCCGTGCCCCTTTTCGCGTATAGTTGCCCCGCTGCAGCTCGGGGCCCAAAAAGCGTTCGAGCACATAGGGGAAGAGAGACATGATTCAAATCGAACACCTTAACAAGGTCTTTGGGGAGGGCACCGACAACCCTCACCATGTCTTGCATGACATAGACCTCACCATCAACGACGGCGACGTCTTCGGCATCATTGGTTCGTCGGGCGCGGGCAAGTCCACGCTTGTACGCTGCCTCAACCTGCTGGAGCGCCCCTCGTCGGGCCGCATCATCATCGACGGCCAGGACATCTCGGGCTACTCCGGCAAGAAGCTGCTCGAGCTGCGTTCTTCCATCGGCATGATTTTCCAGAACTTCAGCCTGTTCCAGCAGCGTACGGTGCTGGCCAACGTCATGTTCCCCCTCGAGGTGCGTGGCGGCATGCCCAAGGCGGACCGCGCCAAGCGTGCCCGCGAGCTTCTTGAGCTGGTGGGCCTGGCCGACAAAGAGGGCCACTATCCCAGCCAGCTGTCCGGCGGTCAGCAGCAGCGCGTCGCCATTGCCCGCGCGCTTGCCAACAACCCCAAGATCATGTTGTGCGACGAGGCGACGAGCGCCCTGGACACCCGCACCACGGTGGGCGTGCTCGAGCTGCTTGGCAACATCAACAAGGAACTCGGCGTCACGATGATCATGATCACCCACTCCCTCGCGGTGGCGCAGAAGGCTTGCAACCGCATCGCCGTCATCGACGACGGCCGCATCGTGGAGGAGGGCCCCACGCAGGAGGTCTTCCGCAATCCGCGCAGCAAGGTCACGAAGGCCCTGCTCGCCTACGACTCCATCGTGACCGGCGGCGACGTCGTGCTCGACGACGTGAAGGAGGCCTAAGCCATGGACGAGATCGTATCCGTTGTCCAGACCTTTATCGACACCTACGGCAACCTCATGGCCAAGGGCGTGTGCGACTCCATCGTGATGACGGGCGTCTCGGTGCTGCTCGCCTATCTCGTGGGCGTGCCGCTGGGCGTCATCCTTGTGATCACGGCTAAGAACGGCCTGCATCCCAAGCCTGTCCTCAACGCCGTGCTCGGCTGGATTGTGAACGTGCTTCGCTCCATCCCCTTCATTATCTTACTTGTGTGCATCATCCCGTTCACGCGCCTGGTCGCCGGCACCTCGCTGGGCGTTCCCGGCGCCATCGTGCCGCTTACGGTGTGCGCCATCCCCTTTGTTGCGCGCATGGTGGAGCAGAGCCTGGCCGACATCGACGGCGGCCTTGTGGAGGCCGGCCAGTCGTTTGGCGCCAACACCTGGCAGCTTGTGACGAAGGTGTACCTCAAGGAGAGCCTGCCGTCGCTCATTCGCGGTGCGGCCATCACCTTCATCACGCTTTTCGGCTATGCCGCCATGGCGGGCTGCGTGGGTGCCGGCGGTCTGGGCGACATCGCCATCCGCTACGGTTACCAGCGCTACAAGGTCGACGTCATGATCGTCTCCGTCGTGCTGTGCGTTATCCTCGTTCAGGTCATCCAGTCGGTCGGCGACGTCATCGCCCGCAAGACGGACAAGCGCACGAGGTAAGTCTGGCCCCATGGTTTTTCGCGCCCCGCTGGCATTTGGTGCTGGCGGGGCTTTTTTATGCGACGACAAGGGGGCTGACAGGGTCTTGCCAGGTGGAACTGCCTGGATGAATAGGGGATTCTTCGAGCGGCGGCGTGTTGGCGGGAGGGTCTGCCGGGCAAGCTGGCGAGACGGCATACCACCTGTTCTCTACACTGTTTGGGGCTGAATGCCGTACACTTGTGGGCACCAAGACCGCGCACCGCACGCCCAAGGAGCTCGCATGGGGTCGTTGTCTCGCAAGTACCGCCCGCAGACGTTTGAAAGCATGGTGGGACAGAAGCATATCGTCTCGACCCTGCAGAACGCCCTGACGGACGGGCGCATGGCTCATGCCTACCTCTTCACGGGCCCGCGCGGTACCGGCAAGACCACTACGGCGCGCCTTTTGGCCAAGGCCCTCATGTGCGAGGCGGGCGGCGGCGCTGCCACGGCGCACCCCGACGGTACGTGCGAGCAGTGCCAGGAGATTGCGCGTGGCACGCATCCCGACGTGTACGAGCTCGACGCCGCGTCGCGCACCGGCGTTGACAACGTGCGCGACGAGATCATCAACCGCGTTGCCTTTGCCCCCACACAGGGCCGCTACAAGGTCTATGTGATCGACGAGGTCCACATGCTCACCACGGCGGCGTTCAACGCGCTGCTCAAGACGCTGGAGGAGCCTCCGGCGCACGTGGTGTTCGTGCTGTGCACCACCGACCCGCAGAAGATTCCCGAGACGGTGCTCTCGCGCTGCCAGCGCCTGGAGTTCCACCGCATTTCCGACGCCGACATCGCCGAGCGCCTTGAGTTCGTGTGTACCTCCGAGGGTTTCGAATACGACAGTGAGGCACTGGCCCTCGTCGCCCGCCATGCGCGTGGCGGCCTGCGCGACGCTCTGTCAACGCTCGAGACGCTCTCGGTGCACGGCCGCGGCACCGTGCGTGTGGAAGACGCCCGCGAGCTGCTCGGCGAGGTGGCCGACGACACGCTTTCGGGCATGGCCGAGCTTGTGGCCGCCCGCGACGTGGCCGGGTGCTTCGCTCGCGTGGACGAGATGAGCTCGCGTGGCATGGACATCGAGCAGTACGTGCGCGACTTCACGCGCCACATGCGCAACGTCTACGTGGCCGCTGTGGCCGGCAAGGGTGCACTGCGCGACGCGGCAAGGTCCGAGGAGTTCGTGGCCCAGGCCGCCAAGTTCGGCGGGGCTGACCGCCTCGCGTACATTCTTGATTTGCTCGGCGGCCTCGAGGACACCCTGCGTACCTCCACTGACCAGCGCCTTGACTTTGAGGTGGCGCTCACGAGGATGGCGCGTCCTAAGGCCGATCTGTCGCTTGAGGCGCTTGCAGCCCGCGTGGAGGCGCTCGAGGCGGAGCTTGCGGCCGTGAAGGCCGGCGGGGTCGCGGTGGCGAGCGCGCCTGCGGCTGCGGCCCAGCCCGCTGCCGCGCCTGCTGGTGGTGCGGGCCGGCTTGGCGGCGGGGCAACTGCGCCCGCGGCCGGTGCGGGTCAGCCTGGTGGCGGGGTTGCTGGGCAGGCAGCCGGAAGCAAGCTTCCCTCGTTTGCGCGCATGCCGCAGCAGTCGGCGGCGGCTCCTGCGCTTGCCGCTCAGCCTGCCGCTCCTTCAGCACCGGTGCCCGCGGTCCAGCCTGCTGCAATGACGGCTCCCGCACTCGTGGCACAGCGCGCGGTTTCTCAGACCCCGAGCGCCCCTGCTCAGGCCGGCGCCTCGCAACTGCCCTCGTTTGCGCGCATGCCGCAGCAGGGTGCCGCTTCGGCTGCTCCCACCGCTCCTCAACCTGCGGCTGCCCAGCAGTCGGCTGCCCCCACGGCAGTTACCCCGCAGGCGCCCGATGCCCACTGGGGGCAGATCTGCCAGGAGGCATGCGCCATCTTCAGGCCGGTCATTGCCCTACTCAACAAGGTTACGGGCCATTTCGACTCCGACGGCTCTCTCGTTATCGTCAATCCCGGCGGCGACTTCATCGGCAAGCAGCTGCAGACGCCCAACTCGATGAACGCCATCAAGCAGGCGGCCGAGAAAGTCATGGGGCGTGCGGTTGCCATCCGTGTAGAGGGCGCCGGTGCGGCACCCGGTCGCCCTGTGCGACCCACTGCACCTGCCGCAGCGCCTGCGCAGGCGGCCCCGACTGCACGTCCCTCGTTTAGTGCCCAGCCCAGGCAGTCTGCTGCCGCCTCGGCCGCAGCTGCCGCCGCGCCCGTGCGCGATGCCGCCCTGCCCGCCTTCGCGCGCATGCCTCAGCAGCCTGCTGCTCCTGCCGCGTCGGCACAGAACGCCGCTCTGCCCGCATTTGCCCGCATGCCGCAGACCGGCCAGGCCGCGTCCGCGGCCCAGCCTGCAACCTCTCAGTCTGTGCCTGCTGCCCGAGACGCCGCCCTTCCTGCATTTGCCCGCATGCCGCAGGCCACCTCCACCGCACCGGCACCTGCCGCCGGGAATAGGCCCGCTGCGCCGGCGCCTCAGCCTGTGGCTCCCGTTGACGATGCGCCTGCCTTTGAGTTTGTGCCCGACGACATGTACGACGGCTACCAGGACGTCTCTGCCGACGTTCCCGCCGACGGCTATGGCACTCCTTGGGACGAGCCTGCGCCCGCTGAGGCCCAGCCCGCAGTGCCTACGTCGGCTCCTCGTCCCACAGTTCCTGCGCCTGCACCCAGGCCTGCCGCACCCCAGCGGCCTGCCGGTTTCGGCTCGTCGCCTGTCGCTGCAGCCCCCGCTGCTCCTGCGTTTGCCGCTCCGGCGCAGCCGGCGGACTCGGTTCCTGCCGCGCAGCCTGCGTTTGCCGCCCGTCCCGCAGCTCCGGCGCCCGCGGCCCAGCCTACAGCCTCGGCTCCCGGTGTGGCCTTTGGTTCTCCCTCCCAGCCTGCGCCCGGCGAGGATTCGACCGCTTGGCTCTCCCAGCTCCTCGAGGCCGGCTTCGGCCAGCCTGTCAAGGTGACCCGCGAGTAATCTCCGGCAACCATCAATCGCAATCCCCAAGCGCCGTCTGTCCCACTTCGCCCGGGCAGACGGCGCTTCTTTTTGTCAGCGAGCGAGCATGTTGCCGAAACTGTCACTCAGAATGACAGTTTTTGCCTAAATCTGTCACTCAGAATGACAGTTCGCTTCCTTTGTGCGAAACCTTGCCCGCAGCGTCGTTGCGTCTTCTGCCCGAGATTTTTCCATCAGTCGCGCTCACAATCAGGGGACATCTTCGGGCTATTCGCCGGGACGCGAGAAGATAGCCGAGATGCTCGATGCCATGGAGGACGCGCATCTGTCTTACGGCGTCTACGACTTCTCTCGCTCGCTTCAGCGCAGCCGCCTGCGCGGGTTCAAGGAATATGCCGTGGATACGGGCCTCTTCTATGCCATGAGCCCCGCAACCACGGATGGTCTCACGCGTGCCCTTGAGACATCGGTTTACCTCGAGTTACGTCGCCGCAGGCAAACGGGGAGGCGCGGGGAAGTTTCCATGCTCAAGCTTCCCAGCGGCAAAGAGGTCGACTTCATCTGGGGTGACGAGGCGTTCGGCACGGCCTTTGACCTTGTGCAAGTCTGTCTCAGCATGGACGACGAGCGCACGAGGAAGCGCGAGGCCTCGGCTCTCGAAGAGGCGATGGCCCTTTTTCCCGACGCCCGCGCAACAATCGTCACTCTCGACGAATATGGCGCAGAGTCAACTTCCCATGGTGATATCCGCATCGTCCCTGCCTGGAGATGGACGTTGGAACAGACTGTCTAATAAAGGATAAGCCCCGCTTGCCCCAGTGTGCTGGAACAGGCGGGGCTTGATCTTCATGAGCCTATCGGTGCTTGTTGATTGCCTTGACAATGTAATAGACAATCAATCCGACCATGATTGCCGCAGCAAGGATAGAAATTTCGGGTGGCATTTCAGTACCCCCATGCTTCGAAGAGATTGATTATGGCAGCACCGGTGTTTGATAGAGAGAATATCATACAGAATACGAATGTCAACTATTTAAGCATACCCATCTTTTCTTTTCGTGCGTGAGCGTAAGGGACCGGAGCGTGACGGTGATGAGACTTACTCAATCTCGTCAATCATCCGGCGCAGTTCGGCGATGTCCTCCGAGGTCATCTCACCATGGGAGACCAGGGCAGAGACGAGTTTTGAGGCAGAACCGTCAAACACCGTGTTTATCAGCTTCTTTGTCTCCCCAAGTCGCATCTCATCGGGGTCGACGATGCTGCGGCAGACAAAGCCGGGGTCCTCTCGCTCAATTGCGCGCTTCTCAATGCAGCGGTGGATGAGGGCGTACACGGCCCCTCGCGTGTAGCCAAACTCACCGTTCATCTCGGTAAATATCTGTTTGGCGCTGGCCTGCCCGCCGTTGCGCCAGATGATTGCCATGACCTTGAGCTCAAGATCGGATAACGATGGTTGCATATCCCTCTCCCTTATACCATATGCCATGCGATGACGGCCGCATATCCTACGCGGCGCAAAATGTCGGTACAACTTCTTGCTGCAGGAACTCTAATGAATCCATATCGGGGTTGCCTCCCGTGCTCAACTGCCAGGCGTTGACCAAAGGAATGGAACTATCCCATTTGGGCAGCTCGGAAACGGAGTCGCTGTAATCGAAGCCCCATAGGGTGTAGTTCGAACCATAATGAGTCGTGGCTTCAATAATCATCATGTTGCCTGCATCTTCTTGGAGATAATCACCGACCTGCCCGAATGCAACAAGAGGGTGCGTTTCCTGGCCAAGAGGGAAGACCATGGTGACGCTTGAGCCATCTGTGGTCTTCGCGGTGCTGACGGCCACCTTTTCATGCCAGGCTTCGGGCAGATTGATGCATCCGGCATCAGTGCGAATGTCCCACGGGTTGTTGCTGCTAGCGATTCCAGTTGTGGAGAGGGTCAGGGCGAGGAGGAGCGCAGTCGAACATTTAGCGAAGGAGGGCACATCAATATGCTGC
>JAHZHK010000135.1:6510-6717 GCA_019420325.1 Coriobacteriaceae bacterium | reverse complement strand
GCCACCTTTGTCCCGGCCGACACCGAGGAGATGATCTCGGTGGACATGGGATGCGTGGGCGACGACCTGGGCTGCACCGAGCGCATGGTGTCGATCTGTGCCAAGGATTCCGGCGGTCCCTACAACTACGAGGTTGTGAGTGAGCTTGCGGGCCTTGCTCACGAGCTCGGCCTCGACTACGCCATCGACGTCTACCCGCACTACGGC
>JAHZHK010000135.1:0-6500 GCA_019420325.1 Coriobacteriaceae bacterium | reverse complement strand
GGAGGCCACCCTGCGTGCCGGCTTCGACATTCGCCACGGCCTCATTGGCCCGGGCGTCTACGCTTCCCACAACTACGAGCGCTCCCATACCGACGGCGTGCGCAACACCTTTGAGCTGGTGCGCGCCTACGTGACGCGATAGGGAACGGGCAAGCGCGTTGTGTGCGCGGCGTCCCATACGGTGCAAGCATCCCGAGACGCGCACACGCTCCCTTGTGTTCATGTGCGCTGGCCCCTGTGCAGATGGCTCTGATCGTGCTGCGAGTGCCTGGGTGATTGTATGCAACCGGGTGGCGGGCCTGGTTGCACGCCTGTCGCCCGGTTGCCCTCGTGACACATTTTGGGACGGGCTCGATCTTGCATTGGGTTGGCAGTTTCCCGGCCGGGGACTGCGGACGATGGCGAGTGGATAGGAGGCGCCCATGGGGCTGGCGGCTTCCTGCGCGGGGGACTGCGAGCCTGAAATTGGGCAGCCAGGGTATCCGGGATGGGGGCACATGTATCTCAGGGAGACGGGGTTTGTCCTCGACCTGTAGTTCGCAATGCGCGGGCAGATGCCGACGGGAGCATTCTGCCAGGAACTGGCTAATAGCAGCCTGCGCTCCCTGGCCGACGAAGGGCCTGGCATGGCACTGGACAAGCGGCCGCTTGCTTGTTGCGGCAAGTGGTAGGCCCAATTACATGCCGGATGCATGGCCATCCACACGGCTCAGCTAACGGCGGGTCCGGCATGGCGTCGGACTCGCTTTTTTGTCTATTCCCTTTTGTTGACTTGCTTGAGCGAGTTGCCAAAGAGTGGGGCTTGCTCGCCCTCTTCACTGGGGCTCGTGTTGTGGAGAGAATCGCGCGCCCTCTTATTGCAATGGCCTCGTTGCCTGGGGCCCGTGGTGGGCGGGAGCCGTCCCGTGGTGTCGAGAGGCAGCCTTTTTGGTTGAAAAACGAGTTTCGGAGTAGTCGAGAGGGCCCCATTGGCAGAGAAACGAGTTTCGGAGTAGTGAAATCAATTCCACCGCGGCAGAGAGGCCGAGTTTGACCTCGTTTTGACAAGAAAAGAGATCGTTTTTGAGTTCTGGACTTGTCGTATAACGGACTTTTATAGGTACGGATAAGACCACATCTACTCCGAAACTCGTTTTGCCGCCAATACAGGTGGACTGCACCGAAACTCGTTTCGCTGCCACTGGGGTGGTCAGAACTGCACCGAAACTCGATTTGCTGCCACTGTGCGGGGCCGGATGCCGAAGACCCCCTCGCGCCTCGCGTTGTCGGGGCTGCGGGCCTTGCGAGGCACGGGCCGCGTGGCGGGACCGACCTCGCACGCCTGTGCCCAGGTGCCGCCCATGCATGCGGCCCCGTCGCTGCTTGGTACGATTAGCGGCTCGTTGGCTGTGGGGTGCGCCGCCCCGGTGAGGTCCTCGGGCGTCCCGATCGCGAGCTCCTTGTCCGGGTGGAGAGAGCTTCCTGCGTGCCGGCCAGAAGTCGGTGCCGCATCTCCCGTAGGGCTTCCCGTTTTCAAATCTGTTCTATCTGTACTAGAACAACTAGAACAGGCGTGATATACTGCAGGCGTAAAGGAAGGTGACGCGGAGGGGAGGACGCATGATTGTTCGCATCGATCAATCGCTGGGAGTTCCCATATACCAGCAGGTGAGGGACCAGGTGGTGGCGGCGATTGCGGCAGGGGAGCTTGTCGAGGGAGACGCACTGCCGTCGGTCCGGGCACTCGCGGTGGATTTGGGCATCAACCTGCATACGGTCAACAAGGCGTATGCCCTGTTGCGCGACGACGGCTACCTCGTGGTTCGCGGCCGTGCCGGTGCGTTTGTCGCCCAGCCCATGCGCACGCGCGACGATGGTCTTACTGCCCAGGCCGACCATCGTCTGAACGAGGCGCTCTGTGCGGCGGCTCGAGATTACGCTGCGGCAGGTGGTGACAGGGCTGCGTTCCTTGCGGCGGCGCAGCACCTGGCGGATAAGGTGTTCGTCCCGCCGGCGGCCCAATCCGATTCCGGGGTTGCCGGCGCCCTTGCCGACACTCAGTCCATGCAATAGGGAGGTAGCACACCATGGTTGATATAACGATTACGATGATTGCCCTGCTTGTTGGCGTGCTGGCGGTGTGCGGAGGCTTGCAAGCCGCTATCCCTTACATGATGTCGAGCCGGGAGCTGTTCGCCGTCACGATTCCCCCGATTGCGCATACCGAGCCCGAAGTGCGCCGCATGAAGCGTACCTATGCGCTCGCTGTTAGCGGACTGACCCTTGCGAGCATTGCTGCCGTTGTGGCATGTGGCATCGCTGCGGGATGGGGCGACGCCGCCGCTTGGGTCATGGTGGGTGCCGTGCTGCTCCAGACCGTGGTCTCATTTGCCCTCATGCTGCATTTTCGTGCGAAGGTGAGGGCGCTCAAGCGGAAGCGCGGCTGGCAGGCCGTTTCCAGCGAGCGTGTGATAGTGACCGACAACCCCGATGGTTCTCCGCTGCCCCGACCGGTGCCGCTTACTGCCGAGCTGGTGTGTCTGCCACTCATCGCGCTTACGGTTGTTCTTGGGTTCGCGCTCTATCCTCAGATGCCCGAGCAGGTGCCTATGCATATGGATCTGGCGGGTAACGTGAACTCGTATGCGGATAAGTCCCTCTGGCTCGTGGCGTCTTCGCCGCTGCTCCAGCTGTTCGTGTGGCTGTGCGTTGCCGGTGCGCACCTCTCGATTGTGCGTTCGTCGCGTCCCGTTTCGCCTGAAGCGCCGCACGCGAGCGCTCTGGGATATGCACTGTTCACCCGCGCGTGGAGCCGTTTTACCTTGGCGATGAACATCCTGCTCATGATTGCATTCGGCACTTTTCCTTTGTGCATGGCGGGTTGGATGAGCCTGGGTGCGTGGGCGATCGCGCTCACCGTGCTTGTTGTTGTAACCCTGGCGTGGAGCGTCGTGTTGTTTGTGCGCTACGGGCAGAACGGCTCCCGCGCCGTGGGGCTCGCTCATGGCGATGACGAGATGCGCACCGACCAGGACGAGCATTGGAAGGCGGGCGTCTTCTACTGGAACCCCGACGACCCGGCCGTGTTCGTAGCCAAGCGTTTCTCCGTTGGCTGGACCATGAACTTTGCCCGTTCCGCGAGCTGGCTTTTCATCGTTGGCCTGTGCGTCCTCGTTGCGGTTGTTGTCTGCCTGAGTTTGCGCCTGGCGTAGGGCGCAGGTGAGAGTCCGGTGCCTCGCCGCTTTGCGGTTGAGTCGGCCTCGCTGGTTATGAGGCGTGCTCGATGTGGGTCCGGTTCTCAAAGAGAAAAAGGTGGGTGGCGTCCGATTATGGGTGCCGCCCACCTTGCGTATCGTGTGCTTTCCGGCCCGCCTGCGGGCTAACCCGCGAGCCCGCTAGCCCGCCCGCAGGCTAACCCGCGAGCCCACCAGCCGCCTGCAGGCCAGCCGGCCTGCCCGCCAACCTGCAAGCCCGCCAACCTGCAAGCCCGCCAACCCGCGAACCCGCCAACCTGCGAACCTGCCAGCCAACCTGCCAGCCCGAGGCCCGCCAACCTGCCAACCTGCGAGCCCGTCAGCCCGCCCTCGGGCCAACCCGCCAGCCCGCCCGCGGGCCAACCTGCGAGCTCGCTTCGCGCTCCCTTGTCTACCTCTCAAACGGGAACGTGTACTCCAGGCCCAGCTCGTCGCGCACGGCGGTGAGCTCGCGTTGGACCGACTCGCCCACGGGCACGCCCTTGTCCTTGCGGTCGAGCCACACGAGGTATTCCTTCTCGCCGGCGGTGTAGATGCGCTCCTCGCCCGGGGCCTTCTCGGAGGCGCGCAGCGCACGGCAGATGTCGCCGGCCGTCTTGCGGAACTCCTCGACGCCCATGAAGGCCTCGGGGTCCACCACAAAGAAGAAGTGCCCCAGGTGGTACATCTGCGGGCTGCCGTCGGGGGCAACGCCGGTGAGCGCCTTCATGAACTGGCCGCCCGAAAGCGCCGCCGAGAGAATTTCGACCACGGCGGCGTAGCCGTAGCCCTTGTAACCTGCGAGTTCTTCGCCCACGCCGCCCAGGGGCGCGAGCGCCGCCTCGCCAGCCACGAGCGCGCGCAGGATCTCCTCGCTGTCGGTCATCGTCTTGCCGTCGTGGCCGACCACCATGCCGGCGGGCGTGGGCTTGCCCTGGCGCGCGTAGTACTCGATCTTGCCGCGCTGCACGATGCTCGTGGCGCAGTCGATGCAGAAGGGGAAGTCCTCGTCGGTGGGCAGCGAGAAGGTGAGGGGGTTCGTGCCCATCATGTTCTCCACGCCGAAGGTCGGGGCGATCGAGGGGCGGGCGTTGGTGCCGGTGAGGCCGATGAGCCCCTCGCTGCTGGCCATGTTGGTCCAGTATCCGGCGATGCCGTAGTGCGTGGAGTTGCGGATGGCGCCGCCGGCCATGCCGCATGCCTTGGCTTTTTCAATGAGCCTCGTCATCATGTAGTGGCTCGCGACCATGCCCATGCCGTCGTGCGCGTCGATCACGAGCGTGGTGGGGGTTTCCTTGAGCACCTCGATCTGCGTGGTGGGCAACAGGGTTCCGCGGCGGATGCGGTCGAGGTAGATGGGCTTAAAGCGGTTGCATCCGTGGCTCTCGATGCCGCGACGGTCGGCCTCAAGCAGCACGTCGGTGCAGATCTCGGCGTCCACGCGCGGTACGCCGTATCCCACAAACGCGTCGCACATAAAGTCGTGCATCAGCTCCCAGGGCACATAGGGGCGCGTCTCGGTCGTCTGTCCATGCGATGCAGCCATAGTGATACCTCCCGTGACAGGGCGTTTATTGCAAGCAGTTTGATTATTGCACGTTGGCGCGGGGAAGCCTACAGTTTCACGCGACGGAATCGCGCGCTGCGGGTCCGTCGCAATATGAAGAATTCGCGCGTCTTATTCCTTATTGATAATAATTATCAAAAAAGGTTTAGTATGTGCAGGTGTAAGACGTGTTGTGCAAACGGGGGAGACGAGGATGCCTCAGATTGACTCAAAGGCTTTTTACAAGCTGAGTTATGGCCTGTATCTGCTCAGCACGAAGTGGCAAGGCAAGGACAACGCGTGCATTGTCGACGCGGTGATTCAGTCCGCCGCTGAGCCCAAGTGCATCACGGTTTCGTGCATGGCGGGCAACTACACGCCCGAGCTCATCCGTTCCTCGCGCTGCTTCAACCTGTCGGTCCTGACGCAGGACACTCCTGCGGAGTTCTTCCAGCGCTTCGGCATGCAGTCGGGTCGCACCGCCACCAAGTTCGCCGACGTCGAGGGCTTCGAGCGCACGAGCAACGGCCTGCTCTATTCCCTGCAGGCAAGCGCTGTGGTGTCGTGCGAGGTCATTGAGACGCTCGAGCTTGGCAGTCACGTGCAGATTACTGCCCGCGTGGTGGAGGCGCGCTGCCTGCGTGACGCTCCGAGCCTTACGTATGCCGAGTACCGCGCTCGTCTCAAGGCGGGCTCCCGTGCCGTCCTTGGCCAGGCCAAGCCTGAGTTGACCGGCGCGGCCGTTGGCTCCGTGCCTGCCCTGCAGGCTGCCCGTGCCGAAGATGCGCCTGCTCAAATCACCCAAAAACGTGAGTCGGCTCAGTCCGTCTCGCAAGGAGAGGAAGGAACACCTATGTCTGCAAAGTGGGTCTGCAAGGTCTGCGGTTACATCTACGAAGGCGCCGAGCCCCCGGCGGAGTGCCCGGTGTGCCATGCCCCCGCCTCCATGTTCGAGAAGGTCGAGGGCGAGCTGAAGCTTGCCGCCGAGCATGAGTACGGTGTGTACGCCAAGACCGTCAAGAACAACGAGAACATCTCCGACGAGGACAAGCAGTACATCCTCGACCAGCTCAAGGCCAACTTTACCGGCGAGTGCTCCGAGGTGGGCATGTACCTGTGCATGGCCCGCATCGCCTGCCGCGAGGGCTACCCCGAGATTGGCGAGTACTGGAAGACGGCTGCCTTCGAGGAGGCCGAGCACGCCGCCAAGTTCGCCGAGCTTCTGGGCAGCGAGCTTGAGCCGCACATGACCGCCTCCACCAAGGAGAACCTCGCTTGGCGTGTCGACTGCGAGTTCGGTGCCACTGCCGGCAAGGTCGAGCTTGCCACCTGCGCCAAGAAGAACGGCCTGGACGCCATCCACGACACCGTGCATGAGATGGCCCGCGACGAGGCTCGTCACGGCAAGGCGCTCAAGGGTATGCTCGAGCGTTACTTCTAAGGCGTACGCCTGAGCGCATTCTTTGAGGCCCCGCGGTACCGTTGTTCAAGAGCGGCGCTGCGGGGCTTTTTCCGTTAGGCGGGGTTGTTGTGCGCCGGCGTTGGCATCTTATATATTAGATGTCCACGTTAGATGCCCACGTTGTCGTGCATGTCAGGCCAGTGTGGGCATACCATAGTGGACATGCAGGAACAATGGCCGCGTGGCGCAAGCACAGGCCGCCGGCCGCCTGGCTGGCGGTGATGGTGGGTATACCAGCGGGCTGCTGAGATGCCGGTTTCACGCGAGAGGGGCTTACAAG
>JAHZHK010000134.1:4882-6741 GCA_019420325.1 Coriobacteriaceae bacterium | reverse complement strand
ACGACGACTTCATGGCGCAGGCCAAGGCGTCCAACTATGTGGGCGAGTTCACGTTCCTCAACGGTGCATACAACAACTCGCTGGAGGGCTTCCTGTTCCCCAAGACGTATACCTTTGAGGACGAGGTTACACCTGACATCGCCATCCGCACGATGCTCAAGCAGTTCCAGGTTGAGACGGCGGGCATCGACTGGAGCCATGTCGGCCAGGGTAACACCGTACTGTCGGAGTACCAGGTTGTCTGCATGGCCTCGCTCATCGAGCGTGAGACCGCTGTAGAGGCCGAGCGCCCCAACGTCGCCTCGGTCATCTACAACCGCCTCAACGCCGGTTGGTACCTGCAGATCGACGCCGCCATCGCCTATGCGCTCAACAAGGCCGACCTGCTCACCTACGCTGACCTCGAGGTTGACTCGCCCTACAACACCTACACCAACCTCGGCCTTATTCCCGGTCCCATCTGCTCGCCCTCGCTGTCTTCCATCAACGCGGTCATCAACGCCGCTCAGACCGACTACTACTTCTACGTCGCTTCTGCTGCCCTTGATGGCACGCATGTGTTCTGCACCAACGAGGACGAGTTCAACGAGGCCCGCAACGAGTACAACGCCGCTGCCGGCATCGTAGGGTAGGCCATGGGTATCATCGCCCCGCAGCGCTACGTAACCTCGATAGACGTCGTCGACCTTGACGACCTCAAGCGCTGCGGGGTGCGTGGTTTGCTGCTCGACCGAGACAACACGGTTATCCCGCGTACCACAGGCGTCGCTCCGCAGGAGGTCGAAGCCTGGATGCGCAGGGCTCGTGAGCTTGGCTTCAAGATTTGCTTTGTCTCGAACAACGACTACGAGCGTGTGGAGCCTACCGCTCGTCTTTTCGAGGCTGGCCTTGTCGCAAAGGCTCACAAGCCCCGTCCCGGCGGGCTCCTTCAGGCAGCGCGCGACATGGGCCTGACGCCTCAAGAGTGCCTCGTTATCGGCGATCAGCTTTACACCGACATCTTCGGTGCAAAGCTCGCCCATATGCGCCACGCTCTCGTGGTGCCGCAGTGCAGTCAGGACCTGTGGTATTCGCCGCCCATGCGCGCCATGGAGCGCATGCTTCTCCATGGTCTCAAGCCCGCAAGCACCTGGGAGCCCCTCACGTGCTAGAGATTCTTGCGGCCGTCTTGCTTTCCTCGGCGTTTCTCGGCGTGCTTCTGTGGGCTGCGGTGTCGGACGCCCGCACCCGCCGCATTCCCAATGCCAGCGTCGCAGCCCTTGCGCTGTTGGGGCTGGCTGGCAACATGACGCCGCTGCTTGGCATGGATCTGCCGTATGTTCAGGGGTTGAAATCCTGTGCCGTCGTTGCGCTTGGCGTGACGGCGGCATTTTTGGCTTTCGAGGTCATATGGCGGGCCGTGTCTGGCCGCGGTGCCGGGCTGGGTATGGGCGATATCAAGCTCATCGGCGCCGCTGCGCTTACCCTTGGTGCCTGGGTTTTGCCATGCGTTGCCGTGGCGTGTGTGCTCGCCTCCGTGGTGGAGACGCTGCGTGGCAACAAGGCGTTCGCTTTCGGTCCGTATTTGTGCACGACCTTTGCAGTTTGCTTCTTATACCTCGCCCTTTTCACGTAGGGTATGCGCACGGCTTGATGATGGTAGAATCTCCCGTGGAAAACGACGCATGAGACGGACGAGCATGAACAGTGATTTTGCATGACTGACAAGCCTGAAAACGAGGCAGGGTATACGCGCCATGTGGGCTGCGACCATATCTTTTTCATCGGCTTCCTCGGAGCGGGCAAGTCCACGGTCGCGCGTAACCTGGGCAGGTTGTTCAATCGTCGCCATCTCGACACCGACCGCATGGTGGTGCATC
>JAHZHK010000134.1:1010-4872 GCA_019420325.1 Coriobacteriaceae bacterium | reverse complement strand
GAGCGTGTAGCGCTCGAGAGGCTCTCGCATGAGAAGAGCTGCCTGGTTTCGTGCGGTGGCGGCATTATCGAGCGTGCCGACAACGTCGAGCTCATGCGCTCCATGGGCAAGGTCGTCTTTCTCGACCTCGACCTCGACGACGCGCTTGGACACATCACCCACCCCGAGATTCGCCCTGACTTGGGTGATTATGAGCATGCCAAAGCGCTGCTTGCGCACAGGCTTCCCTTGTATCAAGCTGCTGCTGATTACACCGTGGACATCCGCGGGTTGTCGTTTTCTGACGTCGCCTACAAGGTGGGCGGTCTTTTGTACGAAGAGGGGCTCCTGTAGCCTTCCGTCGCTTTTTTTGGCGTACCTGAGAGAAAGGTGTCTCACATGTCCGTTCAAGACAGGATTGCCAAGATTCGCAGCCTTATGGAGCAGCGCGGCTATGACGCTCTCGTGCTGCGCAACAATGCCGACCTGCGCTGGCTCACGGGCGCGGCGCGCGTCTTTGACTTTGAGAACGCGCACACTGCCTTTATCACGCAGAACGATCTTTTCTTCCATACCGACTCACGCTACTACAACACGTTCCTCGAGGCACTCGGTCCCGACACGCCGTGGAAGTTCGACATGGACCTGTGCGGCATGGGGTCCTGGGTCGCGCGTCATGCTCTGCAGGCCCATGTGGCATCTGGCGTCATCTGCGTCGAGGACACCATCACGCTTGCGCAGGCCTCTGAGCTGCGTCGCGCCTTCGAGGATCGCTCGCTTGCCCCGCGCTTTGCCCAGCTCCACGACGACATCATCAAGCTTCGCGCCGTCAAGGACGACGAGGAGATCGAGCTCATGCGTCGTGCCCAGAAGGTGACCGACGAGGCCTTCACGTACATGTGCGGCATCATTCGTCCCGGTCTCACCGAGATGGAGCTGCGCGTGGAGCTCGACAACTACATGCTCAGCCATGGCGGAGACGCGCTTGCGTTTGACACCATCCTTGCTAGCGGTCCCAACTCTGCCAACCCCCATGCAAGGCCGGGCGCTCGCATGGTGCAGGAGGGCGACTTCGTGCTGATGGATTACGGCGCGGGCCTGGGCGATTACCGCTCCGACATGACGCGCACCGTGGTGGTGGGCCAGCCCAGCCCCAAGCAGCTTGAGATCTACAACACCGTGCGCCGTGCCCACGAGGCGTGTGCGGCGGCTATCCGTCCCGGCGTGAAGTGCCGCGAGGTACACGAGCTTGCCGTCAAGATCATCGCCGAGGCTGGCTATGGCGATTACTTTGCGCACGGCCTCGGTCACGGTGTGGGTATCGACATCCACGAGCTCCCCCGCACGAGTCGCACGACGACCGACGTGTACGAGCCCGGTATGGTATGTACTGTTGAACCTGGCATTTACCTGCCCGGTTGGGGAGGCGTGCGCCTTGAGGACTACGGCGTGGTCACCGAGGGGGGCTTCGAGCCCTTCACTGCGTCCACCCACGACCTCATCGTCATCGACCTCTAGGCGTTCTCGTCGCTCGATTTCGTCGCACGCGGGGGTCATGCCCTTCCGTTTCGACATGCCTCATGGGCCTCAATGCGGCGCATCTGTCTTGAGTGTAGGGAGAGCGTGCGTGTTTGGGCATGGGGTATTGTGCGCCTCGGGCCACCTGAGATATGATTCGAAAGTTATTGAGAGTCCGGTAATCGTGCCGGGCATAGTGCGAGCGAAAGGCAAACCTGTGGCTACTCTGGGTATTACTGATCTGAAGGCCGGTCTGGGCGTCAACATCAATGGCAAGGACTGCATTGTTCTCGAGGCTCAGCATGTCAAGCCGGGCAAGGGCAACACCTACGTCCGCACCAAGTACAAGGACATCCGCACCGGTCGCGTGAACGAGCAGAACTTCCAGCAGTCCGCCAAGTTCGAGAGCGTTCGCATGGAGACTCGCGAGATGCAGTATCTCTTGAGGTTGCCACTGTGGGCGACGACGCAAAGTGGCTCAAGGAGAACGACATCTGCCTGATGCAGTACGCCAACGGCGTGCTCTACGCTGTTCAGCCCCCCATGTTCATCGAGGTCGAGATCACCGAGACCGAGCCTGGCTTCAAGGGTGACACTGTCCAGTCCGGCACCAAGCCCGCTGTCGTTGAGACCGGCGCCACTGTTCAGGTCCCCATGTTCGTCAACGTGGGCGACCGCATCAAGGTTGACACCCGCGAGGCCAAGTACATCTCCCGCGTCTAGTCTTCCGAGCTGGGTTTCTTTCCCATCTGAGGCTTACAAAGAAGCCCCCGTTTGCCTTGAAGCAAGCGGGGGCTTCTTACGTTTGAAACCAACGAGCGAAGAAGGGCCAATCCGTGTTTTGGCAGAGCCCTCTAGTGCAGCGAGGTACCTACGAGCACGGTCTCAGGGCGTAGGGTCACGCCGAACCTGTCGTACACGCCGTCCTTCACTGCCTGTGCAAGTTCGACGACGTCGGAGCTCGTGGCATGGCCGCGGTTGGTCATGGCAAGCGTGTGCAGGGTGCTCAGCGTGGCCTTCGAGGCCTCGCCGTGCACACCCCAACCCTTGTGGAAGCCTGCCTGGTCGATGAGCCAGGCGGCGGATGTCTTCACATGTGCGTCGTCATGCGCGGGGTAGAGAGGTGCACCCTCGGGCAGCTGCGCGGCAGCCTGGTCGCGCGTCAAGACGGGGTTGGTAAAGAACGAGCCGCTTGACCAGCGGTCATAGATGGGGAAAGGACCCTCGGGATTGGGGTCTGCGACCATGCCCTTGCTTGCACGCACCTCATAGACCGAGTCGCGAATTGCTCCGAGCTCCATCTCGCATCCTGTCTCGCAGCTCAAGGCACGAGCGAGCTGTGCGTGGTCCACATGGTTGCGGGCTTGCTTGTGCAAGGTGAACTCGGCATCGAGGACAACCCAGCGCGGGGTGGCCGCCCAACGGCCGCCGTTTTGGCTCTCGTCCATGCTTCGGCGTAGCATGCTGGTGCGATATCCCAGACCGAGCTGGTCGCGGCTCACGACATCCACGACGCCCGTGGTGCGGTCGAGCAGCGTGGCGCTGGTGAGGCACGTGCCGATTTCCTGTCCGTAGGCGCCCAGATTCTGCATGACGGCGCTGCCGAT
Organism: Coriobacteriaceae bacterium; assembly: GCA_019420325.1. Lineage (GTDB taxonomy): Bacteria > Actinomycetota > Coriobacteriia > Coriobacteriales > UMGS124 > UMGS124. The sequence goes on along the minus strand of JAHZHK010000134.1, from coordinate 1,768 downwards.
CTGGCCAGGGATGCCGCTCAGCGCCTCGAGTCCTGCCAGGTCACGCTCCACGCACCAGCGTACAAAGTCGTCCCACACGCATCCCACGTTCACTTTGACGCGGACACCATCTTCGCCGGTGCCGTTGGTCAAAGCCACAGGACCAGTGGTGTCGCAGGCACGAACGACGGTTCCCTCGAACACGTTGTCGCCAGCCAGCAGGTTTGAGCCGCTGCCCACGACAACCAAAGGTGTCGCCTGCGCATCGGCCTGCGCAACGATTTGCGCAAGCTCGGTAGGGGAGGATGCGCTGCGGAAATCGGCGATGGGACCGCCGACCCTCAGGGTTGTAATGTTCTTGAACGCTGTTTCCATATGGCCCATGAGCCCTCCCAGTTGAACCTTCATCTAGCATGACCATAATAATCGAGGCTTCCTAGTGCATAGGACGTCAGGTTGTGGGAAGATGAGACAATCAAAGCTGAAAGGGGGCGATGTGATGATGACATGCGAGGATCGGTTGGCGGAAACGTTGCCGTCCAGTGCGAAAAAGGCCATCGAGGTCTTGGAACACGCGGGCAAGCAGGCCTACGTGGTGGGCGGTTTTGTGCGCGACGCCATCTTGGGTCGCCCCTGTCATGACGTCGACATCGCCACCGACGCACTCTGGTATCACACGCGCGAGCATTTTCTTGAAGCCGGCTACCGGGTGATTGAGACGGGCTCGGCCCACGGTACTGTCACCGTTCTCATCGACGGCGACCCCATCGAGATCACCA
>JAHZHK010000134.1:0-1000 GCA_019420325.1 Coriobacteriaceae bacterium | reverse complement strand
CGACGGGACCTATACCGACCACCGCAGGCCCGATTCGGTGCGCTTTGTGAAGAACATCGAAGAAGACCTCGCTCGACGTGATTTCACGGTCAATGCTGTGGCCTGGAATCCGGCGCGTGGCCTCGTAGATCCCTTCGGGGGTGTAGCGGACATGGCTCGTGGGCTCATCCGTTGTGTCGGCGAGCCGTTTGGGCGCTTCGATGAGGATGCCCTGCGCATTATGCGCGGCGTGCGTTTCTCGGCACAGCTTTCCTTTGCGGTTGATGCCGCAACGGCGGCAGCTATCCATGCCACGGCACCCTCCCTTTCCTCGGTGGCGGTCGAGCGCATCGCCCAGGAATATGGCAAGATCGTCGAGGCTCCCTTTGCCGTCGATGCACTGCGGGCGTTTCCCGACGTGGCCGCAATGGCTGTTCCCCATGTGGCCCCCATGGTCGGCTTCGACCAAAAGAGTCGCTGGCACTGTTATGACGTATGGGAGCATTGCCTGCATGCGCTGGGCTTTTTGTCTGCCGATGCGCCTTCGTCCCTGTGTCACGCCACGCTGCTCCACGACATTGGCAAGCCCTCGTGTTTCGTTTTGGGCGAGGACGGCCGCGGTCACTTCTACGGGCATGAAGAGGCGGGGGCGCGCCTTCTGGTGGAGGACTATACGCGCTTGCGCTGGCCGGTAGGAGAAGTTCGCCTCATGGAGTACCTTGTGCATTACCACGACCGGCCCATCGAGGACAGCCCGCGAGGGATTCGTCGCGCTCTCGCACGTGCCAACAGGGTCCTCAACACCGGGGCTGACGGCGCGCATGAGGCTTTTTCGCTTCTGTTGCGTCTCAAACGTGCCGACACGCTCGCTCATGCCCATCGCGCCGTCCACAAGCGCATGAAGGAACTCGATCGCGTGCAGGCCCAGTACGAGGAAGAGCTTGAGCGCGGGTGCGCCTTCTGTGTTGCCGACCTGGCTATCGGAGGGGCTGATTTGCTTGAGATGGGCGTGGAGCGCGGC
>JAHZHK010000133.1:1673-6882 GCA_019420325.1 Coriobacteriaceae bacterium | reverse complement strand
CTCGCTCTCGATGGCGCGGGTGAAGGTCCACTCCCAGTCCTCGGCGGTGACGGGGGAGCCGTCGGAGAAGAGCAGGCCCTCCTGCACGTGGAAGGTGTAGGTCTTGCCGTCTTCGGAGATTTCGGGCATGTCGGTGGCCAGGCAAGGCTCGATGGAGGAGCCGTCGTCGGAGCTCTTCAACAGGCCATCGAGGATGAGGTTGAAGATGAAGATGTTTTGGTTGCCCGTGCAGGTAACGGGGTCGAGGTCATCGGAGTCGACGGCGCGGCCGATGACGATCTTCTCGACCGGGTCGGCGTTGGCGACGTTGACGCCACCGAAGGCGGTCAGGGTGCCCAGGGCAGCAGAGCTGAGCAGGAAATTGCGGCGGCTAAGCTGAAGGTCCATGTGTGTCTCCCTTTCGTATACCCGTCCTCGGACTGAGGCCGGGTCGTACCCTTGTGCTGAAGGCGTCAGGTTGTACCAGACTGTTCCAACACCGTGCTTTGTATTGTGGCAGCGGAAAAATTTAAGAGGGCTGCAAACGATGCAGATTTCCACACTTGGAAACAAAAGGCCCTCGGCCAGATTAAAAGTGCTGGTCGAGGGCCTGTATCTGATATTTTATGTTAATTTGCGTGCATGAACGAGAGGTTAAAATCTTCACAGAAGCGTGCTGGGCGCCGGCAAACGGCGGAATTGTCGCCCTCAGCGGTCTTAGAACTCGGCGACGACCTCGGGGGTAAGCGAGGCCACGCTTGCCACGGCCACGCGCGCCGTGTTCATCACGTCGTCGATGCTGGCGATGGCGCAGTTCGAGTGGATGTAGCGGCAGGGAACGCCGGCCACCACGCAGGGGATGCCGCCGTCGGTGCCGCCGCCCACGCGCACCGCGCCCTGGGCGGGAAGACCCGCCTGCTTGGCCGCATTGAGCACGAAGCGCTGGTAGCGGGGGTGCGTGATCATGCAGCAGTCGGCATAGCGCAGCATCGGGCCCTGGTTGACGCAGCACTGCGCGTCATCGGGGTTGCCGAACGTGTCATCGGCCGGGGCACCCTCGAACATGAAGCAGACGCTGGGGTTGAAGTGGCGCACGGCGCTCGCCACGCCGCGCTCGCCGACTTCCTCCTGGGCGCTGACCGAGGCAACGACGTCGAAGGGCAGGTCAAGCTTGGAGAGCTCGCGCATGGCCAGCAGCATGGCGGCCACGCCGGCGCGGCAGTCGAACGCCTTGCCGAACATCATGCGCTGCTCGGGCTGGTAGTGGAACGTGGTGGCCGGGCACACGGGCTCGCCGACGCCCATGTGGAACTTCTCGATGGCCTCCTGCTTGCTCGTGGCGCCCACGTCGATCTTGAGCTCCATGCCGGCAAGGCCCGCCTCGCGCTCGGCGGGCGTCATGAAGTGCGGGGGCTTCGCGCCAACGACGCCGCGCACCCAGTTGCCCTCGGTGGTGCGCACGAGCACCTCCATGCCGATGGTGCTGCCCTTGGAGAAACCGCCCAGGTTGATGAAGGTGAGGGTGCCGTCGGCATGGATGGACTTCACCATGAGGCCCACCTCGTCGCCGTGGGCGTCGAGCATGACGACGGGCTTGGTGCCCGAGAAGTTCTTGGGCTTGATGAAGCCGCACATGAGCGAGTTGCGCTCGAAGTCGGCGAAGGGCTCGCAGAACTCCTTGACGACGGCGAGGGTCTCCTCCTCGAAGCCCGAGGGGCTCTTGGCGTTGGAAAGCTTACCCATGAGGTTGACGACTTCGGCGTCCTCGAAGGCAATGCTTGCGGCATTGATGTTGGAGCAAGTCATGGAGCAAATCCCCTTTCGTTTGACATGTCGGGCCGCACGGGGCGGCCCGCGTTGGGTGATTGGTTCGCACGCATCATAGCCCGCTTGTGCCATGAGGGAAACATTGGCGACCATTCAGTTCAAAACGGCCACGCAAGGTTGAGGCGGCGAGGGCCCGGTGCGGTCTTGGCGATTGAGGAGAGTTGCGCTTCCGTTTACAAGATGCAAACGTTGGAGGCTAGAATGGCGCTCGTTCAATTCGGGCGACCGACATCGCGCCGGCCGCATCAACGAAAGGGGACCGCCATGCGTTTGGCTCGTATCACTTGGCCTCAGTGCCAGGCCTATTTCAAAGACAACGACACCGTGCTTATCGGCGTGGGGTCCATTGAGTGCCACGGCTTGCACAACCCGCTCGGCACTGACACCATGGCGCCCGACTATCTCATGGACCTCATCGAGGCTCGCGAGCCCGGCGTGCTCATTGCCCCCACCGTGCCCTACGGCGCCACCGACGACCTCATGGGCTTTCCGGGCACCGTGTCGCTGGGTGTGCAGGGCCTCATCGACGTGCTTATGAGCATCACCGACTCGCTGTATGCCTACGGCGCGCGTCGCTTTGTCTTCGTGAACGGCCACGGCGGCAACGTCAAGTCCATCGCCACGGTGTGCTCGGCTCTCAACGAACAAGGCTGCATCGCCGTCCTCATGAACTGGTGGAAGATGGCCCCTCAGCTCAACCCCGCATGGGGCGGCGGCCACGGCGACGGCATGGAGACGAGCGCCAACCTCGCCATCGATCCCGAAAGCGTGGACATGTCGGCGCTTGCCCCCGAGGCGCTGCGCGATGACTTCGGCCCCTCGCTCAAGACGACAGGCTGGGTGAGCGTGGAGTGGGACGGCGTGTCGGTCGACATGCCCCGCCCGCTCGTGCGCATGGCCTCCAACGGCTGGGTGGCCGAGGGCCACGACAACCCGCCGCAGACCGCCAGCGCCGAGCTGGGCAAGGCCATGCTCGAGGGCACGGCCGACTACATCGCTCGCTTCGTTCGCAACCTGCGCGATGTGGAGCTGCCCGAGCCGCTGTGCTACGAGGACGAAACCGCCAAGGGACTGGCATACATCGAGGGTCTCAAGGCTGGCAAATAGCAACGCGTACTGTATGGTTGAAGGTTTGTGTAAACCCTAAAGGTCGCAGCTTATCGCCTTGTTTGAAAGGAAACTCGCCATGCGTCTTGAACGTAGCACATACCCTCAAGTAGAGGCTTATCTTGAAGGTAATGACACCGTGCTCATGCTCTTTGGCTCCACCGAGCAGCACGGCAAGCACAACCCGTTGGGCACCGACTCGTTCGCTCCGCAGAAGCTCTCCGAGCTCATCGAGAAGGACCTGCCGGGACTCCTCATCGCGCCTATCCTGCCTTTCGGTTCCTCGCCTCGTTTCGTCGAGTTCCCCGGCACGTTCAACTTGGGCGACCAGCTCTACCTTGCCGTGGTGAAGAAGCTCTGCGAGAACCTCTACGACCAGGGCTTCCGTCACTTCGTGTTCTTGAACGGCCACGGCGGCAACTCCAAGGCGCTCACTGAGTGCCAGCTCGACCTTGCCAAGAAGGGCTGCCGCGCGGCATTGCTCAACTGGTGGAGCATGGTGGCCGACTTCAACCCGGAGTGGGCCGGCGGCCACGGTGGCGGCCAGGAGACGAGCGCCAACCTCTACATCGACCCCACCATGGTGGACCTCGACAGCGTCGAGGGCATGGGCCTCATCAACGACCTGGGCGACGACATGCCCAGCGTCCACTTCGACACCGTGAAGTACAAGGGCGTGAGCGTGACGGTGCCTCGCCCCACCAACTACTACGCCGACAACGGCTGGATCGGTCCCGACGACCCCAAGAAGGCCAGCGCCGAATGGGGCCGCGAGATGATGGAGACTGTGGCTGCTTGGATGGTCGACTTCATCCAAGCGTTCTCCAAGACTCCTCTGCCCGATTCCGAGGACTAAGGAATTCGACGCGGCATGCGTAAGACGCGGGTGGGAGCACAGACAGCGCTAGAGGGCATCGAGGTCGTGCGCTCACGGCGCAAGACGCTCGCCCTTGAGGTGAAGGCTCCCGCCCGCGTTATCGTGCGCGCACCCATGCGCACCTCGCAGAAGGCGATTTGCGAATTTGTGGAGAGCCACCGTGCCTGGATCGCTGCGGCACTTGCGCGTGTGCAAGCCCGCCAGGAGGCGCGTGCTCAGGCCGCCCAGCAAGAGGGCCTGCTGACCGAGGAGGACCTTGCGGCGCTTGCGCGCCAGGCCCGCCTGATAATCCCGGCACGCGTGGAGCACTTCGCTGCCCAGATAGGCGTGACCTATGGCCGCATAACCCTGCGATGCCAAAAAACGCGCTGGGGCAGCTGCTCGACGGCGGGCAACCTCAACTTCAACGTGCTGCTCATGCTCGCCCCGCCCGAGGTGCTCAACTATGTGGTGATTCACGAGCTGTGCCACCGCCTTGAGATGAACCACTCCGCACGCTTCTGGAACCTTGTCAGCCGTTACGACCCCGATCAGCGCCTCCATCGCGCCTGGCTCAAGGAGCACGGCTCGATGCTGCTTGCCCGCGCCGGGAAGTAGGCGGCGTTTAAGCGGGGCGGCCGACACGACCGGGTGCGGCCGGCGCACCTCGGCCCGTTTTTCGCCGAATCGACTTTTCCCATGCGGGTGAAAACCTGAGATAATCGAGCCATCGGCCGCAAACGCAGGGGAGACATATGACAAGCCAGCTCACAAAAAGGGCTCTCGAGGAGTCATTTAAGCGGCAGCTGTCCACAAAGCCGTTCTCCAAGATCACCATTGCCGACATCGCTCAGGACTGCGGTATCAGCCGCATGACGTTCTATTACCATTTCAAAGATATCTACGACCTCATGGAATGGTCGCTCGAGGAAGACGCTAAGCGCGCCATCGACGGGTGCAAGACCGTCTCCACCTGGCAGGAAGGCTAACTGGGCGTGCTCAACGAGCTGGCGCAAAACAGGCAGTTCATCAACGCGATTTACCGCGAGGTGAGCCATGAGCGTGTGGAGCGTTTTCTCATGCCTGCCACGCGCGAGCTCATATCCGGCGTGGTGAACGACGACCCCTTGTGCGGCCGGGTTCCCGAGCGCGAGCGCACGTTCATCGCCGACTTTTATGCCCATGCCCTGGCGGGGGTTACGCTCGAGTGGATCGGCAACGGCATGACCGAAAAGCCCGAGCACCTGCAGCGTCGCGTCGGCATCATCATGGAGGGCGCCGTCTCCACCGCGCTTTCGCGTTTTACGAGCCTCTAACGTTTTTTCGCGCCGGTTTTTCTTACAATTGACCCCCTTTGATAAGTTTCTTATCAAAGCGAAAATCCGGATAAGGGTAGCGTTTCCGATGTCCGGGCACACTGGGGGCAAGGGCAAAGAGCCC
>JAHZHK010000133.1:0-1663 GCA_019420325.1 Coriobacteriaceae bacterium | reverse complement strand
TGGTGTGCGACACGGAAATGGGGGAACTCATGTATTACTCCAGCGGAAACTACGAAGCTTTTGCACGCCCCAAGAAGCCCGAGGGCATCGACCACAAGAGCGCCTACATCATCGGAGGCGGCCTGGCGGCTCTGAGCGCGGCTTGCTACCTGGTCCGCGACGCGCAAATGCCCGGCAGTCACATCCACATCCTCGAGAAGGACACCGTTGCCGGTGGCGCATGCGACGGCGCCAACATCCCCGGCGTTGGCTATGTGATGCGCGGCGGCCGCGAGATGGACAACCACTTCGAGGTCATGTGGGATCTCTTCCGCTCCATCCCCTCGATCGAGGACCCCAGCGTCACGGTGCTCGACGAATACTACTGGCTCAACAAAGAAGACCCCAACTTTTCGCTGTGCCGTGCCACCGAGAAGCGCGGCCAAGACGCCCACACCAACGGCAAGTTCGGCCTGTCGGACAAGGCAGCGATGGAGATCATGCGGCTCTTCTTCACGCCTGACGAGGACCTCTACGACAAGCCCATCACCGATTTCTTCGACGACGAGGTGCTGAACTCCAACTTCTGGATGTACTGGCGCACCATGTTCGCCTTCGAGAACTGGCATTCCGCCCTCGAGATGAAGCTGTACATCAAGCGCTACATCCATCACATCGCCGGCCTGCCCGACTTCTCTGCGCTGCGCTTCACGCGGTACAACCAGTACGAGTCCATGGTTCTGCCCATGGTGACATACCTTGAGAAGGCCGGCGTGCAGTTCCACTTCAACACGAAGGTGGAGGACATCCGCTTCGCTATCGGCGGCGGCATCGGTCCGGTGCGTGCGACCACCGGCACGGGGCAGGACACCATCCAGCGCATCCAGCAGGCGCACTTCAAGCGCAACCCTGACAGCACGAGGGCAAAAAAGGTCGCTACCAGTATCGTGACTAGCACGAACGGCGAGCGGGCGGTTATCGACCTCACCGAGGACGACCTTGTGTTCATCACCAACGGCGGCTGTGTCGAGAGCGCTACCATTGGCACGCAAACACAGCCTGCGGCGTGGTGCCCGCAGACCGAGCCGGGCAACGGCTGGGACCTGTGGCGCCGCATCGCCAGCCAGGACCCCAGCTTTGGCCACCCCGACGTCTTCTGCTCCGACCCGCAGAAGACCAAGTGGATGAGCGCCACCGTTACCACGCTCGACAACGCCATTCCACCCTACATCGAGAAGATCTGCAAGCGCGACCCGTTCAGCGGTCATACGGTGACGGGCGGCATCGTGACCTGTCGCGACTCCAGCTGGCTCATGAGCTGGACCATCAACCGCCAGCAGCAGTTCCGCGACCAGCCGAGCAACGAGCTGTGCGTGTGGGTGTATGGCCTCTTCCCCGACAACGAGGGCGACTACGTGAAGAAGCCCATGACGCAGTGCACGGGTGAGGAGATCTGCAAGGAATGGCTCTGGCATCTGGGCGTGCCTGAGACCCAGATCGAGGAGCTGGCGCACAGCCACGCGAACACCGTTCCCGTGATGATGCCCTACATCACCGCGTTCTTCATGCCGCGATCTCTGGGCGACCGTCCCGACGTGGTGCCCGACGGTGCCGTGAACTTCGCCTTCCTCGGCCAGTTCGCCGAGACGCCGCGCGACACCATCTTCACCACCGAGTATTCGAT
>JAHZHK010000132.1 GCA_019420325.1 Coriobacteriaceae bacterium | reverse complement strand
GCGCTGCATGCCCTGGCCCATGCGGATGCCGGCGGGCTGGGCGTCGGCGTACTCCTGTGCCAGGCGCGTGACGGTGTCGGCGTCGATGCCGCAGATCTGGGCAGTGTACTCAGGCGTGTAGGGGGCAACGGCGTCCACGAGGTGGTCGTAGGCGGTGCGGCAGGCCACGCCGTCGACCTCGTAGGTACCCGAAAGCGCGGGGGTCACGGTGCCAGCCTTGATGTCGGCGGCAGCGGGGGCGGCAACGGCCGCGTCGGTGGCCTCGTCCCACACGAGGTAGTTGCCTTCGGCGTCGCGCAGGTACTGCTTGGTGTCCTCGTCGATGAGGTACGGTGCGCTGCTCTCGGAGACGAGCTTGTCGGTTGCCTGGCGGTCGTTGGAGATGATCCAGTTCATCATGCCCAGGGCGAGCGCGGGGTCGGTCTGCGGGTTGATGGCGATCCACTCGTCGGCCATGGCGGCAGTGGAGCTCTGGCGCGGGTCGATGACGATGACCTTGCAGCCGGCCTTCTTGGCGGCCACGTAGTCGCGCAGCTCGGAGGTGTGGGTGTCGGCGACGTTGCGGCCCCACACGATGAGCAGCTTGGAGTTAAGGTAGTCGCGCGAGTCGTGCGCGCCGCGGCCGGAGCCGAAGCACATGGTCATGCCCATGGTGGCGCCGCGGTCGCCCATGATGCCCTCGATGTCCCACGTGGTGGCACCGATGCAGGCGGCATAGCGCGTGGAAGCTTCCCAGCTCATCTTGCCCAGGTCGCCCGTGAACGAGTAGAACGAGGCCTGCGTGGGGTCCTCGGCGATGATGGGGTTGAGCTTCTCGGCGATGAGGTCCATGGCCTCGTCCCAGCTAATGCGCTCAAACTCGCCCGAACCGCGCTCGCCGACGCGCTTCATGGGCCACATGACGCGGGCCTGCTCGTCCTGAACGCGCTGGATGTAGCTCATCGAGCGCAGGCAGGCGTTGGCATACCCCGGGCGTCCAGGCATGTCGCCGGGTTCCACACGCACAAGCTTGCCGTCGCGCACGGTGCCCTGCAGGTGGCAGCGGCTCGTGCAGTTGACGGTGCACACGGCGTGCACGCTCTTCTCGCCGGCGGCCTCGTCGGGGGCCACTTCGCCCTGCGATGCGAACGCGCACTGAGGCGCGACGCTCGGACCGAAGCCCATTGCGGAGGTGACGGTGATGGCGCCGACCCCCTTGATGAACGTGCGGCGCGTGAGCTTGCCGTCGCGCGTGAAGTACTCGGGCGCTGAGCTTGCGGCCTGCATCTGCTTACCCATGGTTTCCTTCCTCTCCCTTGCAGCTTTGCCCGTATAATGCTCCCGTATTCAGGGACATTCGGGCGTTTGACGTAGAGGAGCGTATTACGGCGAGAAGTGAATTTCCGCCCAGCGAAGTGCGGTGCGTTCATGTTTGGGAGCGGCTGCGCAAATGATGCGGGGTCACTCTTTTTGGCCGACCCTCACAAAAATGTGAGGCGTCTGGTCGAGCCTGGCTTCAAAGTGAGTGAGAGTCGAATGGGGGAGAGGGGACTGACGTGCGTGAGTCGATTCCAAAGCGGGGGGCAGTCGATGGGCGTCTGAATTGCGCGCTCCTTATGGGTACGACGTTTGCCTTTTATGCATTCAACAACGTTGAGACCTCGGCCGTGCCGTCATATGTGATGGAGCTGGGTGGATCGGCGTTGATCGCCTCTGCCCAGACGAGCTTGTTTATCGTGGCCGCTGTAATTTTGCGTTTTGCGTTCGGGCCGATGTCAGATCGTCGAGGCCCGCGCTTCATGATGATAGTGGGTGCGTTGGGTTTCACATTGCCCTGCGTCTTGCTTCCCTTTTGTGCCGAGCTATGGCAGGTGCTGAGCCTGCGGGCCGTCCAGGCTGTGGGCCTGGCGGCATTCCATCCGTGCGTCTCTCTTGCCGTGAGCCGCATTTCGCAGCCGGGGATGCTGGGAACGCGTATGGGGGCTGTTCGGTTTGTTTCGACCCTGTCCCTTATGGTGGGGCCCGCATTGCTGTTCCCGCTCATTGATCGGGCAGGGTATCGTGCCTTTTTTGGTGCGTTGTGCGCGTTGGGTCTTGTCGGGTTGGTCCTGCTTGGCGTGTTTGACGACGGCCAGCCGGCTGGTGATGCTGCAGCTGACGGTTCAAGGTGGCGTAAGGCTTGGGAGGGCGTTGGTCCTGTCAGCCTGGTGTGTCGTTTTGCCCCCTTGCTGGTGTATCCCTTTGTATGTGCCTTTGGATATGGGGCAATGCTCAATTTCGGAAAGATGCTGGTAGCTGATGTAATGCCGGCCTTGAATGACGGGCTTGTCTTCACGTTTGTGAGCATGGGAGGTCTCATCGGAAGCCTTTCTTGCGGACGACTTGTCGACAGGATGGGAGTGCGCAGTACTGTTGCGGGTGCTCTTGTTTTTGTGGGGAGCGGTCTGCTTGTTCTGGGAGTCGCTCGGGACGTGGTGCCATTTGCGTTAGGAGGAATCGCCTTTGGCATGGGTTATTTTGGCGTGACTACCGCGTTGACCGCTGCTCTGGCTGCGAAAACAGACGATGGGTGCAGGGGCAGTGCACTTTCGTTGCAGCAGAGCTGCCTGGACGTGGGCCTTGCGGCTGGAAGCTTGTTGGCTGGTGCGATCGTGCAGGCAACTGCCTCGGTTTCATTTGCGTTCTGGTCTATGGCGCTTGTCATCGCGCTGAGTGTTCCCTTTTGGCTTGGATTGTGCCGCAGGGAGGTGTAGGTCGGAAACAGTGCCTGTGGTATCCTTCTTGCGATGGAAGGCCTGCGCATGTCGTGCGGTGCCGGTTGTGCCGTGAGGAGGTCTATACTGCATGGAGACGGCAAGCCTGTTCGTTCGCCCGCGCCCCGCTCTGTCGCAAGCCATCGAAGGGTGTATCCGTGATGGCTCGATTCAGAGCACGCTTATGCACCTTAAGTCGGGTGAAATGCTGTTCCGCAGCGGTGACAATATTCGCCGGACATTCTACATTTCGCGCGGCTTGGTGAAGCTTTACTCTGAGAATGGCACAGGCGATACCAAGACGGTCTTTCTTCACAAGGCGGGAACCCTCATTGGGTTTCAGACGCTTCAGCAGACCGACAACGATGTGTATCCCAGCATTCTCAATGCACAGGCAACTGCTGCCTGCGACATCTACGCGCTCAACGCTGCACAATTCAAACAGTTCCTTGTACAGCACGGTGAGATAGGCTATGAGATGTCGTGCTACCTCTTCGATATGATGTCTTCGCAGACGCGAGAGAATGTGAACGGTTCTATCTACTCAGTTCTCGAGCGATTCGCGGCGCTTCTTTTGGCAATTGCCCGCGAGCTTAATCTCCCGCAGGCTCCAGCAATGGTGCCATTCGCCAATGTGGAGCTTGCCGCCATGCTTGGCGTACATCCTAATTCGGTGACGAACGCTATCACTTCGCTTCGCAGGGCCGAATGTGTCGAGCGCCAACACGGATGTCTCCTTATCACCGACTATAAGAAACTCAAGCAGGTTGCCGGCGACCTCGTGGGACGATAGGGCGAATTTGGGGTATGCTTGCCTGGTTTTGTTCATAGCGGGCCGCAATTGGGCGGCTTGGCAGACGAGGGGAGACCCATGAGCAACAAGGGCAAGAAGGTCAAGGTTCACTACACTGGCACGCTCGACGACGGCACGAAGTTCGACAGCTCGCGCGACCGCAACGAGCCCATCGAGTTCACGTGCATGGCCGGTCAGATGATCCCTGGCTTCGATAAGGCCGTGGAAGACATGCAGGTCGGCGAGGTGCGCGATGTGCATCTTGAGCCCAAGGACGCTTACGGCGAGTCCAACCCGGCCATGATGATGCATGCCAAGGTGGGCCAGAAGCTCTACGTTTTCATGGGCAACCGTCCCGTGCCCGTGACCATCAGGTCCGCCGAGAACGGCGAGGTCGTGCTCGATGCCAACCACGAGCTGGCCGGCCAGGCGTTGAACTTCAACATCGAGCTTGTTGAGGTTGAGGACTAAAACTCGCTGGTAGATTGCACTGCTAAGAGCCGGTCCGCTTGCCATGAGACGCGGATCGGCTCTTTTGTTTGCGTTTGCGCGCCGTGGCCGGTTTCCGCCTGGCGCATGGCGGCAAATAGTACCCGACCAGGTGAGTTGATGGCCTGTTTGAGGTGACTGAGTGCTGGCGGGCCCTCAACGGCAGGAGGCTAAGTACGTAATCGATGGCCAATTGGGGCGACGGCTGGTGGTGGACTTGCAGAAAAAGTATCTTACCACTTACAAATAGGTAAACCATATGATACTCTTGCTTTCGGATTGTTATTTGTTTCTTACTTCTGGAGGCCTCCATGCAAGCCGAGACTGCCGATATGAGCCTTGACACCGTGGCCCCCAAGCGCAGGCGCTTGACGCAGATTCCTATCGTGCGACATCTTCTTGCGGTGCTCGGCTTTTTCTTCGCTGCCCTTGGAGGCATTGGTGTCATTCTTCCCATCTTGCCCACGACGCCATTTCTGCTGCTTGCGGCTGCGTGCTTCGCCAATGGCTCAGAGCGCTTCCACAGCTGGTTCTGCTCTACGAAGCTTTACAAGAACCATCTTGAGTCGTTCGTGCAGCATCGCAGCATGCCCATGAAGACCAAGCTCTGCATCTGCATTCCCGTTTCCACCATGCTCATCGTTCTTGCCGTCGTGACGCCTGTGTTGCCCATGCGCATCTTCCTTGCGGTGCTCATCGCGGTGAAGTGGTGGTGCTTTATGGTCTGGATCAAGACTGAGCCCACCGCGTAGGTGTGAGGATTGCGCGCTCGGAGACAGCGACACGCCGCGCCGTGTGGTTGGCGCGCTTGAAACGAGCCGGGAGCGCGGCGCTGCAGCCAGCCTGCTTGATTTTCCAGCCTGGACGGGGAGGCATCGCTTCGTTTTTGGCAGCCAGAAGAGTTTCGGAGTAGTTTTGACGGGTGCATTGGCAGCGAAACGAGTTTCGGAGTAGTCAATTCGTCCCATTTGAGGGTTTCCACCCTTGTTTTGGGGTGCGAACGTTCAAAAAGCGGTTTTGTGGCCGGCATTATTGCACCGAAACTCGTTTACCTGCCATTGAAGGTCGATATCACTGCACCGAAACTCGTTTGTCTGCCAACGGATCTCCGCGGACTGCACCGAAACCCGTTTGTCTGCCATTTTTGGTTGTGCTTGTTGGGGACCGCGGGCTTTTCGGTCGTTGGGCTATGCGGGGCGGCTGAGCTTCGGTTGATGTCGATCGGCTTCGGGCATTCTCGTTTTCTGGGGGCTTTCGGGTCTTGTGCGGCGCGACGTGCTATTCTTCATCTTCCGCACCTGCTCACCCTGGTACGAATTCTTGAAGGAGCCCGTTTTATGTCTGCACGCTTCTCTCTCGACAACCTGCCTACCTATGCCTACAAGATCCTCATTGTCATAGCTACGGCTATCTGGGGCGTGTCGTTCGTCTTTATGAAGGACGTGGTGAGCGTTCTGCCGCCTGCGTGGTTGCTCGGCATTCGGTTTACGTGTGCGGGCGTCATTTTGCTGCTCATCATGCGCAAGCGCGTGGCTGCCGGTTTTAACCTGCGTTTTTTGGGAATGGGCGTTTTGCTCGGCGTGCTCGATTTCAGCGCTTTTCTTACGCAGACCATTGGCCTGCAGCATACTACCCCTGGCATCAATGCGTTCCTTACGGCCACCTATTGCGTGATCGTGCCGTTTATCTGGTGGCTTGTGGCCCACCGCCGTCCCACGGTGTTCAACATCGGGGCGGCGCTGCTTGCGGTGGGTGGCATCTGGCTCGTGTCGGTGAGTTCCTCGGGCGAGGGCCTTACCATGGGCTTCGGCGAGGCGATGACGCTGGTGGGCGCCTTCGCCTTTGCGGCCCACATTGTCGCCGTGTCCAAGTGCGCTCAGTACGCTGACGCCCTCGCGCTCACCGCGATGCAGTTCATCTCCGAAGGCCTGTTGGGCCTGGCGACCGGCGCTCTCACGGCACCGGCTCCCGAGCTTTCGCTGTTCACGCCGGATATCATTGCCCAGATGGCGTTCCTCATTCTGCTTGCCTCGATTTTCTGCTTTGGCGCGCAGAACTTGGCCCTCGCGCACGTGCCTCCGGCGCAGGCCTCACTGCTGCTGAGCCTCGAGTCGGTCTTTGGCGTGGTGTTCTCCGTTTTTATGACCGGCGAGCAGGTGACACTGAGGCTCCTTCTCGGTTTCGTCCTCATTTTTGCGGCCATCACGGTGAGCGAGGTGTTCCCGATAAAGAAGAAGGGCGAGGTCAGCGAGCTCACGGGGGAGTAGGAGCGAGCGCGGCGGTCTCTTGCTTGCAGGGCGTTTTGTCGGCCGTGCGCTGCTTACGGGCACTATTTGATTGGTTCCGTTTAGATGACGTAGGTGGGTCGATCTCGGTGAGGACCGATATCCACAAACCTTGCGTTTGCCCAGGCCGTGACGGCGCTCACCGGCGCGTTTGCCCTTGGCTACATCGCAGGCCAGGATGTCGCCAAGCTGGAGCCCTGGGAGTAAAGGCTGACGTTCAAGCAAAGAGTCGCAGTAGGTAGAGGTGAAGCTGAAGCCCCCGGCGTCGCGAGATGACGCCGGGGGCTTTTCGTGTTGGTGGGGGCACGGCGAATGGCTGTGTGAACCAGGTGGGCGCCCTCGATTGGATTTCTAAGAACAGAACTACTCGAGACCCGTATAGCAGCACACCTTGCAATGAGTTTTAACTCAATTCGATTCATTTGCTTGCGCGTTTCCTCACGGCATCAAGAAACGCCTGAAGGGCGGGATTGGTGTCTTCCAGTCGATATAGGATGTATCGCGTGGTGATGATGGGGTCGCTGCATGGGACGAGAACGAGATTTGGATTCTGCAAGTAATACGCTTCCGGTGTGGATGCGGCACTTTCTACGACGATAAAGACCTCGTTTGCTCCCAGTTTCATGAGACCTAGGGAGACAATGAACAAGTCCCCCAAACGGCCCCAGCAGGCGCGCGGGGTCC
>JAHZHK010000131.1 GCA_019420325.1 Coriobacteriaceae bacterium | reverse complement strand
AAGGCTTCACGGCGGCAAGGCCGGCCTCGACCGCGGCCTTGCAGGTCTCCACAAGGCGCTTGCGCTCTTCGCTTACCTCGCCGATGCAGTACATGCGCGAAGAGTCGGAGAAGTAGCCGCCCTTGATGGTGGACATGTCGACGTTGATGATGTCGCCGTCGTGCAGCACCTCGTTCTCATCGGGAAAGCCGTGGCAGATGACGTCGTTCACCGAGGTGCACACGCTGAAGGGATACCCCTCGTAGTTGAGGTCGGCGCTCACGGCGTCGTGGGCTGCCAGGTATTCCTCTACCCAGCGGTTGATGTCGGCGGTTGTGACGCCGTCCTTGATGTGCTCGCCCACGTAGTCGAGTACGCCCACGTTCACCGCGGCGGATGCCTTGATGCCCTCGATGTCGGTCTGGGTCTTGAGCAGAACCCTGCTGGGAACCTCCTCACCTTGCATGTAGAGCTCCTGCAGGCGCGTGTCGATGGCCTCGTGGCACTTCTTGTACTTCTTGCCGCTTCCACACCAGCAGGCGTCGTTGCGGCCGAGCTCGGGCATGTTGTCGTACATTGCGCTACCCCCGTTGCTATAAGAGATTGACGCAAGGACGATACTCCAAATGCCTGCGCCTGGCCTGCCGAAACGCAAGTTCGCTGGGCATCACATCGAAAACGTAGGCACTCGGGCCGCAGCGTCCTGGGCTGGCGAGGGTGCGGCGGCCCCCGAGAGACGCATGCGTACCAGGCGCCGCGGGGTCGGTCTTTCAGCGCGTGCTATGCCGCCCTTTCTTTCTGCTCGGCCAGGTCGCCAAAGAGTTCCATCTCGCACTCAAGATAGCCGCGCGTGACGAGTGCGAAGCCGCGATAGAACTTCGTGGTTGCGCAGCGCTCAACGTCCTGCGTGAAGTTGGGCACCCATGCGATGAGGTGGTCCTGCAGGAAGTGCGACTGGTCGTTGAGCAGGCCTTGGGCGAGTTTGGTGTCTGCCGAGCGCAGAGCATCGGCAGTGCGGTCTGCCATGGTGCTCATATACTCGAACTCCAGCGCCACATGGTCTTCGCCCTCACGCCAGGTCTCGTTCTTTTCCAGGCCGGCCGCGCGGTAACAGGCCAGCACCTCGTCGCGGGATTCCTGCATGAGCAGGTGCTTCTCGGAGCGGTACACGCTTTCGAAGGGGTAGGCGGCGCTTGCATGGTCACCCGTGTAGCCAATGAACGCGCGCACGTAGTCCTTTGCGAGGTCGAGCAGGCTGTGCTCCCAGGTCTGACCCAGCCACTTCACGAGCAGACGATAGCCGCCGTCGACGTCTTTGTTGCCCGTGTTGGCCGCATAGTTTGCTGACTTCAACTGGTCGAGGAGAGATTGGTCTGCCTCAACGCGATACACGCGGCTCAGCAGCGCATACATGTTTGCGCGCGACTTGCATGCCGCCGCGAGCTCTTCAAGTTCCTCTGCTTCCATCTTCTCCAGGTCGATGTCACTCAGCGTCCTTTCCGCATGGGGTGCCTTTTCTGCTGCGGCGAGTGAGGCGATGAGCTCAGGGGTGGGCGTAAGCTGGGCCACTGCCTCAGGCTTGGGGGTGACGTCGAAATTGGGGTTGATAACGCGGTTCTTGGTGCATTTCTCGCGGTCCATGGTGTCGTCCTTGTCTTGTTGTGCGCCGGCGTCGCGACGGTTGCGGCGCCGACTTTCGAATGCATGTGGCCCTGTTCGCCTCAGTGGCTTCTCGAGGGGGTTAGTGCGATGCGTCCTTAAGGTAGGAGCGCCCCAAGTCGGTGATTTTCCAAACACCGTCCCATTCCACTGCGCCGGCCTTCTCAAGTCGCTCGGTGAAATGCTGGGCAAAGAAGCGCGGCGACTGCACCAAGGGATCCTTGTCGATGGCGGCTGAAAGCGCGGCTGTCGTAGTGCCGCCATTGTCGGCGCACATGTCGAGCACGCGCAGGTAGATGTCCATATACGCAGTGTCGTCTGCCAGCAGACGGGCGAGGTCTGCCTTCGAGTCGAAACTGTCGAGGTATGCCAGGCCAATCTCAGTTGTCTGCCAGAGCTTCTGGGCGGGCTTGGCCGGGCGCAGGTACTCGACTCCATCGACAACCTCGATCTGGAAATCGTCGTTTTCGCCCTCCTTGTCGGCGTTGGCCTCGATCTTGAGTGCTCCCGCCTGCTGCAGCATGGCGCAAAGCGCGGCTCCGTCGTAAACGCTTGCATTGTGCGACTGCAGCTTGGCGACGTGCTCGTCGACCTCGGCGACCGCATGGGGCTCGCGGCAGAAGTCCAAGATGCCCAGCAGAGAGTTGCGTCGGGTGGCCATGCGCCCCATCAGCTTTTCTAACGCCTTAGGGCCGCCTGCATCGCGGTGCCCTGCGGCTTCGGCAATCGATTCCTGCAGCGTTGGGCCGGGCTGCCATGCTGCCTGTGCGCCGCAATCCGGATCTTCGCACTCGATCTCGTCGTTTTTCAACTGGCTCATCCTCATCAGCTCCTCATGTGGTTGCGATGCTGCAATCCTAGGTTGAACTGGGGGGATGAGTCACCCATACGTGCGTATGGTTGGGTTATTGTTTTTGTTGTTCTTGCTGGTTGTAGATGGAAACGAGCAGCTCTTGGCGGGAGTGTACGCCAAGCTTGGAGTAGATGTTGCGCATGTGGTAGTTGAAAGGCGTCGTTTGGGCGATACGGCCAAATGACGGTTGATTCCCGCGGCCTCCGCGGGCCTTGCGACCTCGTGGCTTTTTGTGTTTGGGGGAGGCGTCGGGCAAGGGGGAAATTGATTTGCCCGGCGTGCTACACTGTGAGCAGTTGACGTATAGGGGAGGTTCTTATGTCACCTGCGAGCGAGGTTTTGGAGCGAGAGGCGCGCGTCCTTTCGGGTAGCGTTGAGTCTATCGAGGTATTTGGGGAACTCGAGCGTCGCCGCCAACTGTCAAAAGAAGGAAAGACGCGCCTGCTTGACGAAGAGGAAAGTTTTGCTCGCCTGCGCTCCAAGCAGCATGCCAATGTATAGGTATCGCATTGATCCGATTGCTCAAATCGAGCTTGAAGAGGCGGGAAACACTTACATTCGATACTTTGCTGGGCTTGGAGACATACACCGAGGCGAAATTCTTGCCGAGGCCTTTTTCGAAGGTTATATCGACAAGATTCAGCAGCTCAAGCAAATGCCTTTCATGCATCCGCTCTGCAATGTCTACCCATTTAATGACAGTAATCCGTCGGGCTATCGAAGCTTCCGGATCGGATGGTTCACGGTGTTTTACACCGTTGAAGATGCCTGGTTGACTGTTTGGCATGTCCGGAGTTCAAAATCAGACTTTACCAGCATTAGCTAGCGAATCGATAATGTTTCCCTCATGTCCTTCGGCCCCGCGAGCCTTGTGCCCACGGGGCTTTTTTATGCGTATTACGGCGAGGCACAAATCGCCTATAGGGGTGTGTCCCGTTACTGTTCCTGCTGGTTGTAGATGGAAACGAGCAGCTCTTGGCGGGAGTGTACGCCAAGCTTGGAGTAGATGTTGCGCATGTGGTAGTTGAAGGTGCCCGCGGCGATGCACAGCTCGTCTTGAATCTGGGCGGTGGACTCGCCGGCCACGAGCAGCCTCAACACGTCGGCCTCGCGAGGGGAGAGGCCGTGACGGGCGACGACCGCCCCGACGACGTCGGCCTTGTCGCTGGCATGGGCCTCCTGGCTTTCTTGGGTGGCGTTCAAAGCGGTTTGCGTTGGGACGGAATCGTTCTTGCCGGGCGTGTACACGTCGGCGGCACGCCTGTTAAGCTCGATGGCGGCACGGTCTTTCTTGCGAAG
Organism: Coriobacteriaceae bacterium; assembly: GCA_019420325.1. Lineage (GTDB taxonomy): Bacteria > Actinomycetota > Coriobacteriia > Coriobacteriales > UMGS124 > UMGS124. The sequence continues at coordinate 3,478 of JAHZHK010000131.1, read as the reverse complement.
AAGCTGGTAGGTAACCACAAGCGCACCCACGATGATCTCCGAGGCAATGAGGATTGCCGTGCTTGCGGCCTGCAGCCCGGCGCCAGTGCCCCAGTAATCGACGATGACTCCCGCAATGAAATACCCGGCCATGTCGGACAGCGCCATCGTCACGCGTACGATCATGAACGTGCGCGCGCATGACAGGTCGAACAACAGGGCGAAAAGCACGGCCTCGAACAAGAGCATGAGCTCGAAGGATGAGTTGCCCAGCGCGTAAAAAAGCCCTGAGACCTCGTATGTCGTGAATCTCACGTAGGGCATGGAGAAGACGCACAAAACCGCGAGGGGGGCGACGATGAGGGAAAGCACGGCGCGCCTGTTCTCCAACGCTGCCAGCCAGGCAACGGCGATGAGGACGATGATGGACGTTAGACAGTAAAATATCTGGTCGAATCGCGAGCCCATTTTTCCAAGTTGGGGAAGGGCGCCTGTAGACAGGCCCAGTAGGGCGACCGCCAGGACAAGTGCGACGTACCCCTTACGCCCATGGTGAAGCCTCGCTTGGGACTCGCAGCTCGCATCGGGCTCCAAAGCGTAGCCGTCGGCGTATATAAGAGATGCCCCGCCGCCTAGGGGCAGCAGCGTCGCCACGATAAGGGACATCGTCGGGAACAAGTACGAGATTGCTAGGCAGGCGAGCATGACCGCCACGAGGATGAGCGTGAAGTTCATGATGACGGCGCGGGCCCTTGCCCTGCCGAAAACGCTGGCCCAATGTGCCGCCATGACCGCCGAGCCGGCCCCTGTCATCACGCCGCCCACCACGGTGAGCAGCGAGGCAAAAAACCCTTGGGCCACACCCATGGCGCACAGCGTGTAAAAGAGCGTGCCTACCGAGCAGACGAGCGGTGCGAGGCAGCATCCGGCCTTGGAGCGGGTGAAGCGCATGAACGTGCGCGTCTTCCAAATGCCGAGCACCAAAACGGCCACGAGGCTGACCATCGAATAAAAGTACACGGGGTTCAGCGCGTCGAAGGAGTCAGTCTGCCGGCCTGCAAACCCGGGGATGACGTCGTACATGAACAGGCACAGCCACGCCAAATGGAAGGAGAAGCCCAGAAGGTCGGGGCGGACAAGGGACTGCGCCGTGGCCTCGTGTGCCGCGCGGTTCTGGACCCCTGTGCTGTCCGCGGTGTGCCTCTCACTCATCCCTCAATGTCCCCTTCTGGCAAAACAGCAGCTAAATAAGCATTCAATCTGTCAACCCATAAAGCGTTCCCTGCATTTTATGGGCATCGCAGCGCGTTGAATCATACACCAAACCATAGACGCATGAGTTCAAGCGCAAGCCGTCGGTCGGCAATCATATGCCATGTCCGAAGCGACTGATCCAAGAGTCGCTGCCACAAAGCAAGAAAACGAAAGGGAGGAACATGGACATGCAGAACAGCATGACGCGCCGCACGTTCGCCAAGGTGTCGGCGATTGCGTGTGCCGCCGCCGCGTTTGCCGGCGCGCCGCTCAAGGCTCTCGCCGAGTCTGCGCTGCCGCTCGACAACGAGCTCGTCAAGACCGAGATGGGCGACCAAGGCGACGGTGTGAAGCTCGTGCGCACCTGTTGCCGCGCCTGCGGTAAGAACGAGTGCGGTGTCATCGTTACTGTGAAGGACGGCCGCGCCGTCAAGATTGAGGGTGACGCCGAGACGGCGTTCCACTCGATGGGCAACTGCTGCACCAAGAGCCAGGCGTCTATTCAGGCAGCCTACCACCCCAATCGCATCTACCACCCCATGAAGCGCACGAACCCCAAGGGTTCAACCGACCCCGGTTGGGTGCGCATCACCTGGGACGAGGCCTACGACACCATCGCCGAGAAGTTCCAGGAGCTCAAGGACAAGTACGGCGGAGAGTCCATGTTCTTCATGGGCGGCACTTCGCGCATCTGGACCCAGCACGCCTACGGCTCCTGGCTGCAGCTCGTGGGTTCGCCCAACGCCGTGACCGCCTGGCAGATCTGCAAGGGCCCGCGCCACATGGCTACCGAGATGGTCTCCGAGTTCGCCTACTCCTGGATGGCCACGACCGACCGCCCGCGCGTCTTCGTCGCCTGGGGTGGAGCCTCCGAGATCTCCAACTACGCCGAGAGCTGCCGTACCACGGTCGACATCGCCACGACCGCCGACGCCTACGTCTCGGTCGACCCCCGCATGACCAACCTGGGCCACGAGGCCGACATCCACATGTACCTCAAGCCCGGCACCGACGGCGCCCTGGGCCTTGCATGGGCCAACCTCATCATCGAGAACAAGCTCTACAAGGACCTCTACGTCAAGCGCTGGACCGACGCGCCCTTCCTCGTTGTTGACGGCATGGAGCCTTCCGGCGGCGTGCCCATCGACCACAAGATCGAGTGGACGAGCGGCAAGCCCATGGCCACGCGCCTGCTCAAGGAGTGCGACCTCAAGGAAGACGGCAGCCCCATGCGCTTCATGGTGTGGGACGAGCTGGCCGGCACCGACGACGAGCATCCCCTGCATGAGAACGACGAGTCGGGCCATCTCACTTACTTCGACGCCGAGACCGGCCTGTGGGAGAACGAGCCCGATGTGGTGTGGGACAAGTTCTACGACAACCCCCAGCCCAACCTGCCCAAGGGTGTCGTGCCCGGCCGCATCGCCGAGGAGTCCCCGTTCGACCCCGAGATCGACCCCGCCCTGTACGGCGAGTACGAGGTGACCCTCAAGGACGGCAAGACCTACCAGATGAAGCCCGTCTGGGAGCACTTCGCCGCCGAGGCCGCCAAGTACGACCTCGACACTGCCTCTCAGATCACCGGCATTCCCGCCGACCAGATCGAGAATGCCTGCCTCACCTGGGCTACGCCCATCGACCCCTCCACGGGCTACGGCAACGGCGGCCTGCAGTACATGCTTGCGGCCGAGCACGCCTGCAACGCCATCCAGAACAACCGCATCTTCGACACTCTCGTGGGGATCACCGGCAACTTCGACACCCCCGCCGGCAACCGCGGTCCCTCGCTGGGCCTGTACGCCGGTGTCGACGACGCCCAGCCCACCATCACCTCGGGCCACTACGAGGGCGTCGACTGGAGTCTGTGGACCGACAAGATCGTCGGCGTCGAGAAGATTCCGACGCTGGGTTGGTGGCAGCAGTGGGCCGACGCAAATGCCATCGCCGACGCCATGCTCACGGGCGACCCCTACCCCGTGCGTGGTGGACTCTGCGAGGCTTCCGGCTTCATGAACCAAGGCAACTCGCTCAAGTACTGGGACGCCCTCAACTCGCTGGACTTCTTCGTGGTCCAGGATCTGTGGAAGACCCCCACGGTGGGCGCCGCAGACCTGGTGCTGCCCGTCTTGCACTGGCTCGAGGTCGACTGCCCGCGCCTGTCGCAGGGCTCCACCGGTGCCCAGGGCGCCAACTGCCGCTGCGTCGAGCCTCCCGCCGACTGCCACTTCGATGTCGACATCATCCT
>JAHZHK010000130.1 GCA_019420325.1 Coriobacteriaceae bacterium | reverse complement strand
CGGCCGGCACGAAGGCGCCGCCGTGGCCCACCTCCTCGTACACGGTAAAGAGCAGGCTCACCTTACGGTTGAGAGCGAGGTCCTCGTCACGCACAGCCTTAGCCAGGCCAAGCAGGATGGCTGCGGAAAGCTTGTCGTCGAGGAAGCGGCTCTTGATATAGCCGCTCGCAGTCACGACGGTGCGCGGGTCAAGCGCGATGATGTCGCCGGGCTGCACGCCGAGTGCAAGCGTCTCCTCCTTGGTGGAGACGTTCTCGTCGAGCAGAATCTCCATGTTCTCCTCGACAGTCTCCGTCTTCTTGTCGGCCACATGCGCCGAGGGCTCCTTGTTGAGCACGACGCCGGTGTAGACGCGCCCGTCGCGCGTGTGGATCGTGCAGTTCTCGCCGTCGGCCGTGCTCCACTGGTGCCCGCCGAGCGTGGTGGGGCGAAGCCTGCCGGTCGTCTTCACCGAGCGCACCATGGCGCCAAGCGTGTCGACGTGCGCGGCGAGTACCAGGGGGCTCCCCTGTCCGCCCAGCTCAACCAGCACGTTGCCCTTACGCGAGAGCTGAGGCTCGTAACCCATTCCCTCCAGCACGGCGCACACATATGCGGTGGCCTGCTTGGTGAAACCGGAGGGGCTCGGGATGGCCGTGAGCTCCTTCAGCTGCGAGCAGATATAGTCAACGATCGGTTCCATAGAGCACTCCTTTGCTCTTCATGCATCGCGTGTACCAGCCAAAACATTCCATGGAGCACCGTTGGGAGAACGCGACCTCGCGGCGCAGGCATCGCTCAGCCCGTTCTTTCGCACCCATGGATGGAATACCACGAAAGTGATACGACGCATGCCCTCGCAGGCCATGCCGCGAAATACGCACGGCTCCGACCCGAACAACGCCTCCGCAGGTCACACTGTATAGTCCACGGCTCAACCCGGACAACACCCTCGCAAGTCGGGCCACAGCACGCACCCATCCCACTCGATCCACACGTACACCATGCATCCCGACACGGACGGCTCTGCCTGATTCGGTCGCGCACGGTGCAGAGACGGCACAGCATCCGCGACGGCCCGCCTGGAATAAAGTTGCCCCGCCTTGGCGTCCAGCGCCCGTTTTTGCCCACTCGATTTTGCCCTTTTGGCCCAAGCGAGTACAATCGCGCACAAAAGAGCTTGGCGTCCTTTGGGAGGGACTACATGCGACACATTCTGACGGTGGGAGACATCCCGCTGAGCACCCCTTTGCTTGAGGGGATTGACGAAGCCGACCGCGCACGAGCACTCGCCATGCTGCGCGCACGCTACATCGCCTATGATGCCGGCGACCTGATTCGCGACTCCGACCCGGAGAGGCGCTGCGCCGCCTACCTCGTGGAAGGTTACGCCGACGGCTACGTGTACGACGAGAACGGCAACCGCTCCATCTTGCACCTGTTCTGCCCGGGCCAGGTCATCTCGTGCGGCAAGACCCTCGGCGACCAGCCCGTGCCCACCTACGACGTCGTGGCCCGCGAGGAATGCCGCGTGCTCACCTTCACGACCGACTACGTGCCCACCACGCCCGGACGCGGACGCACCTGGACCGAGGCCGTTAAGGACAACCTCGCTCGCTCGGTCGCCGCACTTTCGTCCGAACTCATGGCAACGCTCGACATACGCCTGCGCCGAACCATCCGCGGCAAGGTGATGGCCTACCTCAACCACGAGGCCAAGCGCCTCGGCACCCGCAGGTTCACGGTTCCCTACAACCGTCAGGAGCTGGCCGATTACCTGTGCGTGGACCGTTCGGCCCTGTCGCGCGAGCTCTCAAGCCTGCACGAGGACGGGGCAATCGACTTCTACCGCAACAACTTCGTGCTTAAATAGGACCTCGGCGCCGGCCCCGATGACCTGTAAATAAACGCCGCACGAACAATCCCGCATGGGCCACGTGCCATTTGCAACGGACGAATCGGGCAAGACCGTATACCTTTGCCTAGGCTACGTGCGGATTGCAACATAAGCGCATCTCTCCGAGCACATCGCACCTCGTCATACAATGGCGCAGCACGCAAGCCTTGCAGTATAAGGACGCAGGTGAAGACACGGCGGATGCAGGCTCGGGCACAGGAGCCGGCGCAGGCGCATCGGGCACAGCCATAGACACGGGCGCCAGCGTGCGAGCGGCGGGCACAACCACCGGCACGGAAACCACGAGCTCTTTGCATAGCGGCACGCTCTCGGCGACCGTGCGCCTCGATGCGGCCGAGAACCTGCCAGCCAAGGCACGCGAGCGGGCGACTGAGGCGGCTGCACGAACCCTGGCCGCCGTGGGCGAGCTGCCCGTGGTGGTGGACACTTGCGCTTCGCTCAGGCCGTTCTTGCTGGCACTTGCCCTCATCAAGGCCGGCTTCAACGTCGCCGCCGCGTTTGCGCTCCACTCAAAGGGCAACGACGCCGAGACCGAAGAGGAGCTCACGCGCGAGTACCCCGAGATTGTCATCGTACGCAAGCAGGGCCTTGAGGCCATGGCTGAGCTGGGGATTCCCCGCGCTTGTATGGCGCTGGGCCGCGACGCTGCCCCGCGAGGCCACCTCAAGCACGCTGTACGCCGACCAGGCAAAAGAACTCGCCGGTGAAGCGGCCCTTGCGCACGTGCAAAGGGGTATCATGGAGCGCTGTATCCAAAAATCGCAGGCAGAGAGCTAGCCTGTAGGCAAATTTAACGTAACGTAATCAGTCAGCCTGCCCCGAGCAGGCCAACAGGCAAAGATTGGAGACCGGCACAATGGATTTCATCTACGACGAGTCCCTCACCCGCACCGAGGCCTTGGCCGCGTATGGCAGGGAGTGGCAGCCCGCGCCGCGCGTCGAGGTCGTCGACCTTGCCCATGCACGCAACCGCGTTTTGGCCGAGGACCTCACGGTCAAGTACAACCTGCCCGTGGTGCGCTCCTCTCGCATGGACGGCGTGGCCGTGCGCTCGACCGACTTCGCCAACGGCATGCCCGATACCTCCGCTTGGGTCTATGGCGTAGACTTCGCGCGCGCCGACACGGGCGACGACTTCGCCGACACCTTCGACGCCGTCATCGCCGTTGAGGACGTCACCTTCGACGAGCAGGGCCTGCCCACTTTCGACCCCAAGGTGCTCGAAAACGTCAAGCCCGGCCTCGATGTGAACCCCGCCGGCACCCTCGCAAAGGCCGGCACGCTCATCGCCCCCGCTCACACGCGCCTGACCCCCGAGGTCGTCGCGGCGGCGGCCGTGGGCGGCTATGCCCAGGTCAAGGTCTTCGCCCGCCCGCGCGTGGCCTTCGTTCCCACCGGCAGCGAGCTCGTGCCGTGGGGCAGCTTCCCCAAGCGCGGCCAGAACCTCGAGGCAAACAGCCTGCTCGTGTCCGGCATGGTGGAAGAGTGGGGCGGCGAGGCCATCTGCTACCCCTTCGTGACCGACAACCAGGCCGACCTTGAGGCCGCTCTCGACCGCGCACTCGAGGCGGCCGACATTATCATCATCAATGCCGGCTCCTCGAAGGGCTCGGAGGACTACAACTCCCAGATGCTCCAGGCCCGCAGCACCTACTTCAAGCACGGCGTGCGCTGCGTGCCCGGCCGCCCCGTGGGCATGGCCGTCATCAACGGCAAGCCCGTCGTCAACGTCCCCGGTCCCGTGGGTGCCGCTTGGCTCTGCATGGACTGGCTCATCCGTGGCCTGGTTGCCCAGTGGTGGGACATGCCCGTCGTGAGGTACCCCCGCGTGAAGGCCACGCTGGCTTTCGACGTCAAGATGCCCAAGCCCATGGAGCGCCTCTTCCGCCTGCGTCTGGCCGATGACGGCAAGGGCGGCCTCGTGGCCCACGAGATTCCCCGCAGCTGCGGCGTGCCCCAGACCATCGCCGGCACCGACGCCATCTACACCCTGCCCCTCGAGGAGAGCTGCATGCCCGAGGGCACGGAGATCGAGGTCGAGCTGCTCCGCCCGCTCGAGGTCATCCGCGCCGGTTGGGAGAAGTAAGCCAACCGCAGGCCGATGCGCATGGCAGGGCAAGTTCCCCTGCGCCTGCCCCGTGCAATGTATAAGCCCGCTCACCACTCACCGCACGTCGCGCAGGACAAGCCTCCTGCATTCGCGGCATGCGAGGTCTGCGTCTTTTCACCGCCAACTACCACGCCGCGCAAGGCAAGTCATCCGTTGTTCGCGCTGTTCAATCAACCCGTTCAACACGCGCGCACACAAACAAAGCCAGCCTGCCGGAATGTTCCGGCAGGCTGGCTTTTTGTTTTCGTTACGCTATCGAGCTAGGAAGTTCTCCCCGCCCGTCTCTCCCCTACCCCAGAATCGCCTTGAGGTCGGCGTCGGGCGTGGTGGTGGGGTGGATGTCGAACTGGCTCACAAGCACGTCAAGCACCGCGGGGCTCACGAACGCGGGCAGCGTCGGACCCAGGTAGATGCCCTTGATGCCCAGGTTAAGCAGGGTGAGCAGGATGGAGACGGCCTTCTGTTCATACCAGGAAAGCACGAGCGTCAGGGGCAGGTCGTTCACCGTGCAGCCAAAAGCCTCGGCCAGGGCGAGCGCCACCACCACGGCGCTGTAGGCGTCGTTGCACTGCCCCATGTCGAGCAGGCGGGGCAAGCCGGTACCCGGCACGCAGCCCAGGTCGAGGTCGTTGAAGCGGTACTTGCCGCAGGCGAGCGTGAGCACGAGCGTGTCGGCAGGGGTCGCCTTCACGAACTCCGTGTAGTAGTTGCGTCCAGAGCGAGCGCCGTCGCAGCCGCCCACAAGGAAGATGTGCTTGAGGGCGCCCGACTTCACAGCCTCGATGACCTGGCCGGCCACGCCCATCACGGCGTCATGACCGAAACCGGTCGTCACCACAGAGCCGCCGTTGATGCCCGTGCGCTCCTGGCGCTCAGCATATCCGCCCAGCTCAATGGCGCGCTCGATAACGCGAGAGAAGTCCTTTTTGCCCTCGGCGCTCTCATCCACGCGCTCCATGCCCGGGTAAGCCACGGGACCGGTGACGAACACACGATCGGCGTAGCTCGCCTTGGGCGGCATGAGGCAGTTCGTGGTGAACACCACAGGCGCGGGAATGTCGGCGAAGTCGGCCTGCTGGGTCTGCCAAGCGCCGCCGAAGTTACCCTTGAGCTGCGGGTGCGCCTTGAGCGCGGGATACGCATGGCCAGGCAGCATCTCGCCATGGGTGTACACGTTGACGCCGCGCCCGTCGGTCTGCTCGAGAAGCTGTTCCAGGTCGGCCAGGTCATGGCCAGAGATGACGACAAACGGGCCGGGCTCCACCGAGAGTTCCACCTGCGTGGGCGCAGGCGAGCCGAAATGCTCGAGGTTGCCCTCGTCGAGCAGGCGCATGCAGGTGGCGTTGACCCCGCCAGCCTCAAGCACGAGCGGCAGGAGCGCGTCTGCCCCAAGGTCGTCGCCCAGGGCGGCCAAGCCGCGCATGAGGAAGGTGTCCACCTCGGCGTTTGCCGTCTTGCCAAGGATACGGGCGTGATAGGCGTACGCCGCGATGCCGCGCATGCCAAAAAGGAGAAGCGACTTCAGGCTGCGCACGTCTTCCTGCGCCTCCCATACCTGCGCCATGTCAAGCTCGGCCACCGCGGCCGCACTGCCGGCGGCGTGAGCAGAGCGCTCGCGCACCTGAGCGGTGAGGGCGGCGATGTCCACGGCGTCGAAGTCGACGTTGGTCAGCGTGGCGAACAGCGCATGCTCCACGAGCGTCGAAGCGCTGTCGCACACCGTGGCCTTGCCCTTGGCGCACCAAGCGCGGGCCAAGCCCACGAGCGCGCCCGTCAGCTCATCCTGCAGGCCAGCGACCTCGGCGGTCTTTCCGCACACACCGGCGCGCCCGGCGCACGCCTTGCCGCCGGCGGTCTGCTCGCACTGAAAACAAAACATCCCACAACCCATGATGGCCTCCCAGTCCTAATCGAAACACAACGCGCCCAGAGTACTGGAGTCAGCTGGACCTGTCTGTTGTAAATACAACTTGCAATATTGCAAACAGTCTCTTCACAATGGCAAAATACAAGGCGTTATGCGAAATGAATGTTGATATTGCAACTTAATGTGACGCACCGCTATAGTGCGAGGCAATATCGGCGGCCCACGCTTGGGCCCCACGACCGAAAGCAGGCTTTCATGGCGCAGTGCAGTCGCATGGCCATCTCCGACACCTTGCCCGACCGCGGCGAGCAGTACAAGCGCGGCGCGCTCTTTCGAGGCATCGCCCCGCAAGACTGCGAAAAGGTTCTCGGGTGCCTTGGGGCCCAGGAGCGCTCCTACGGCAAAGGCGAGTACATCGTGCGTCGCGGCGACAACGTGCGCTGCATCGGGTTCGTCATGGACGGCCGCATCATCACCGAGCGCACCGACGCCCTGGGCAACCGCTCCATTCTGGGAAGCGCGGGCGCAGGCGACGTGTTCGCCGAGGCCTTCGCCGCAACCGGCATGACGGTCGACGTCGACGTCGTCGCGGCTGTCGACTCCACGGTGACCCTCATCGACTTTGAGCGCATCCTGTGCACCTGCCCCACGGCCTGCTCGTACCACTCGCGCCTCGTGCGCAACCTCTTCAGCGCTCTCGCCCAGCGCAACCTCGCGCTTTCTCGCAAGATCGCCGACGTCACGCCGCGCACGATCCGCGGCCGCCTCATGAGCTATCTCTCCACCCAAAAGGCCCGTCACGGCGACGAGCAGGGCATTTTCACCGTCCCCTACTCGCGCCAGCAGCTCGCCGACTACCTGTGCGTAGACCGCAGCGCCCTGTCCAGCGAGCTCAACCGCATGAAGAAAGACGGCCTCATCGACTTCGACCACGACAACTTCTGGTTCGTGGGGAAGGACGCAAGCAAATAGGCAGGCCGGGCGGGCACCTGCCTACACCTGCCCCATCAACTTCTCGCCGTTGAGGGGAAGTTATGGCCAAAACTTCTCGCCGATGACGAGAAGTTAACGCACAAACTTCTCTTGGACAAAGGGAAGTTGCACCCAAACCCTCTCGCCACTGACGAGAAGTTCGCGCCAAATCTCTTTTGAGTGGAGGGATTTGGCACCACAAGTCAAGCTATTTGCATTGAGCTTACGTTCTCTTCTCCCCTTCAGCACGAGGACGGCTGCTCAAAATCGCCTCGGGGGAAAAGTCGAGATACTTCCGCGTTTTGGGGGTTCTCCAGCCGCTTCGGATAGGCAGCGAAAGGCAATCTCCCGTCTAGTACGCCGCACGTAAAAAGAGACAAGCGCCCTACCAGGTATTTTGTTGCTGCGTTGAATTAACCAATCGTACCT
>JAHZHK010000013.1:31213-40589 GCA_019420325.1 Coriobacteriaceae bacterium | reverse complement strand
CACTATCAAATAGTTCTGACAGCGTTGAAGCTGAGAGGCAAGCGACCCTCTGCCACCCGCTCCCCTAGCCCATGAACAGGTCGATGAGCTCCTGCTTGGAGTGAACGCCGAGTTTGGGATAGGCGCTCTTGAGGTAGCTGCGCACCGTCTCGGGGGCGATGCCGAGCTCGCCGGCAATATACACGGCCGAGCGACCGCAGGCGACCAGCGCCACAACCTGCTCTTCGCGAGCCGTCAGCGAATGCTCGCGAGCCAGACGCGCGGCGGTCTCGTCAAGCAATGCCGACTTATCGGCAGCCTCAGCAGCCTGACCCCCTTCGGGGGCCTCGGCCGAACCTCGCTCTGCTTGCAAATCAGCTTCGGATACATCGCTCGACCTGCGCGTTTTAAGCGACCACACCAGCACCAGCGACATCGCATACATGGCGGCGCCGGCCACCATAAGGACGCGCGCCGTGGCGTCTACGCCATCGACGACGCCGATCGACCAACCCACGACGAGGCCCGTCAGGATGAAGGCGCGCGCCGCAAACGAAACGCCCGCCACACAGGCAATGATCGGGACCCCGCGCTCTCGCGAGCTCTGAAGCAGCAAGAACAGCACCGAAGTGCCCACCATGCCCTGAAGAAAGACGAGCGCCGCGCTGAAAAGCGTCCCGTACGCGCTGCTCGTAAACGGCAGCAGCGCCAGGGCGAGAGCAAAAAGCGGGAACATCCGCTCAAACAGCACCCTGATATTGGGAAGCCCGCGACGCCTCATCACAAGGACGATCAGGCAGATGTATGCGGCAAGAGTTGCCAGCGTCTTGGCTCCGGCCGCGGAGCCGTCGCCTGCGGCGTCAACGGCCTGAAACGACAGCACGAGTCCCATGACCATTTCAAGCGCAAGGAAGACCACGACAGGCCCGGCGACCGGCACGAGCACAGAGCGCACGGACGCGGCGGAGAGCTCTTCCTCGGCATCTTGGTCCCGAGGGGCCTCGCCAGGCATCCTCGCAAGCAGCGCAATGCTGGCAACACAAGCCACGCACGCAGCCAGGCAGCCTACTGCGCCGGGCAGAATCGCAAACACCGGAGATACAAGCCCGGCAAGAAGATAGGCCGCGGCAATGACCAGAAGACACTCGCCTGCAGGCAGCACGGCAATAAGGGCGAGCCACACGGCATTGGGCACCGCAGACCCCAGACCGTACACGCCGGTTATCAAGGCCACCCCAAGGGCATCGGGCAACTCGCCGAGCAATCCCAAGCCCGACAGGAGGTTGACGCCCGCAAGCAGCGCCATGCACACATACGCCGTGCGCCTAGGCATAAGCGAGGGCCGCTTCCATGAGACGACGAACAGGCATGCCGTAACCACAAGGATGGCGAGGGACGCCACAAGAGAGAAACGGATATCGTTAACAAACGGCAGCGTTCCCGAAGCGGTGGAAAGCGCCGAAGAATATGTCCAGTCGAGGAGCGCCTTGAAAAGCCCGAAGCCGACGACAGGGAGACCCAGGCGTCGCACTGCAGAACGCGAGACGTTCACCTCGGACCCCCTTATCTCAGGCCGGAGGAATAAAAATCCAGCTATAGCCAACATCAAAACATTGAGTATACCATTCTTCCGCGCTCTCCCCTGCGAGACACACGCCCCAGGCGCACCTGCATTCCGCTTGGAATTTCAAAAAAACCGCTGCTAGATTGCATCCCCACATTTGGGGGTGGCGTTGCCGAGGTAATGCTGCCATGATGGGTGTGTTGGACGCCTTAAGGGGAGGCGTCCCAAACACACAGGAGGCAATCATGGCCAACATTTCTCGCAGGTCGTTCCTCGCAACGTCCGCCGCTGCTGCAGCTGTAGCCACCGTTCCCGCCATCGCCATGGCTGGCGACAACCCCACCTATGACGTCATCGTCATCGGTGGTGGCGGCGCTGGCCTGAGCGCTGCCATCGAGGCTTCCGATGCCGGTGCATCTGTCCTCGTTCTTGAGAAGAACACCGTCACCGGCGGCACCACCTCCACCTCGCAGGGCCTCATCGGCGGCTTCGGCACCCAGATCCAGAAGGCCCAGGGCGTCGAGCTGACCTATGAGCAGATGTACGACAACCTCAACGGCAACGCTTCTTACCGCCTTGATCCCGAGCTTATGGGCATCACCGTCGCCAAGTCCGGCGAGAGCATCGACTGGCTCATCGACCGTTGCGCCGTTCCTTTCAAGTCCGAGGCCGTCGTTGGCTACGGCCCCCTCACGATGATGCACGTCGTCGAGGGCGCTGGCTCCGTGCTGACCGACACCCTGCTCGCCGCTGCCGAGGAGGCAGGCGTCGAGATCGTCACCGAGGCCAAGGCCACCGAGATCACTATGGAGAACGGCGCCCCCGTGTCCGTCAAGACCGAGGACGGCTCGATCTACGGCTGCAAGGCACTCGTCATCGCCACCGGTGGCTACGCCTACAACCCCGAACTCGCCGAGCGTTTCACCCCCGAGGTCGCCGGCACGATGGGCATCGGCCATCCCATGTCCACGGGCGACGGCATCATCATGGCCAGCAACGTGGGTGCCTGCACGAGCCACACCGACTCCATGATGTGCGTCCTCAAGGACTACGAGATCATGACCGAGTACACGCCCACCTCCGCGGCCGCCAACGTGTTCGGCTTCACCTCGCTGCCCAACATGATCATGGTCGGCGCCGAGGGCAAGCGTTTCTACAACGAGGACAACAAGGGCTACATGAGCCAGGACCTCAACCGCCCCGTCTTCGACCAGATGCACAAGGACGAGCTCGGCTACGTCTGGATGGTCTCCGACCAGGCTTGCGTTGACGCCACCGAGGGCAAGACCCACCGCGGCGAGGACCTGACCTACGTCGCCGGCGAGACCGTCGAGGAGCTCGCCGCCAACATGGGCGTCGACGCCGAGGGCCTGACCGCCACCATCGACGCCTACAACGCCGCCGTCGAGACCGGCTTCGACGCCGAGTTCGGCCGCGTTCCCACCACCAAGCTCGAAGCCCCCTTCGTCGCCCTGGCCGTGACGCCCTGCGTCATCATCACCTACGGCGGCATCGCCCGCAACGCCGATTCCGAGGTCATCCGTGCCGACGGCACCGTGATCGACGGCATGTTCTGCGCCGGCGAGACCAGCTGCAACTCCGCCTTCATGGGCTTCACCATCTCCAACGCCATCACCTGGGGCCGCATCGCCGGCGCCGGCGCCGCTGCTTACGCCGCGAAGTAATCTCGCAGGTCAACCTGCATATAGCTAAACAAGCCGCCCGGAGTGCACCTGCGCCCCGGGCGGCTTTTTGGTTTGGGGGTGGAGTGAGCAGCGGTGTCGCCCAAGCATCCCTGCGAGAAGAGATTCGCATGACCAATGGGATGATGCGGATACGCATATCAGTTTTCAGCGTCGGGTCCAAGCGACTCGTCGACCTCGCGCATGATGTCCAGAATCAATTTGACCGCAGGGTTGGAAGATTCACGAAGAGCAACAGCATACCCTCGCACTTCATATTTTTCAGGACCAGGAATCAATTTGACAAGGCGTCGCGTTCCAGGCCTATCATCAGGGACGTAATCATCAAAGCTCCAGTCAGTGAAGAAGGCCGCACTGAGCTCGCTCATTCCCGAGAAGAACTCAAAGAAATGCTCGGATGCCGAGCCGCAATACACGTCCTCGACATCGATATATAGACCGCTGTCGGCAAAAAGGCGTTTTACAGCAAGCGGGAGCGCACCCAGATTCGTGTCGGTCGGCATTGCAAGAGGATACTGGGCAATTTCAGCAAGCGTCGCATTCGACGAATGGGCAAGTGGATGGCCTTTTCTTACACCGAATATCAATGGCGCAGTGTCACAACGCAATGGCATGTAATCCATATCAGGGTTCATTGAAAGTGAGACGGACCCGTCTCGGGCCACCACCCGAACGAATCCAATGTCAATTACATTCTCCTGGAGGAGGACAACATCGTCCTCGTTCACTTTAACAAACTGGATGTCAATCTCAGGGTACCGGTCGTTTGCGCGCTCAAGAACCCCAGTGTAAAGAGCGGCGAACGAACCAGTCCCGTAATTGTGCAACCGGACAACGCCCGGTTCTCGTGTCTTAAGCTCCTGAAGCATGCGGGTCATCCTGTCATAGGAAGACAGGATGGTATTTGACTCGCGCAGCACCACCTTCCCTGCAGGAGTCAAGCCAAGCGGTGTTGTGCGATTCAACAGTTTTTGCCCAAGTTCAGACTCCATCGCGGAGACCTTGCGGCTGAGAGCCTGTTGAGACATGAAACAACGACGAGCGGCATCCGTAAAACTCCCGCGCGATGCAACTTCCCGAAACAGACGCATTGAATCAATGTCCATGACAGCCCCTTTCTGCCCGCAGACCTTGATTATACGCCTGGCTTTCAAAAGGACGCTCCGAGCGCAACAACGGTTGCATCCGGAGCGTCCAGTGCCCTCTTACGAAAACTTATGCCTGAGAAAGTGCATCAGAAACAGCGGCGATAATACCAGCGCTTGTACGCGTGGCACCCGCAACCATATCCACATCGGCAGATCCAGCTTGCGCGATGGCCTCAGGAAGCTCGGCCAGGGCGCGATCGATTGCCGCCAGGCCTTCCGTCTCGTAGTGCTTGAGAATCTCAACCTGAGATACCTTGTCTCCGTCCACCGTAACACGCACAACCATGGGGGCTTCGCCCTTGCCCATACCGCGCCCGATATACTGGTTATCGCCGCATTCGTACTCGTCTTCGACAACCTCAGGCTCAAACGGCGCCGCAACCAGGTCGTCCTGCGTTACGTCATTCTTCACCGCAGCGGCGTTGGCACCAGAAATGCGACCGAAAATCATGCCGCCACCCAGGTTGCAGCTCGCCTGGTAGAGATTGGACCAGATATCACCGAGTTCGCCGGCCTCATACAGGTGCGGGATAGGCTCGCCAGCAACATCGAGAACCTCACCACGCTCATTGCGGCGCGGACCACCCTGTGTATTGCCACAACAACAAGTCTGCTTGCACGCATAGAAGGGGCCAGTCTGAATGGCAAACATGCTCTCAGCGCTGCGTCCAAAGACCGGGTCAAAGCCATCAGCAGCAAAACCGTTATAAACGTCAATCGTCTGCTGCATGGTTTGAGCCGCGTCTTCAGAAAGGCCCATCTTCTGCGCCAGCTCATCCAACGTGTCGGCTTTTATGACCCAGCCTTTTTCGATTTCTTCGGAGCTGTCTGCGCTCCAAGTGGGGTTAATGGCACCAGCATCCTGAATAGTCTGGTCATACACATACCAGTAGGTCTCAGGCAGAGCGGCATTGAGATAGACGTCGTTGTAGGGCATCTTGCCGTGATAAGCCTTGCCGTCATAAACGCGAGTGCCGTTGTTGGCGATGTTGATGCCGCGCGTGGCCACATAAATTCCGAAACCGAACGTGGCGTTACCCGTTTCCTCGTTGCGGAAGCAGCCGTTGTTCGTAACGATGTTTGCCATGTGCCAAAGATCAGCATTTACCTCGAGCGCCATCTTGATGCCATCGCCCTCGTTGTAATAGCAGGTACCAGTGGGGGGCCAGAAAAGATGCTGGTTATAATCCTGCTGCATTTGCGGGCTGTTCTCATAGCCGCCACATGTAAGCACAACGCCGTTCTTAGCACGGACTTTAACTTCCTTGTCACCAACCTGCGCAGTGACGCCATGAATCACCTTGGTTTGGGGATCCTGAATGAGATGCGTAGCCGGAGCCTCATACCAGACATCGATGTTGTCAGCACGATCAACAACGTTCTTCTTCAACAGGTTATAGCATGCGCCATTGCCACCAAAAACCACAGGAGGAATCATGCCAGTCGAGCCATCCACCGTAAGCGGCGTAAATGCGCTCGAGCCTTCGAACTGCGGGTATTCGACATAATCGAACGTCTGCACATTCGGAGCACCGAGTCCCTCGAACCATTCCTTGTTCTTCTGCATCTCATCAATGTAAACATCAAGTATGGCATCGGAAGGTGTCTCATACCCGCCACGAAGCTGTTCGAAGTACGTGCGCACACCCTCAGGATCCTCGGTGTAGCAGATCCACTGCATGCAAATGTTGGAGTTACCGCCAGAATAGCCCTCCGGAGCCTTCTCGAGAACAAGAACCTTCGCACCCGCGTCAGCGGCAGTGATTGCGGTCGCACATCCCGCACCACCCAAACCAACAACAATCACGTCGTACTCGGAATCCCATTCGACAGAGCGCTCGAATGCAGCATCAGAGGGTGCCTCGTCGGCAATTGCGAGCGAAGACGCGGCAGAAGCGGCCGCACCCAGCATGGCACCGGCAGTAACAAACTCACGACGATTAAGCTTTGCGTTTACCTTTGGCGAAGACATGACTATTCCTTTCCCCGATTACCCCGCATGGGCCGGAATCCACACGGGGATTACCCTTGCGTCATGCATGTATTTCCCCTCACTTGCATGACAACAAGAAGAATAGCCAGCCGACCAAGGTGGCCCAAACAACATATCCGCACCTTAGCTACACCGATTTCGCGTGGATAAGATACAGAAAGTGAATTCATATGCTTCGAGCACGCCCACGGCCATCCCGATATTCATGAGAGAAAGGACCTCATGGAGCCCCCGGGCAGCCACCACAAGCCACAATCAACACCGGGCGGCTTGAGCGAATTGCCCAAGCCGCCCGGATTACTTACCTCTTTTAGCAGACTTCAATCTCTATGCCAGCAGCTCCGTCAGCGTAATACCCTTGCCAACCGCCTCGCCAACAAGCTGGCCGAACGTCACACTGCGACCATGGGAGATGCCGGGGCAATGCACCGGGTAATCCACACCAAAGAAGTCACCCTGGGCGTTGCCGACCGCGTACAGACCAGCGATGGGCTCGTCGTCAGCCGTGCAAGCCTGCGAGTCATCGTTGACATGAATGCCAAACGGAATAGTCAGAACGCTGCACACCAACGGCGTGGCATAGAACGGCGCCGTCTGGATGCGGCTCAAGAACTGAGCAGGTACGTCGTAGTCGGAGTCCTCGCCCGCATCATACAACGAGTTGTAATGCTCAACCGTTGCTGCGAACTTGCCGGCAGGAATGCCCAGCTTCTCAGCAAGCTCCTCGATTGTGTCAGCCTTGATGAGCTCTCCACTCTCGAGGCGCTTCTCCATCTCATCCTCAATGCCATCAAGCCACGTCTCGTACTTCGTGGGCCACTGCTGCTCGACGTACTTGGCGTAATCGGCATCAAAGATAGACCACGCACGGTTGTGCGGCGTGTTCATACGAGCGTTGGTGAGATAGGGCTCAAACGGAAGCTCGGCGCCATAGCGCTCGCCATTCTCATTCACCGCAAGCCAGCACATGATGAAGGCGGTCAGGTTGAATGAATAGCTGGAAACCGTGAACTGATGGACCATGGGAGCAGCCGGGCTCTTGCTGAACGTACCGCCCGCCCAGCAAGTCATGAGGATGGCGTCGCCTGTGTTGCCGCCAGCAGGGCCGTAGATATTCGCATCGGGGCGATTGCAGATGGGCGCAAAAGCGTCAATCATCTCTTGGTTACCACAGATATCACCGGTAGCAAGAATGACTCCCTTAGCAGCATTAAACTGAATGTAGTTGCCGTCCGCATCGGTCGCGATGACGCCCGTAATGCCATCGACGGCATTGCCGACGAGCTGTTCGGCATGCGTCTCGAAAACGAACTCGGCACCATTGTTCGTTGCGGCGTTGTAAAGGACCTCACCAAGGTTGTAGTTGCACTCACGGCCATCGGGACGGGCAGTGCCCACCTCGTCACCACGCACAAAGCTGACGGCGTCCTCGTAGATGCGCCAACGCTCGGGAAGCTTGTACCAGCCGTACTTTGCGGTGCCAGACAAGGCATGAACCATATGCACGCCTTGCTCAGCGCAAATCTCCTCGATGTGGTCGAAGACCTGACCGGAATGAGACGCCCAGACATCGATAAGGTTGGGGTTCGTGGTCTGATGGCTCCACAGGTGCAGAAGCTTGCGCGCCATGGTGGGCGTAGGCACGGCCTCGGGGTCGCTGTTTTCCTGATGCCACTTGCTGCCGAGATGGCCAACATCCACGCCACGCATCTGGAACTGGTCCGTGCGCTCAAGCACGGCTACACTAGCACCCGCACGACTGGCGGCCTCGGCGGCGGAGAGGCCCGCGAGGCCCGCACCGATAATCACGACGTCATAGTCCCTAGTTTCAGAAACATCAGTAATCGGATCGGGGGCAACCTCCCATGTATGCTTACCGATTGCCGCAGCCTTCTCTGCGGCCTCGTCTGCGCTGCTCACGCGAGGCGCAGCGGCCAGTGCGGCAGTGCCAGCAGTTGCGGCGGCAGTCGTAACAAACGAGCGACGGGTCATTTCCATGAGAGCCATCCTTCCTCGCGCACATCGCACCGGCCCCTTACCGGCGCATCTGGCTCCAACCTAGACCACCTCCGTCTCATCGAACATCGCATGAATGGCGTGCCATATAGGTGAATCTTCTCGAATTCTCAGTGCATTATGCCTGGTCACAAACATCACGGGTTTCATGTGATGTGTCCAAATTGCCTGCTAGAACATCCAAAAACTGCTGGCGCGTATGAACCCCCGCCTTTTGGTAGATACGTCGTAGATGCGTCCCGACTGTGTTTTGAGAGATGCACAGATAGTCGGCGATCCACTTTTGCGTGCGACCATGGGTGAGCTGACGGGCAACGTCGGATTCCCGCGCAGTCAAACCAAGTTCCGCAAAACGCGCGTCAAGCCAATCGTTGGCATCGGCGCCTGCAATATCGTCGGAATCGCCCACATCACCTGCCTGTGTAAAATCAGAAGAACCCGATGCATAACGTTCTCGAAGAGACAAGACGACATCCCTGAAGTCAAAGTAACCATTCGACAGTGCAAAGACTTCCTCGCTGCTCAACAGCAAAACGGCCGCAATGACGATGAAGTAGCCAGCAAACGTCGTCATTTCTGTCAGCATGGGCACTGTTCCAGCGTCAAATCCAACCAGACATATTCCCACAACAGCTCCGACCGTGTGGCCAACGGCGCAAACGATGCGCATGACTATGATGGTTCCCATGGGGCTAGACGATTGAGTGCAAGCAATAGAGGAGAAAATGGCCCATACGAACAGGTCGAATGCCGTGTAGCCCGCAATGATGACCGCTGCAGAAATCACAAACAGGCTGCTGTTGAACGTCAACGTCAGAGACATGCAGCCTGCAATCATCATCGGCAAACCAACCCGATATACAAAACGCGAATGTCTCAGATTGTGCCAAATTACGAAAAAGATAACGACAGCCGCAAGACCACGAGCTGCTTGAACAAAGATTCCGTAAGCATGCCCGCCACTTACCACTGG
>JAHZHK010000013.1:0-31203 GCA_019420325.1 Coriobacteriaceae bacterium | reverse complement strand
GAAATGAGGTGCTGGAGATAGGCAAAGCCCGCCATAACAAGCACGTAGCCGAACAGTATGGTGCGCGGGATGCCCAAAGAGGCGAGCGGCTTTGGTTTGCTGGCTCGTTTTCCAACAACCGGAACAGATGCATCAAGTACAGAGGCATAGGTACGGTCCTCGGCATCGACACCAAGGAAAACAAAGCAGGAGATGAGGGGGAACAGGGCATAGAACACAGCGCACGCTGTCGGAATCATAAAAAGCAGCGGCACGTCAAACGCAATGGCACACGCAAATGCCCCCGCGACATATGGAGTGGCGGTTATTGAGCCGCCCTGTGCATACACAGCACCCCACGCAACTGTCATGAGCGCCATGAAGAGAGCACACAACACACACGCGAGTGTAGCGAGGAGGAGCATCCCCAACATATCCGCAACGACAAACAGCAGGGAGCCAGATGCACCCGCCATTCCCACTGCAATCATGCCTCTCGCCTTGATGACAGAAGGGTATGGACATACGCCGGCCTTAGCAAGGCAATCACAAGAAAAGGAATGGTAAGGAGAAACACCGCAGCGGCACACACCTCAGACAGCATGCCGGCACCACTTGCCGGAAAAAGCGAGCTCATGTAAAAGGCATCGAACCATGCCCACATGAGACCAGAGCCCAAGATGGTCTTGACCCCCGTTTTCCCATACAGCTGCTCAAACACTAAATATCATCCCCTTGTCAGGACGAACAGCCCTCAACCATCCACCCAGGAAACAATTCTTGGCGAGCAGTATGGCACAGGCAACCAACGAAGAGGCGCGGCCGAACGACAGGCTTTCTGCAAAGCAGGCTCACATTGCGGGCAGTGGTGGGATTACAGAGCCCACTGTCTTTTAAGCCCAAACTTCAAGCTGCCTTGTTAAGACTACGTGCCCCATATGCAGCACAAAAGTACTTGAGTTGTTGGAACGTGAACACCGCGACACCACTTCCAATCGGCCGACTACAAAGATGGTATACGTTAGTCGACGGCCATCGCAAGCGCCCACACAAAGCGGGCCAGAATCCCGAAGAGAGTTCTGGCCCGCCTTTCTCCCACTTTTACCGATTGCTCAAAAACAAGCTATTCCCAAGCATCAACTTAGGCAAGGTTCTGACCGAGCAGGTAGCCAAACGTCACCGAACGACCCGCCGCGGCGCCCACGATAAGCTCCGGGTAGCAGTCGGCGAAGTACGAACCGGAATCGTTGCCAAGGGCATACAGTCCGGGAATGGGGTCACCGGCAGCATCGAGCACATGGAACTCCGTGTCGATCTGCATGCCGTCCATCGTGCACAGAAGCTGGCCGCCGACGGTAACCGCATAGAACGGAGGCTGGACAACAGGGCGCATGCGATAGGACTCCTTGTAGAAATCCACGTCCTCGCCCTTCTCGCACAGCTCGTTGTATCGCGCGACAGTGGCCGAAAGCGTCTCGGGATTCAAGCCCATCTTCTCGGCAAGTTCCTCAATCGTGTCAGCCTGAACAAGCTGGCCGGCTTCAAGAGCCGGTTCGAAGCAGGCCTTCGCGACCTTCTCAAACGTCCACTTCACGCCCTCATAACCCTGAGAAATCTTATCGGCCGGCACAATGCGCGAACAACCGATGGTGTGGAATGCGGTGACGTCATCCTGCCAATTGGCATCGAACACCTGGATGAACACGTGGTTGGGCTGGCCTGCCGCCTGATGCAGATCGTAGTCGTAGGGCAAGGACTCGTTTGCATAGCGCTCGCCCTTGGTGTTCACCCTGAGGAACGGCTGTGAGCCCATCCACCACAGGCCGGGCGTAGACCAGTCTCCGCCGGCGCTGCCCGGCATAGTGCAGCCACGCTGGAAGTACATGGCCGTATGGGCCAAGTCCATCTGGCCGCCGGCAAAGTGCGCCGCACGCACGCCGTCGCCCGTAGCGCCCGGATCACAATACACCATGACGTTGCCCAGGCAGTCCTTTTCATTCAGGGCATGCATCATATCGAAGTTGGCCGCATAGCCTCCCGTGGCCAGCGCCACTCCCTTGGCGGCTTGCACGCGAATATAGTTGCCATCCGCGTCCTGGGCCACCACGCCCGTCACCGCGCCGTCCTCCTGGATAAGCTGCACCATCGGGGTCTCATAGCGCACGTCGCAGCCAAGCTCTTCCATCTTGGCGGCCATGATCGAGGTCTCCGTAAGAGAGGCATCGTCGAGGTTATAATACATATGGCACGTAGACCACTCCTTGAACTGCGAGTCAGGCTCGTCATTGATGTCCGTCTCGAGCCATGCGTTCATTCCGCCTTCAGAGATAAGGTTCGTATACCAGTCGATGGCCTCGCCGCTACGCTCGGCCCACAGGCGCACGAGACTCGCGTTGGCGCGATAAGACGAGTAACGCAAGAGCTCGCACGTGATTTCCTTCACATCGATATCCACACCGGCAGCCTGCTGGGTGGACGTCCCCACCGCACCGATGTAGTTGCGCATGCCAAAGCCACACGCTTGCTTTTCAAGCACAACCACCTTCAGGCCCGCCTGAGCTGCCGAAATGGCACACGGCATACCAGCCGTGCCGGCACCCACTACGACAAGGTCGCAGTCAATCGTCTCAGCAAAGTCAAAAGTATCGACCGGCTGAGGAGCTGCACCCCAGACGACGTCGACGTCCTCATCGGCACGAGCCGCACGAGGCGTGGCAAACGCCGTCAATACAGCAGCCGAACCGGCGAGTGCGGCCCCAACGACGGCCTCCCTACGCGTGGCCTGCAAAGCGACGGCAGTGTTTTCAATACCCTGAGCCATGATTGCATCTCCCCTTCAAACGATTTAGGCAGACACGCTGCCATGTCACTGGCCACCTTACGGTCTATAGCCTTGAAAGGGAATTCGCGAAATGTTATCAGTAATAAGCAATGCTTATCACACGGTTGGCAGCGCCGCGACAACGACGCTCTCCCTGAAAGGTACGGGTGACATGGACACCCAGCAACTCAGAACATTCGTCAACCTGGCCCAGACGCTCAACTACGCGGCGACAGCCCGGGCGCTCCACATCACCCAACCCGCCGTTACCCAGCAGATTGAAAACCTTGAACGCGATTTGGGGGCTCGCCTATTTGACCGGAACACCCACAAAGTCGAGCTCACTGCCGCAGGCAGAGTCTTTCTTCGAGACTGCATGGACATCGTCTCACGCATCGACCAGGCAAAAGTGCAGGTCAAAGAACATGCTCGCGCTTTTGAGAGCACCATGCGCGTCGCATGCAGCACCAACATGGACATCGACTATATGACGAGGCTCCTTGCACGTTACCGCACGTCACAGCCCAGCGTTCATCTATACATCTCGCATGGCAACCCGATCAACAAGCTCGCTGCACTCGGGCAAGGTAAATTTGACGTTTTTCTCGGCGCCAACAATACAAGGGGCTCTGTGCCCAGGCTCTCATTCAAACAGCTCACACAGGGACGATTCTCCTGCATACTGCCCGTCGGGCACCCCATCGCCACCTCAAACGATCCTCTGTATCTCAACGACCTGCACGGAGAGCGCCTCATCTTCCTGGAAGACGAGGTCTGCCCGCCCATAATGGCCGACGTGCAAAACCAGATTTCATGCGACATGCCCGACACGGTGGCGTATTACAGCGGATCGGCGCTAATCAGCGCCGTGATGATCGAGGCAGGCATGGGGCTTGCCGTTATGCCGGATTTTGCCTGCCCAAAACGCCCGGGGCTCATCGCGCGCCCGCTCATGGGCTTTGCCCCCATTGAGTACGGCGTGTTCTGGAACACACGCGACACGAGCGAGAAGACAGCCGATTTCATTTCCTGTGCGACCGAAGTCTATAAAGAAAGCCGATAGCACCGGGAGCGACAGACCTTGGTTTGACAACGGCGCGCGTCCACCACGGACACAAGCGAGGGGCGGGCACCCATAAGGCACCCGCCCCTCCTTCATAGCATTTCACCTGTTTACGGCAGGTTTTATGCGCGCGCCCTATCCGTTGACCGTATCGTAGACGTACAGCTCAATGAGCATGTCGGTGTAGGCGGGCGAGTAGGCGCCGGGATCCATGTACCACACGATACCGGCGTCGTAGGGGTTCTCAGGCGGGGTGAAGACGCAACGCACGTTGGTGTAACCGGCGTCATAGAGCGTCAGGATGGCATCTTCGTAGTTCATTCCCTGCACGTCGGGCAGCCATGTCTGGGGCTGGCCGGTACCGGCGACGATGCGCACGTAGTCGCCGGGGTTCACGAGCGTGCCTTCCATGATGCTCTGGTAGAACACGACACCGTAACCCACCCACTCGTCGGCCTGCCAGTCTACCTGCACAGTCATGCCGAGCGACTCAAGGTATTCCTGGGCGCCATAGACATCCCAGCCATACACGTCAGGCATGTAGAACGCGTAGCTGTCCATGGGCGCACCGCCAGAGGGCGCGGGGTCCGGGGTCGGGGCAGGCGCAGGGGTGGGAGCGGGGGCCTGGGTGGTGCCGGGCTGCACGGCAGGAGAACCCGGCGCGTACTCAACGGTGAGGGCGCTCAGCGCAAAGCCCCAGTCGTTGTTGCTTCCGTCGGCAACCAGGCGAATTCGCACCCCAGTGCCCTCAACCCGCAGGGTCTGGCCGGCCATCTCGGTGCCGGTGTAGGTGGCGACAACTTTGCCGGAGGCGTCGCCCACCTCAATGAGGTCGAACTCCTCCTCAACGGAGCTGCGCTCGTCAAACGTCAGCGTGACGGACAAGGCGTCCGGGTGCTCGAAGGCCCACACGTCGCGCGTGTCATTGAAGTAACTGTGCGGACTCTGCAGCTTGTCCATCTCGCTTGTGTCGTGGATAACGGTGAGCTCGTTGACGACCGTGACATAGCAGTCACACGTCGCCACAACCGATCCGGCGTCCGTGACAAGGGACGCCGTGACAGTCGCGCCGCCCATACCGATGCCGTGGACCCGACCCTCGTCGTCCACGAGCACCACGGTCTCGTCCGACGAGGCCCAAACGAGCGATGTAGCAGGTATGCCGGAATCGGGAGCCACGTAGCGCTCGGCCTTGAGCGTGCGAACTTGTCCCGCTTCGAGGGTGAAATAATCCTTGTTGAGACTGACACTAGCAGCGGAAGTCTCCGAAGCGGTGTATCCGCTGCCGCCAACAGCAAACTCGCCCGCAGTGGCGGTCGCATAGGTGGCCGGCGAGGCGGCGTCGGCGCGGGCCGCTTGAGGCGAAACGCCGCAGGCAAGCGCCCCGCAACCAATGAGGGCTGCCAGGGCAAGCGAAAGAACCGCACGCGTGCCGCCAGCGCGGGCAATCAAACCGGACGGGGCATAGGTATCGTGCGTGGGTGCAAGTATCTGAGCTTGCTGCGTTGTCGGCGTAGCCATGGTCTCTCCCATCGTTGGGCGCGGTCAGAAGGCGTCATATGCGGCCTCCATGACCAATCTACCCGACGACGCGCCCACACAAAAGACCTGCCAGCAACTTTGGGACATGCGGCCCACCTGAAAGCCACCAAGCGGGACGTGCGGCCATATAGCCCGGCAGCGCTCGCGCTCCAGGCCGTCTCGGTTCCCGCTCCCCGCCTTCGGCCTCACGCAACTCGCAGGCCCGCTCTCCACCCGCGGCCTCAAGCCATCCGTAGGCCAGTGCCGACTGCCCGCAACTTCGCTACTCCCCCAATCCCTTCGCACTCGCCTGGCAATACGCCCAAAACGCCTGCTCGGCGTCGTCGAGCGCATGGGTGTCGAGACAGACGATTGAAAAACGCCACTGGGCGCCTTCGAGCACAACTGGCACCGCACGGTGATCGCGGGAGAAGATAGGCAGGTTTACCAGGTGTTCCACCGAAAAGCCCAAGCCTCGGCCACTTGCCGCGAACTCGTAGAGCTGGAATATCTCGCTCATCTGGTACACATGACCCAGGCTCACGCCCGCTTTCTCCGCGCCTTCCACAAGCCTGCGGTAGCAATCGAAGCCCGTACCGGGAATCGCCACGTCGCAGCCCGCGATGTCGGCAAGGCCCAGCGATTCGCACTCGGCCAGCGGGCTCCCCTCGTTGACCCAAAAGTACTGGCGGCACCGATAGAGCTCGCGCGTCTGCATGCCCTCGGGCACCCGGCCCACGAGCAACGCCAGGCCACACTCTCCCTTTTGCAGGTTGCGCACGACCGACTCGTCCGACGCCTCCCAATGCTCGAAGTCGACGTTGGGGTGCCGCTCACGGAAGCGCTCGAAAAACTCCGGCCCGAACGTGCCGAGCACGCCCAACGAGCACGCAAGACGTATGGTGGAGCGCTGGCCACCGCGAATGGCATTGAACGCGGACTGCAGCAGGTGTGTGTTTGAGTCAAATACCTGGGCATATTGGAACAGCTCGTGGGCGTAATCAGTGGGAACGGGAGACCCGGTCGCATCGTCGATGTTGAAGAGGGTCACGCCCAGATCCTTCTCGAGCGTATGGATTGCCTTGGTGAGGCCCTGCGGAGACACGGGCACGCGACGGGCCGCGGCCGAAAAGTTGCCCTCCATGTACGCGAGCTCGAAATAGCGCAGGTATTCGGTGTTCAAGCCGGGTGCCCCCTCGTCGTCTGGACAAACACGCCACCTCCCCCGAGGCAACACAGGGGATTGTACCTCAGCCGAGGTCGGAGAGCAGGCGGGCAGGCGGCGTCCTACAGCCCGAACGCGTCCCGCAGCTCCTGGGCCCGCCGTTCAAACACCGCACCGAACCTACGCTGCTCCGATTCCGGGCAACCGTTACGGCGCGCCACCGCACGCCAACTGGCCGTGACCTTGAGCACGTTCCCCACCGCAAGCCGGGCCTCTTCGGCGCGGAGCTCAAAGAATAGGGCGGCTTCGCAAAGGGCCCGCGCCTGGCCCGTGCCCGTCTCCCCGTAAATCGCCGTGACCCTCTCCGCCGCCACCTCGGGGCTGGGGTTGACGTCGAACAAGGGGGAGAGTTCCCAGCAGTCCTCCCTGCGCACGAACCCATGGTTGCGCAAATGGTCGTCGACGTTGTTCACGGCGACCGAGAATACCATCCGGGTGAACAATTCCCGCAGATCGCGACTCGGATCGTGCACGAACGTGGCGAGGGCTTCGCCGATTTCGACATAGTCGCGCCCCTCGCCGTCATGAGCCCCGAGAAGCGACATCGCGCTCAGATAAGGCACGCGCCCCTCCCCCATGCGATCGAAGCGCCGCACGAGTAGCACAGGCTCCTCGCCGATGCGGACCAATCGTGAGTCGGGCGTTTTCAACCCACAGGCGCATGCCAAATCGAGCGAGGTCTTCTCCCATGCCATTACGGAATGCCCGTCGCTCGGGGCGGGGAACTTGGCGACATACAACACGTCCCCGTCGACCACGGTCGCCTTGGGACGTGCCCCACCCAGCGTCGACGAACCCGCCTCAAGCAGGCACTTCACCTCCTCGGCGGCGTCTTCCTCCGTAAGCACCGTCCGGCAGGCCGAAAGCAGCCTCGGCAGTTGCACCACAGGGGGAACCCGCGCCCCCTCCGCACAAAACGCCGGGACATCGGGCTCCTTGAAACGCAACGCCCCCTCGCGCGTATGGTCATCGACGCCCAGCAGGTAATCGACCTCGTCAAGGGAATGCGCCGCGCCGCGCCTGATGAGCCTGCGCCCCCAACGGTCGGGCGCCGCATCTGCGAACGCACCCGGAAGGCCCGCCGTATAACCGACGCTTCGCACGAGCGGAAGCGCCGGGTCTATCGCAAAGGCCCCGCTCCACGCAAGGTAGGCGTCGTCATAGACGAACGTCGTGGAAACCTGCCCTCGGCGCATGCTGAAACGCGCACGACCGACAAGGCGCGGGCCTCCTCCCAAATAGACGTCAACGACTGGCTTCATCGTCTCACTTCCTCACGCGCTGGGGCAGGAGCTGGTCGGAACGTGCGCGGCCCAGGTCGGTTTCATAGGGGTCCACGGCGTCTTCGAGTCGGTCGAGGATGCCGAGGGCCCCGCACGCGCCGACGAACGTCGCCAGCGACACCGACGGGTCGCCGTTCTCGAGGCGGGAAATCGTCTCGCGCGAGACGCCCACCCGGTCGGCGAGCTCCTGGGAGGAGACCCGCAGCATCCGCCTCCAAGCCGAGATGGACTCCCCCATCCGGCGGGCGCACAGCTTGGTTCTCATAGGCACAGGACGTTTCATGACATCTTCCCAGCGTTCTTAGCGTCGGTTTTTGGCAACATAAACTAGAATAAGTCGGAAGTATACCACTCTATTTACAATGAAGCCAAGAGCGGGGGCCAGACGTCCATCCCCCACCCCGCACGACAAAGGGAGCCCAGGTGCCGCATGGGCATCCAAGCTCCCCTCATTAGGCGTCGTTATTGCAGGCCACACACAAAACCGTCTCGCCCTCGGTATTCACACCTGGCGCAGGACAAGCGATGCGCCGGGCTCTTACCAGACCCCGTTCACAAGGTTCTTGCCGAGCAGGTACCCGAACGTGTCGCAGCAACCGCCCAGGTTGATGCCGGGACAACGGTAGTTGTAGATGTCACCGAACATATCGCCCACCACGGTGCCCACGCCGTAGAGGCCCGGGATGGGGTCCTGGTTCTCGTCGCACACGTGCATCTGGATGTCGGTGTTGAGGCCGCCGGTGATGCACAGCGTGTACGGCTCGTTCTTGATGCCGTAGAACGGGGGTTGCTTCACGGGCAGCAGGAAGCGCTTGTCTTTGTGGAACTCGTCGTCGAGTCCGGTCCCGCAGTAAGAGTTGTGGCGCTCGACCTGGGCGAGGAAGGCGTCGACGGGCAAGCCGAGGCCCTCCGCCAGCTCCTCGAGCGTGTCGTTCAACACAGTTCGCACCCATATCCGCCACGTTTACGAGAAGCTCGGCATCCATTCCCGCCAAGACCTCATCGATCTGGTTGAGATTGCGCAGACACCGGGAAGGTAGGGACGAGAGCGGCATTTCTATAACGTTGGGTATCAACGATGCTAAACGCCATTACGTCGGAAATTCTCAATATTATTCAAATCAACCAGGCACAGCTGTCGAAGAGACGCCGATACCTTTGGGGCCTTGGCACCCACCGTTCGCATCTTTCGCCAGTTTTCGCAAGTTTTGCCGCCGTTCGCTTTTTTCGCCAACTTTTGCAAGTTTCGCCAAACCAGGCGATGCATGACGTCACAGCAAACACGCCACACATCGGACGAACCAGGTCGGCAGAGGTGCCGCAAATGTCCACAAGCACCCCGCTGTCAGCCAAAATCATCCCCTCTACCAGCGCGTACTCCTGCTGGTTGAACCTCTCAACCTGGCGTTCCACCCAAACGGTTGTGACCATCAAAAAGCGGTTGAGGCATTTTGCATTGTGGGGTGGGGCGCAAGGTGCCATTATGCGTGACGTGCTGAGAAAGACGCCGAACAAGGGAGGCGCCAAGCAGCATAACCGCAGTTCAGGGCACCAAAAGGTGCATGAAACGAAAGGGGAGAACCATGGAAATGACCCGTCGCAACTTTGTCGCCAGCGCCGCCGCAGCAGGCACGGTCGCAGCCACCGCAAGCGCATTTGCCCCCCAGGCCGCCCAGGCCAAGGTCATCGCCGAGTCCAGCAGCGTGTGGGACCTCGACGAGGTCGGTGAGCCCACCGAGGAGCTCGAGTGCGACATCGCCATCATCGGTGCCGGCGGCACGGGCATGGCGTGCGCCTGCCAGGCCAAGCAGCTCGGCCTCAACCCCATCGTCTTCGAGAAGCGCGAGGTCACGGGCGGCTCCTTCATCGGTACCGAGGGCCTCTTCGCCCTGGGCACCAAGTACACCGAGGAGTCCGGCTGCACCCTCACCGTGGAGGAAGCCATCACCAACACGATGGTCTACCACCACTTCATCCCCAACCACAAGCTTTACCAGCGCTTCTTCAACCAGACCGCTGAGACCGTGCAGTGGCTCGAGGACCTGGGCGTAGGCTTCCAGGGTGCCATCGCCATCGGCGCCGGCGAGAAGTGCTGGCACGTGTACGAGCGCGACCTGGAGAAGGGCCCGGGCGCCACGTTCCAGGACAGCATGCGCGCGGCCGCCGAGAAGCTCGGTGTGCAGATCGAGCTCTCGACTCCCGTAAAGAAGATCCTCGTTGAGGACGGCAAGGTCACAGGCGTGCTCGCCCAGCGCGAGGACGGCACCGTCGTGCGCGTCAACGCCCCCTGCGTCGCCTGCGCCACTGGCGGCTATCCCCAGAACAAGGACTTCCTCTACGCCGTCTCCGAGACGCGCAACGAGCTCATCCTGCCGCAGGGCGTGCCCGGCAACGACGCCGACGGCATCAAGATGGCCCGCGATGCCGGTGCCTACATGGCCGAGGGCCTGGGCACCGTGATGTGGTGCGGCCCCTGCCTCGACGGCGCCGTGTGGACCCACATGGACTACTGCGCTTCCGTGCAGCCCACGCTGTGGATTAACGGCAACTGCGAACGCTGGATCAACGAGGACCGCTGGATTTCCGACTTCGCCGGCGTCGGCCTGGCTCAGCGCAACCAGGACAAGACGTTCACCATCTTCTCCGAGCGCGACCTGACTACCTGGGAGGAAGAGGGCCCCTATGGCATGGTCTTCTCCTTCACCTCTCCCGGCAACCCCATGGTGGGTGTGCGCGAGCAGATTGAGGACCTCATCGCCGGCGGCACCGTGTTCAAGTGCGACACCGTCGAGGAGATGGCCGAGGCCGAGGGTCTCGACGCCGAGGCGCTCAAGGCCTGCATCGACCAGTACAACAGCTACTGCGACGAGGGCCACGACCCCGACTTCGGCAAGGCCCCCGAGCACCTGCGCAAGATGGACGAGCCGCCCTTCTACATCGGCCAGATCGGCGACGGCTACTACACCACGTGCGGCGGCATCATGATTAACGCCAACTGCGAGGTTGAGAACGAGGCACACGAGGTTATCCCCGGCCTGTATGCCGGCGGTTCCGACGCAGGCTGCCTGTACGGTGACTCCTACGACGTCTCCCTGGCCCCCGGCTCCCAGGCATCCTGGGCCAACAACTCCGGCCGCATCATCGCCATGGAAGCCGCCAAGTACCTGGGCAAGTAAGACAGATAACCGGGCTTCCCGGTCGTCATTGACGTTCAAACCAAAGAGCCCTCGGAGCAATCCGGGGGCTCTTTGTTGTGGACGACTATGAGCGGGCGGTGTGCACGTTGTGTGATACTTGCTGCGCATGGCGGACATGGTCGAACTGCGCTGCGCGGCACGTGACAACGTGGGACGCTCGGAGCCCCTCGCAACGTGCGGCGCACGCTGACGCGGCGGCATGAGACCATAGCGCGGCTGAAAAACTCGCCCAGGGTGGAGAACCGCAACGGGCAGCTGACCGGAAAAGAGAAAAAGGATGCCTGGCCAATATAGAACCAGAAGGGTCCGCGATGCTCAAAATCACGGTTAAGGCGGACGGAATGATGTGCAGGATGTGCGAGAGCCACGCGAACGGCGCGGTCCGCAAGGCGTTCGAGGTGAGGAAGGCCACCTCCTCGCACGGCAAAGGGGAGACAGTCATCCTCACCGAGGACGGCGTCAACGAGAGCGCCCTGCGGGCAGCCATCGACGCCACGGGATACGAGGTCAAGGCGGCGTCGAAGGAACCCCACGTGAAGAGGGGCCTGTTCCATCGATAGACGGCGCACAAAATCGGCGAGGCGAAACCTCACGCGCGGTCACGCAAACGCAGGTGCACGGGGAAAGGTTCACCACCCCCGTGCGCCTGCGTTTGATGCGCTGGATAAAGCGCGCGAACACTCAGGTACCCGGCGTGGCGGCCGCAAAGGCGAAAGACCCCGTCGCCCCCACCGTGACCGTCTGGTCGCACAAATAGGAGGCGACCCGGGGCTCGTGGGTGACCACAACGACTGCGACGCCGGTGCGGGCACAGACATGGTCGAGCATGGCAAGCACATCGCGCTGGGTAACGGCGTCGAGGGCCGAGGTGGACTCGTCGAGCACGAGCACAGCCGGCTCGTGGGCCAGGGCACGGGCGATGGCCACGCGCTGGGCCTGCCCGCCCGAAAGCCGACCCGGACGGTGCCGCAGCAGCGCCTCCTCGAGCCCCACAAACCCCATGAGCTCGCACAATCGTTTGGCCAGCTGCTCTTTGGACCAGCTGGGATACCGCCGCTTGCAGGCACGTGCAAGCTGGGTCCGCACAGTCAGCGCCGGGTTGAGGCTTGTGGCGGGGTCCTGGGGCACCATCTGCACCCCCATCAGCTGAGACTCGCTGCGATCCTCAAACCGGGCGGCCAGATCGACGGGAGCCGTTCCGTCCCACAGCTCGAGCCTCCCCGCATCGGGAGGCCACCGCCCCACCAGCACGTTGACCAGGGTGGTCTTTCCGGCACCGGAGGGACCCACCAGAGCGATGCCGCCGCCGGGCTTCAGCGTGAACGAGAGGTTGTCGACAACCCGCTTGCCGTCGGGGGTGGTCACACACAACCCGTCGGCGCGCAGCGCGAACGGGGGCACGGACGCCTCATCGAACTTGGGAGCAGCTCCAGGCGCCGACGCGGCCTCGGGTCCGGTCATCGCACCGACCTCGTGGGCCGCCTCCTCCCGTGCGCCGTCGGGCCGTGCAAGCCGCGTGGCCGCCAACAGCTCGCGCGTGTAGGCATGGTCCGGTCCCGCAAAGACCCGGCGTGTCTGCCCGCGCTCCACCACACGGCCGTCCTCCATGACCGCGACGTCCCCGCCGAGGCGGGCGGCCACCTGGAGGTCGTGCGTCACCGCGATCACGGCGGTGCCCCGGCGCTCGCGCAGCGCGGACACAGTGGCGAGCACGTCCTCGGACGCAGCATTGTCGAGACCGCTCGTGGGCTCGTCGAGCACAAGCACCGCCGGCTCGCCCACCATGGCGCGGGCGAGGGCCACCCGCCGCCGCTGGCCACCCGAAAGCTCGGCGGGCCGGCGGCGCAGCACCTGCGCCACGCCGTCGAGCCCCACAGCGGCCAAAAGCTCGTTCGCCCGGTCGCCGTCGGCCCCCACTTCGGCCAGCAGCTCGCCCACACGCATCCACGGTGTGAGGCTCAGCGCCGGGTCCTGGACCAGGTACGCGACGCGTCTGCCCCTCAAGCGTCGCAGGTCGCGACCGCCCAGGCCCCTCACCGAGCAGCCGTCCACCGTCACGTGACCCTTGTCCCACACAAGCCCCGAGCCCACAGAACCCAGCAGCACCCTGGCCAAGGTCGATTTGCCAGCCCCCGATGCGCCCACCACGGCCAGGGTCTCACCCCGCCTCACTGCAAGGTCGACCCCGTCGAGCACCGTCGGGCCGTCGGCGCCCACGCGTACAACGAGGCCGCGCACCTCCACGGCCAGCGGTGACCCTTCGGTAAGCAGGGCCCCTTCTTCCGCAGCGGCACCAAAACCCCGGGACACCGCCACACCGTCAACTTCGTGCATGTCCATGCCGTCCATCAGCCCTCCGTTCCCTTGCCCAGGCGGTCTATGAGGAGGTTGCCGCTCACGGTGACACAGGCCAGGGCGATGGCGGGGGCCAGCGTGGCCCAGGGGTTGAGTGCCAGGCCGCCCATGCCCTCCTGAATCATGGTGGCCCAGTCGGCCCCGCCGCCCAGGGGGTCAAAGCCCAAAAACGCAGCGCTTGCCACCAGGTAGACCGCGCCTATGAACCGTTGGCCCGCGCTGGTGGCCATCGGGAGCGCCACATTGGGCAGAACCTCGCGCACGGCCACGAGCCATACAGGGTCGCCGGCAAGCCGCGCCGCCGCCACGTAGTCGCTGGCCAGCACGGGGCGCACAACCGAGCGCATGTAGCGGGCCATATAGGGGGCCGAGGCCACCACCGTCACGACCACCATTGTGCCAACGCCCGCCCCGAGGCCAAACACCAAGACCATGAGCGTCACGACGGAGGGGATCACCACAAAGAGGTCGACCACTGCGGAGAGCCCCCGCGCGCCCCACGACCGGCCTGCAGTGGCAAACCCCAGAAGCGTGCCCATGGCAGTGGCGGCCAGCGTGGCCACAAGGGCCACACCCAGAAGACGCGCGCCGCCGTGCAGGGTTCGGGCCAGCACGTCGCGGCCCAGCTTGTCGGTGCCCAGGGGATGGTCGGCGCTGGGAGGCTCGAACCCCATGCCCACCGTGGAGGTGCCGTCGAGCGGGACCAGGGCCCCGAACACGGCCACGCCCACCGCAACCGCAAAGAACGCCGCCAGCACCACGGAAGCCGCGCCGCCCGTCGGGGGCTTCCTTACCACGGACGCCGCAGCGTCCACCCGGGGCTTCTCCACTACGGAGCATTGCTGTCTAGCGTCCACGGCGTCCTCCTTCGGCGTCGGGGGCACCCGCCAGGTCGGCCAGCCACCAGGCCGCCAGCGAGACGCCCACCATAATCAGGGCGCAGGCCATGAGCGTGTTGGGCTCGCGGTTCTGCACCGCCCCCACCATGAGCGTGCCCAGCCCCGGGAAGTTGAACACACGCTCGATGACCACGCTGCCGCCCACCAGGTAGGGCACCACGCCGGCAAGGCTCTGGGCGATGGGGCCGGCGCAGCCGGGCAGCACATGGCGCGCGACCACCCGCACCTCGCCAATGCCCGCCAACCGAGCCGCCTCGGCGTGGGCGCTCATGTTTTGCCGGGTCACCACGGCGCGAACGGGGCGCATCACACTCGCCGACCCCATGAGCACCAACGCCGCCACGGGCAGCACAAAAATGCGCAGGTCATCGAAGGCGTCGCCGCCCACGGGGATGAGCGAGACCGCTGGGAGCACCTTGAGCGTGGTGGCGAACACGAACACCAGCACCACGCCGACCACGAATTCGGGGATGCTGGCCAGAGTCAAGCTGGCCGAACTTACCAGACGGTCGGCCACGCCTCCCGCGCGCACGCCAGCCAGCACGCCCAGGCCCACGCCCAGCAACACCGTCAACACGAGCGCCGCGCCGAACATGGCGGCCGTGCGCGCAAGCGGCCCCGTCAACACGACGTCGACGGGCTTGCCGCTGCCGTACACGATACCCAGATCGCCGTGAAACACGCCAGCGACCCAGCTGCCAAAGCGCTCCAAAAACGGCCGGTCGAGCCCGTATTGGGCGCGCAGCTCGGCTATCTGCTCGGGAGTGGCGCGGCCGGCCAGCTGCTGCGATGCCGCGTCGCCGGGCAGCAGCTCCAGGGCCGCGAACACTAAAAAGCAGGCCAGGAGCAGCAGGCCCGCAAACAGCGCGAACCTCACTGCCACCCGACCCGCCTCAACCGCTATGGGCCGCAAGGGTTTCTC
The DNA here is from genome assembly GCA_019420325.1 of Coriobacteriaceae bacterium. Taxonomy (GTDB): domain Bacteria; phylum Actinomycetota; class Coriobacteriia; order Coriobacteriales; family UMGS124; genus UMGS124. Next base: position 15,938 of record JAHZHK010000013.1, on the reverse strand, counting down.
CGTCACGAACGATGCCCTTCTTGCCGGGCCGGGGCCCCGCGCGCCGAACTCCGCGGGCCCCGGGTCTTTTTACCTTACGCCAGCGTCGCCTGCGCCATGAGCGGCACCGACTGTATGATCTGCACACCGGTCAGGCCCTCTACCTGGGCGTTGAGCTCGTACTGATAGCCCCACACCACCAGGCCGCCCTCTTCGTGGAGCATCTGCTCCGCCTCGTTCCACAGGGCGGTGCGCTCGTCGGCGTCCGGCTCGGCGATGGCCTGGTTCAGCAAGTCGTTGTAGGCGTCGTCTGCCCACTGAGAGTAGTTGTACATGCTCTGGGCCGAAGTGTAGAGCGACGCCATGGCCGGGAACGGGCGGTTGATGAGGTAGGTGGCAAAGATCTGGTGCTGGGAGATCTGGTCAAAGGAGGTGGAGAAGAGCGCGGCGGCGTCGATGTCGCTCACGTTGAGAGTGACGCCCACCTTCTGGAGCTGCTGGGCCAAAAGCGTAGCCGAGTCGCGAATGCCGGGGGTGATCTCGCTGGTCAGGATCGTGAGCTCGGTCACACCCTTGGCCGCAAAGAGCTCTGCGGCGGTATCGGGGTCGTAGGCCGTCTGCTCCATGGCGTCATTGTAGGAGGGCAGACCCTTGCCAAGGACGTCATTGCCCGCCTCGCCCTGGCCGCGGAAGAGGGTTTGTACCAGCTGGTCGCGGTCCACGGCCTGCTTAAAGGCACGACGCACCTCGGGGTCGTCGAACGGAGCCATGGCGCAGTTGAGACTGAACACGAAGGCCGAGGAGTGCGCGGCCTCGCCCGGGAGCACCTCGATACCTGCAGGCGCGGTGGCGGCGTCGGTGGCGCTCACGGTGTTGGCGAAGGCAATCTGGCCGGCTTGAAGGGCGGTCATGCGCGTAGCGGCGTCGGCGATGGGCACGATCTCGACGTTCTTGATGGCGGGGGCACCGGCCCAGTGACCCTCGAACGCCTCGAGCGCCGCGCCCGTCTCGGCCGAGCACGACATGAGGCGGTAGGGGCCGCTGCCGATGTCGGTGCCAAAGTCCTCGCTCACGGTTCCCTCGGGGAAAATGAGCGACATGATGGCCAGGCCCTCCTCGAGCAACGTGGCCTGGGGCTGGGCAAGGTGCAGTACCACGGTCTGGGCGCCGTCGGAGGTGGAGGCCGCGAAATCGACGTTGGCGTAGCCCATCATGCCGGCGGGGTTGGCCGCCAGGTAGCTCAGGCTGTAGAGCACGTCGTCGGCCGTGACGGGCTCGCCGTTGTGGAACACGGCGTCGTCGCGGATCACGATGGTCCACTCGGTGGCGTCGTCGTTCATCTCGATGCTCGTGGCCAGGCGGTACTCGATGCCCTCGCCCGTGAGCACGGCCAGGGTGTCCATAGTGTTGTGGGCCACCGTCTGGGTCCACATGCTGGCCGATCCCAGGGCCGGGTCGAGCGCGCTCTCGGGGGTGCCGTGCACGCCCACGCGAAGGGGCTCGTCGGCCTCAGCGGCGTCGACCACGCCGGGCAGCGCGGCGGCGCACCCAGCGGAGAGCATAAGGCCGCCGACCAGCTTGACGGCGCTGCGGCGAGAAACGGTGATTGAAGCGGTCATACAAAGTCCTCCTTACAACAGGGATTGGATACAAAGGAAGAGAAACGCGTGACGCGACCGAGCGAAAAGCCGCGCATGGGTTGCCGGGAGTTGCCTCAAGAGGTCTCGCCCAAACCCGAGACGGCCTGCAGGCGGACCATCGAGGCAAAGACGCCCCCACGTTCCAACAGCTCGGCGGGTGTGCCGGCTTCGGCCACGCGGCCGTCCTTGAGCACGACCACCTTGTTGGCCCCGAGCACGGTGCGCATGCGGTGGGCGATCACGAGCACGGTCTTGCCGGCCAAAAGCCTCGAGAGGGCCTGCTGCACAGCGTTCTCACTCTCGACGTCGAGCGAAGCGGTGGCCTCGTCGAGCAGTACCACGGGGGCGTCCTTGAGCAGGGCACGGGCTATAGAGATACGCTGGCGCTCGCCGCCCGAGAGGCGCGCGCCGTTCTCGCCCACGTAGGTCGCGTAGCCCTGGGGCAGGCGCTCCACGAACTCGTCGCAGTTGGCAGCACGGGCGGCAGCCATCACCTCTTCGTCGGTGGCGCAGCGGCGGCCCAGGCGGATGTTCTCCATCACGGTGTCGTCGAAGAGCACCACATCCTGAAAGACCTCGGCGTAGCTGCCCAACAGCACCTCCGGGTCAACGCCGGCCAGGTCCACGCCGCCCAGCCGCACGCTACCCCGACAGGGGTCCCAAAAGCGCGCCGCCAGTTTCATGGCCGTGGACTTGCCGCCGCCGCTGGGTCCTACGAGCGCCGTGACCTCGCCCTCTCGGGCCGTGAAGGTCACGTCCTCAAGCACGCGCACACCGTCCTCGTAGCCGAAGCAGACCCCTTCGAAAGCCAGGTCGTGGCCCTGGGGCACAAAGACCTGCGCGCCCTCCATGGGCTTCTCAGCCATAAGGTCGTTGGTGCGGCGGATGGAGAGGCGCAGGTTCACGAGCTCGGCTCCCGACTCGAACACCACCGCCACCGGGTCGAAGGCGCGCGTGGCCACCAGCAGGTAGGCCACGAAGCGCATGAAGTCGATGGAACCGCTGGCCAGAAGCGCCGCCCCTGCGGCCACCGTGGTGGCGATGCCCAACTTGAGCAGGGCCTGAGCCCCGGTGATGCACACGCCGGCCGCCAGCTCGTTGCGCACCTGGGAGCGCTCGAAGGCGGCCAGCCTGGTGTCGAGCGACGCAAGGAAGGCGCCCTGGCGGTTGGTGGCCCGAATCTCCTGGGCGCATTCGAGGAATTCCTGCACGCCGTCGGACATCTCGAGGCGCGCCTGCTCCATGGTGCGCGAGCGCCCCTGCTGAAAGCGCACGGTGAGAGCGATGAGCCCCACGCTCACGGGCAGCGGCCAGAAGGCCGCCAGGGCCAGCCGCCAGTCGAACACCAGGCAGCCCACTACCATGACCACGCACACGATGCCGGTGCCAAAGAGCTGGGGAACCACGTGCATGAACAGGCGCTCCTGGTCGGAGCAATCCTTCATGATGGTGCCAGTGAGGTCGGCCAGGTCGCGCCGGCCAAAGAACGACAGCGGCAGACGGCGCAGATGCTCTGCCAGGCCGATGCGCTTGCGAGCGCTTTCCTTGTAGACCACGTGGTAGGTGTGGGTGTACTCCATGTACTGGGTCAGCGCCATGGCCGCCAGCAGCACCAGGCAGCCCAGCAGGTAGGGCCACAGCGACGGCAGGGGCGCACCATTGGCCAGATGGTTCGAGAACTCCTCAACCACCAGGTACAACAGCGGAATGGGAAACATGAGCACCAGGTTGGCCAGTCCGCAAAAGAACACGGCCCACCTAAAGTCGCGCGCGCCCTCGTGCGTGAGGCCAAAGGCATCTTTGAGCAGCGCCATCAGCGCCCCTCCTCTCGGTCGCAGGGACGCCCGGGAGCAGGCGCCGTCAAGGTCCAGCTGGCCGCCGTGCGGTAGTCCTGCCACATGCGGGCGTACAGGCCTCCCTGCGCCAGCAGCTCGCCGTGGGTGCCGCTCTCCACCAGGCGGCCCTGGTCGAGCACGAACACGCAGTCGGCGTCCACCACCGTGGAGAGCCGGTGGGCCACCATGAGCACGGTGCGGCCGGCGCACAGGCGCGCGAGGGCCTGCTGGATCAGGGCCTCGTTCTCGGGATCGGCGAAGGCCGTGGCCTCGTCGAGCACCACCACTGGGGCGTCCTTGAGGATGGCGCGGGCAAGCGCGATACGCTGGCGCTCACCACCCGAAAGGTACACGCCCTGGGCACCAACCACGGTGTCGACCCCCTGGGGCAGCTTGGCCACAATGTCGTCGCACTGGGCAGCCGAAAGCGCGGCCAGGACCTCGGCGCGTGTGGCGCCTGGCCGACCGGCGAGCACGTTCTCGTAGACCGACTGCTTAAAAAGCCGCTCGTTTTGAAACACAAAGGCCACGTTGGCCATGAGCCGCTCGGACGCCACGTCGTTCACGTTCACCCCGCCTAGGCGCACCGACCCCGCGTCCACGCTCCAGAAGCGCGGCACCAGACTCGCCGCCGTGGTCTTGCCGCCGCCGCTGGGCCCCACCAGGGCCGCCGTGGCCCCCGCCGGCACGATGAGGCTCACGTTGCGCAGGGCCGGCTCGGCAGCACCGGGATAGGTAAAGGTCACGTGGGAGAACTCCACGCAGAGCGGTCCCGTGGGCAGCGGCTCGGGGTGGGCGGGCTCTGCCTGCACGGGTGCCGCCAGGATGGCGTCGATGCGCCCCAGGGCGTCTTGGGCCTCTCCCAAGGTCTGGGTCGAGTACATGACCTTGTTCATCATCAGGGCCGTGAGCGCGGTGAATACCGCATAGAACAGGAAGTCTGTGAAGAAGACCCCAAAGTCCCCCGCCGAACCCGCCAGCAGGATGCCCGCCGGCACCAGCAGGCAGAACGTGGCGTTGATGGCCGTGACCTGGGCTACCTGGAGCGGACGGCACGCGTCGACGTAGCTCGTGGCGAAGGCCGCGTAGTCGTCGACCGACGCCCTGAACGCCTTGAACGAGTGGGCTGTCTGCTGGAACACCTTGACCACGGGGATGCCGCGCACGTACTCCACGGCCGCCTTGTTCATGGCCACCAGGGCGTTTTGGTAGTTGCGCATAAAGGTGAGGTAGTTGGCGTTGGAGTCGGCGTTGCCGCCCATCATGGCCACCATGCACCCCGCAGCCACCAAGATGGGAATCAAGCACACCAGGCCCAACACCCAGTCGAACACGAACATGAGCGCCACAAAGGCAACCGGGGTCGTGAGCGCGCCCACAAAGTCGGGCAGACGGTGGGCCAGCACGGTCTCCGTGAGGCCGGTCGAACCCTCGATGACGCGGCGAAGTTCGCCGGTAGCGTGCACGTCGAAATATCCCAGGGGCACGCGCGCCAGGTGGTCCAGGGCCGCCTGGCGCATCCGCCGCGCACAGCGAAAAGCCGCCAGGTGGGTGCACATGAGCCCCGCAAAGTACACCACGAGCCCAGCCACGGCCAGCCCCAGCGCCAAGTAACCGTAGAACGCCAAGCCGAAAGCCTCGTCCCACCGGGGGGCCACCGCCACCAAGTCACGCAGGACAAACCACACGCATACCAAAACGCCCATGGTGAGCAAGGAGTTCACCGCCGACAGCACGCAGCCGACGAGCGACAGCCACCTATAGGGCCCGGCAAACGACAGCAGGCGGCGAATAGATGACACGGGCAGGCTCCTTTCAAGCGGTCTCGGGGCATAGGGGAGAACCTCTGGGTATTTCAAGAGTTTCTCGGATGGAATTTGAGTTAAACAATGGTTACATTTTAAAGAAGAGGATACGAACTGGGCCGAAAGAGACCGAATTTGACCGATTAGGATATATTTTTGCCCTATAAGACTAAAGTAAGGGTAAACTAACACAAATACATCGACAGAAGGGTTCCCGTGGACGCGCAGTTCGTCATCAACGACATGTTCCTTCCCCAGCTCGCCGCCATGCGCACTCGCGAGCTGCCGGCCCGCGACCACGGAGGGGTGGGCCGCGCGTTCGAGGTGGACCCGGCGTACGGCTCGGGGACCTACTGGTACTACGCGCCGTCGGGCACGGCGGCGGTGGCGGTGTTCGACCTGTGCTACACCTGCGACCTGGAGTTTAGCGTGCCCACTCCCGACTGCCTGTGCTTTGGGTCCTACGGGCGCAACATGGTGCGCTACTTTGACGCGGCGGCCAACGAGCCCACCGACCGCACGCTGCTGGGCTACTCGTGGCGCGCGCAGGAGTACCGGCAGGTCATTCATGCCGGCGAGCGCCTGAGCGTGGTGAGCTTCACGTTTTTGGACGACGGGCTGGCCCGCATGGCCGCGCGCATGGGCTGCGACCCGGCGCGGCTGACCCGTGTGCTCACCGGGCTCGACGGCAGGCACGACGTGCTCGGCCTCGCGGCTCTGTTCGAGGAGGTGCGCCGTGCCCGGCCCTCGGCCGCCGTGGCCCGAGCCTACTACGAGGCCAAGATGGTGGAGGCGCTGGCGCTGCTCCACGACCAGCCCCTTGAGGAAGAAAAGCCCGCGGGAGGCCGGGTGAGCGCCGCCAACCGCGCGCTCATGAACCGCGTGCGGGCTCACGTACTCGAGAACCTGGGCGCGCCCATTCACATGGACGAGCTGTGCGCCATAGCCTGTGCAAGCCCGAGTAAGCTCTCGCGCCTGTTTAGGCAGATAGAAGGCACGTCGGTGCAAGAGTACGTGCGCGACGCGCGCATGGACGCTGCGTGCGACCTACTGGCTCACAGTGACCTGCTGGTGGAGCAAATAGCGCTGGAGGTGGGCTTTGCGCGGCAGGGAAGCTTCTCGAAAGCATTCAAGGCGCGCTTCGGCATATCGCCGCGCGCCTACCGCGCGATTGCGCGGGGCCGATAGGGAAAACCACCGAGCGGTGCGGTGTGCAAAGAGAGGGCGCACAGACCTCCTTGCAGGTTTGCCGTTTCTTGAATGCTGGCCATCGCTGCCTTATCCTGAACGTCTTTTTCAGCCAAGCCCTGCCCGCCCTGAGACCCGAGGAGCACGCCAGGAAGCCATGAAGCACTTGCAAGCAACCTCTCCTACCGACTACCAGCGGCAATTCTACGAAACTATAGGCCTCGCCCCCGTCGAACCCGAACCGGCGGATTTCTGCGACCCAAACGCTCCCTGGGAACTCTGGGAAAACCCTGACGTGGGCTTTGTGCACGGTTTTGGCTCCATGGAACGCATCCACTGCGGAATCGGGAGTTACACCGTTCCCTCCGACTTGCTGGTCTGTTACGACTACGAGTTCTCATACCTGCACTTCGGGATCATCTACCGCGGTGTCACCTATTCGCTCAAGGACGGCTGTGAGCTCGCGGGCCCCGGGCCCGCCCCTTTCGTCGCCGTAGAGCGCTCCCCAGTGGGGACCAACCACTGGAAAGCCGGACAGCAAGCGCGCGGCACCGAGATCTCGGTGCGCACAGCCGTTCTGGAGCAAAGCATCTTTCCGCTGCTGGGCCTGTCCCCTACCTGCCTGGACGCCCTTACGGTGAACCGCCGTTACACTGTGGTGCCCGACGGGCTGCGCCGCACCATCAAGCTCTTTGAAGACAACCTGGTGAACCATCGCATGAGCGAGCCTCTCATAATGGGCCTGACATGCTCGTTTGTAGCCCAGCTCTTCCAGCCCGAGACGTTGGGGCAGCTCGTGGGCGGCGAGGGACGACCGGCGCAACGTCTAGCGATAGGCCGGCGCACGCTCACGCTGGGGGCCGACGAGCTCGCGCGTGTGGAGCGGGCCCACGCTGTCGTGGCCGAGGCGGCCTGCGCCTTTCCCAGCACCGCTGCGGTGGCGCGGGAGGTGGGGCTCAGCGAGCAGAAGCTCAAGGCGGGGTTCTCGCACCTGTACCACTGCACGCTGGGCGACTTCGCCCACAGTGTGCGCATGGAGGAGGCGGGGCGGCTTTTGCGCGAGACCTCGGAGCCGGTGAGCCAGGTGGCCCGCGCGGTGGGCTACCAGAGCGAGGCGGCCTTTATAGCCGCGTTCAAGCGCTGGGGCGGCGCGACCCCATTTCGCTACCGCCGCCGCGAGGCGCGAAGGTAGAGGCGAGAGAAGAGGAAGCGGGAGCCAGTGGTGCCGCAAGGCAAGGGCCTGGCGCCTCCCCCTCAAGGGCCTCTCCCCCATGGCCTCTCACTATGGCATGTACTTGCCGCGGGGCACAATGAGCGGCGTGCCCGAGACCGGGTCGTCGATGACCACGCAGTCCAAATCGAACACGCGCCGCATGGTGTCGACGCTCACCACCTCGCGCGGCGTACCTTGGATCACAAGCTTGCCCTTGGCCAGAGCGAACATATGGTCGGCGTAGCGCGATGAAAGGTTGATGTCATGCAGCACCATGACCACCGTGGTGCTGCGGCGGCGGTTGAGGTCGCGCATGAGGTCGAGGATCTCGATCTGGTAGGCCACGTCGAGGTAGGTGGTGGGTTCGTCGAGCAGCAGCACGTCGGTCTGTTGGGCCAGGGCCATGGCGATCCACACACGCTGGCGCTGGCCGCCGCTGAGTTCGTCGACCGTGCGCTCCGCCAACCCGGAAATCCCCATGAGGTCCAGCGCCTCGCACACCGCCTCGTAGTCGGCGCGCCCCATGCCCGAGAACAGCGTCTGATAGGGATAACGCCCGCGCGCCACCAGGTCGCATACACGAATCCCCTCAGGTGCCGCCGAGCTCTGGGGAAGAAGCCCCAGCTGCTGGGCGAGTTTTTTGGTAGGCAGGCGACAGATGTCGCGACCGTCGAGCAGCACGGCGCCGCCCTGGGGCCTAATGAGCCGCGCCAGGGTCTTGAGCAGTGTCGACTTGCCGCAACCGTTGCCGCCGATAATGACGCTCACCTTGCCTTGGGGAATGGCGATGTCGAGCCCCTCGATGATCTTCATGCCGTCGTAGCCCGTGGTGAGGTCGCGGGCCACAAGGGAAGCCTGCAACGCCTGGTCCACTCCCTCGCACGAAAGCCCGCCCTCAGTCGGGCCCCCCTTTTTCGTTTGTGCGTCGGACATGACTAGGCACTCCCCTTCTTGTTCATCGAAACGAGCAGGTACAGCAGGTAGGGCGTGCCCAGAATGCCCGTCACCACGCCCACGGGGAAACGCGTCCCCAGCACATACTGGCCCACAAGGTCGGCCGCGAGGACGAGCGCCGCACCCACCAGGCCTGCCGCCGCCGTCGACGAGCTGGCCTGCCCCACGAGGCGCGTGGCGATGGGCCCGGCCAGAAGCGACACGCAGGAGATGGGCCCCGTAACCGCCGTGCAAAAGGCGATCATGGTCACGCAGCAAAGCACGAGCGCCACGCGAATGAGCAGCGGGCGCGCGCCGAGCGCGGTGGCGGATGCGTCTCCCAGCTCGAGCACCTTGAGCTGGCGGCCCAGCAACATCACAAGCGCGGTCAAAGGAACGATGACCAGCAGCGTGGACACATCGTCCATGGTAGTGCCGCTCAGACTGCCGTTGAGCCAGCGCAACGCCACAGGGACGTCAAACTCGGCGCCCTTGAGCAGCAGGTACGAGACAACGGCCTTCATGAACGCCTGAACGCCCAACCCCACCAGGATGAACTTGCCTATGGAAAAGCCGCCGACGGTCGAGAGCACAAAGATGGTAGCCGCCGTGGCTGCGCTGCCAAGCACCGCCCACAGCGACGTGCCGGCCGTCCCCATGTGGGCCACCAGGATGCAGGCCACCGCCACCGCGCTCGCACCCGAGGTAATACCGATGACATCGGGGCTGGCCAGCGGGTTGCGCAGCATGGTCTGGAAGGTGTTGCCCGCCACGCCGAAGGCGAACCCCGCGAGCAGGCCGGCGGCCAACCGGGGCAGGCGCACCTCCCAGATGGCGTAGGTGGCGCCCTTGACCTGGGCGCCCCTTAATACCTCAAGCACCACCTGAACCGGGTAGACGGTGTTGCCCAGCATGACCTCGGCGGCAGCAAGCGCCGCCACCAGTACGCCGAGCACGGCCAGCACCCAGACCAGGCGCCTGCGATGACGCCCCAAAGAGCACTTGAGCGCCCCCACGGTCATGGGCGCTGGCCCCGCCGCTGCTGCAGGGACCCCCACAGCCATCGAGGGGTTCTCAACCATCTACGCCACCTCCCCTGCACGCATGCCGCCAGCCGTGCGCACCGCTACAGCGATGAATACCGGGGCGCCCACAAAGGCCGTCACGATGCCCACCTCGAGCTCGCCGGGGCTCACGACCACCCGCCCTATGACGTCGGCCGCCGTGAACACGAAAGCGCCGAGCAGAGCCGTGAGCAGCATCTGCGTACGCAAGCCCCCTTTGTAGAGCAAGCACACGAGGTGGGGTACCATAAGGCCCACGAAAGCAATGGGGCCCGCGATGGCCGTGGTGGCCCCGCAAAGCACCACCGCCGCAGCCGAGCTGATCAGCCGCACAAGGCCCGGCTTGGCCCCCAGCCCCACGGCGGCGTCGTCGCCCAGGGCAAGCACCTCCAGAGCCGGGGCCACCACCAGCGCCGCCGCCAAACCGACCAGCAGAAACGGCATGAAGGTCTGCACATCAGCCCAACTCGCCCCGCTCACGCTGCCCACCTGCCAAAAGCGGAAGGTGCTCATGACGTTCTCGCGCGGCATCACAATGATGCTCACGAGCGATGAGAAGGCCGTGGAAACCGCGGTACCCGCCAGGGCGAGCTTGAGCGGAGAGGCACCGCCACGCCCGCTCGACCCCACGCCGTAGACGAGCGCGGCCGTGAGCGCGGCCCCGGCGATGGCACACCAGATGTACTGACTCGAAGTGGTGATGCCCAAAAACGCCATGGCCGACACCACGAAAAGCGACGCCCCGGCGTTCACGCCCAGGATGCTGGGGTCGGCGATAGGGTTGCGCGTGACCCGCTGCATAAGCAGGCCCGAGACCCCTTGCGCCGCCCCTGCGAGCAGGGCGAAGAGCGTGCGGGGCACGCGGGCCTGAACCACCTTGGCGGCAAAGGCGTCTTGGTCGGGGGAAAAGAGCGCAAGGACCACCTCGGACAGCTGAATCGAGCGCGACCCCACCGCCAGTGAGAACCCCGCGACGAGGACGGTCAGCACCACCAGCACCGCAACCGCGCACGCCATGCGGGCGCGAGGGGCAAACTGGCTCCCCGTCAGGGAAAACCCGTTTGCTGTGGATCCCCAAGCTTGGGAGCCTTTCTGCTGTTGAATCGCGTTTGAAGTGCCGGGCCGTTCGACCGTCCTCATAGCCGTCCCTTACGCCTTGGACTTCTCGATGGCCTGGGCGATAAGCTCCAGGTACTCGTCGATGGTGGCGGGGATGCCCAGGATGCCGGGGTTGGCACCCGCACCCAGCGGGGTGTCGTAACCGAGCAGGGCGACCGCGCCCTTCTGGATGGCGGGGATGCTGCCAAGCAGCGGATCGGCCTGAACCTCCTCGAGCAGGGCCTCGTCGCCGTACATCACGATGACGTCAAGGTCGTCGAACTGGTCGGCCTCCTCGGCGGAGAGGGTCAGCGCGATGGCTGAGGAATCGGCCGACTTAGCGAGCTCAGTCACGCTCGAGGGCTGCTCAACGCCCAAATCGATGAGGTAGGCGGCGCGTGGGTCCTCAGGCAGGTAGATGTAGAACGTGCCCAGGTCGCCCGAGCCGACCATCACCATGGCGCCCTTGACACCCTCGCCGATGCCGTACTCCTCGCGCTTCTGGGCGATGAGGGCGTCGGTGTCCTCGACAAGCTTCTCGGCCTCTGCGGCCTTGCCAAGCGCGGTGCCCTCGGTCAGCGTCTGCTCGCGCCAGAACGTTTGCCAGGCCACCTTGGGGAAGGGAACCGTGGGGGCGATCTTGGAGAGGGCTTCGTAATCCTCCTGAGTCATGCCAGAGTAGGCGGCAAGGATGACATCGGGCTCGCAGTCGTTGATGGCCTCGAGGTCAAAGCCGTCGGTGTCGTCGAAGAGCACGGGCGTCTCAGCGCCCAGGGCCTCGTAGGCCTCGGTGATCCAGGGCCACGTGCCGTTCTCGTCGACCAGGCCGTAGTTGGGCGCCGAATAGCCCACCGGCGCGACGCCCAGGGCGAGTGGGGGCTCCATGTTGCTCCAGGCAAGGCAGACCACGCGCTCAGGCTCCTTCTCGATCACCGTCTCGCCATAGGCGTGCTCGATAGTGATGGGGAAGACGCCGGCTTCCTCGGCATCGCCATTGGAAGCCGTCTGTTGGTCGGCATGGGCAGAAGAGGTACCGGTCACGCAGAGGCCTGCCGTGCAGGCCAGGGCAGCGATGCCGACAGCAAAGGAGCGGCGGGTAAGACAAAGGTCCATAGGGAAATCCTTTCTGCGAGAGACGGTTGACGGAAGTGCACGACTTCCGATATGCACGCCAACGGTTGACGGAGTACATATAAGTTCACTACATCTTACTAGTCAATGGAACACCATATCGCGTTATCAGCGCACCGGAATCAGTATTTTTTTGCGTAAGTTTAATGTAGGCAACTTATTAAAGACCAGGTCGCTCTAAAACTGCGCGGTGAAGGCACGGCGCACGTCGCATTCGGGGAAAGCCTCGCGAACGGCGCTCTCAATGGCCCCGATGGTGATGTGGCAGCTCTCGTCGAAGCTGGTGCCAAAGCCCACCACGAGGACGGCGAGCTTGACGTCGGCAGCTTGGGCGTCGTCGGCCAAGGCGACGGCCGGCGCGGGCGGCCGCAGCGGGATGTGCGAGAGCCACGCGAACGGCGCGGTCCGCAAGGCGTTCGAGGTGAGGAAGGCCACCTCCTCGCACGGCAAAGGGGAGACAGTCATCCTCACCGAGGACGGCGTCAACGAGAGCGCCCTGCGGGCAGCCATCGACGCCACGGGATACGAGGTCAAGGCGGCGTCGAAGGAACCCCACGTGAAGAGGGGCCTGTTCCATCGGTAAGGGGTACGGCAGAGGACACACTTCGTTAAGCCAACCGCACACGAGAGACACCGAAGAGGGGGCACTTCGCCCCAAAGACGAAACGAAAAGAGCCGCTAGCCTCCAGTCAGGCTTGCGGCTCCAAAACAAAACCCGGCGCTACCCGCAGTCACTTAGCGACGTAACGGGCACCGACGGTACAGTTATATCTCCTGGGCGAGCTGGGCACCCTCGGTGCCGATGGCGACGTCGCGGTCCATCACGAAGATGTAGTCGGGGCCCAAGCTCACGATGGTCTCGAACGACGACTCGTTGCCGTGAGTGGCGGTCACCGCAGCTATCGCTTGACCATCCTTGCCGCCCTCACTACCCTGCTTGCCGTCGTCGTGCTGGCCCTTGTCGGCGCCGCTGCCGCCCTGCTCGCCCTCGCCCTTGGACTGCGATTCCTTCGTGGGCCCGTGGCCCGACGAGGCCACGTCGGCGGCCACGTTGTCGAAGCCCACCTCGCGGCCGATGAGTGAGCTTCACCTGCACGATGTTGGGCACGATGAGGCCGATGTACGAGATGGACCCCACAGTAGAGACCACGGCCGCCGTGATGAGGGCCGCGATGGTAAGGCCGCAGAACATCGTGACACCGGGGACGATGTTGCCGAACATGATGCCCACGAGTGGCACCATCACGACGTCTTTGAAAGCGCGCTCCTGCTAGCTGGACTAACGTGTTAGCAGGAGCGCGTGCTGGTCGGAGTATAAGGGATTAAGTTAAGCATTTAAAACAATTTATTTGTCACGCATAGTTTCGATCTCCTAACTTTTGGGGCAAATCTGCCCTGCATCGCACGAAATTCATGCGGCCAGGCACGCCGCGTTCCAGCGTGCCTGGCGCGGAAACCCTCTCCAAACACCCAACTACATCCGCTCGGCGGTGGGCAGGCGGCTGCAGTACGTCTCGTAGAACTCGTTCACGTCGACGGCCGCGAGGTCGGCGGGAGCCAGGGCCCACACCGGGTCGGCATCCTCGTAACGGGAGCGCTCCTTGATGCGCGACGCGCAGGCGATAAGGTCGCCGTTGGACACATAGAACCCCAGCAGCTCGTCGGAGAGCAGCCCATCAGCCACCGTCCGCGCCACGTCCTCGGGTACCGAGTCGCGAGCGAGCAAGTACGAGGGCAGCAGCAGGGGCCCCTCGACCGGGGTGCCTTCGAAGGCCACCGCCCCGTCGGCGCGCATGGCATACAGCGACGGCACGGTGGCCACGTCGGCGCCTCCGGTACGCACCGCCTGGTAGGCGCCGATGGGCATGTCGGCGACAAACGCGCGGTCAAGCAGCTCGGCGGCGGCGTCGCGTCCGTAGCGAGACCAGGCCGCCTTAACCAGCGTCTTGCCGGCCGAGTTGTTAATACCGCCAAAGGCCAGCCTCCGTGCGCGGGCGATGTCCAAAAGCCTGAAACCCGTGCAGTCGGCTCCGTAGAGCACGATGGGGATGATAACCACGGGCAGCAGCGTCTCGTCGCGCCGCACGGCGCGCACGGCCGACGTGTCCTTGAGCGCCTCCCAGCCCTCGCACGCGTAGCGACCCGAGAGCTTGTCCGCCACGCGGGGGTGCTCAAAAACCTCGAGGTCGGCGCTCACGATCATGTCGGGCAGCACGGCGTCGTCCTGCGCCAGGTACTCGGCCATATGGGTGGCGTAGCCCAAACCGAAGTAGGTCACCTGGAGGTCGATACCCCGTTCGGCCAGGCGTTCCACGAGTCTGGCCAGATAGGCCTTCTCGAAGTTGTGCAAGATGCAGATGTGGTTCCAGTACAGCCGCACCACCTGCCGCCTGCCGACGGCCTGCTCGCAGTCGAGGGATTGGGTCATCATACGAGGGCCTCGCCTTTCCTTACGCGTTCCTGAAGAATCATCTGTCGCTCGTGCATAGCCCCCAACTCGTCGAACAGCGCCTCCTCGGCGGCACTGCGCGTTCGCACGGCGGCCACGGCACCGCCTTCCATCACGATGCGCGTGGATGCCATAAGGGCCGTGTGGGGGTCGTGGGTCACCACGAGCACGAGCTTGGAGGCGTCGCAGAGCACGCGCAGGGCCATGGCCTTGTTGATGCCGGCATTCTCGATCTCGTCCACAAGCACCACCGGGCTGTTGCACACGAGTGCCACATCGGCGATCATAAGGGCGCGCGTCTGGCCGCCCGAGAGCTGACCCAGACCCATCCGCTCGTCAACGGCCTCGGGCGTGATGAGGTTGGCGAGTTCCACGACCTCCCCCACCGACGCATGCGAACTGCGGCAGCCCGCATGGAGCGCCACGAACTCGCCCACCGTGGCGTCGAGCACGAAGCGCATGCTCTGGTTGAGGTGGGCAATCAGGTTGCGCTCCGCCCGACGCCTCTGGGACCGCTCCACCAGCGCGCCGTTCACCAGCACGCGCCGGTGCGTGGCCGACGTGCCGTCGACCAGCTGCTCCACGTCCTTTATCAGACGGCTCTTGCCGGAGCCGGTGTTGCCCACCACGGCATACATCTGGCCAGGCGCCAAATGGAGCGCCTCGAAGCGCTCGGGCTCGCCAGTCTTGTCGGTGCCCGGCAGCACCGTGAGCTCGCGAATGTCTTGGACAGCGATCCCTGCCCCCGGCGTCCCTGCGGCTGCCTGCGTCACGCGCAGCCCCCTTCCTCCGTAGAAAAGTCGATCTTGCCCACGATACCCTGCTGAAAGGCCGACCCCACGCGCCGCTCGCCCACGCAGTACGAGCACACGCCCATGGGCATCGTGTGGCGCAGGGCGTCGTTTTCGTAAGTGGGCGTGGGAGGCTGGTCGAGCAGCCAGTCACACAAGCCCTCAATGCCATATCCGGCCAGCGCGTCCACGCAGAAGAGCTCGGCGCGCGGGTTGATATCCTCGATCTTGCGGCAGATAATCTCGCGCTCGGCCTGGGAAACCATGTCGGTCTTGGCGATTACCGCAAAATCGGCCTGGGTCAGCATGGGGCCCAGGCGCGCCGGTGCCCGGCAGCTCGCCGTGCAGTCGATTACGCATCCGGCCAGCATACGCTCGGTTGCCGGCGAGCAGCGGTGGCACAGACCCGCCGTCTCGATAAGCAGGTGGCTCGCCCCCTGCCGCTCGGTCCACGCCCACAGCTCCGGCAGGTTCGAAACCAAGAAGTGGTCGGGGCACACGTCACCGCTTATGCCGGCCACCACGGGAACGCCGAGGTCGGCGAACACGCGCCGGTCGTCGTCTGACACGCAGTCGATCTTGCATGCCGCCGGCACCGCCCCTCGCTCTCTCAGCGCAGGAATCACATGGCGCAGCACGGCCGTCTTTCCCACGGCCGCGCCGCCACTAAAGAGCACCATCTTCTCCACAGGGCTTCTCCTCCCTCGTCGTGCGGGCGCCGTTCTCCTTTGCGGCTCCACAAGATACACGTTGTCTAGCTTTTTTAATATGAGCAGGACATTGTCAAGAGGCAGAAAGCGACCGGGCCCAAT
>JAHZHK010000129.1:6966-7322 GCA_019420325.1 Coriobacteriaceae bacterium | reverse complement strand
CCCATCTCGCTCAAGGGCCTGTCCATCGGCATGGCCCAGTTCTACGGCTACGTCGCCGGCCAGAACGTAGTCAACATGGCGTAAAACAGCAGGTAGAAAGCGCTAACACAGCCGGACCGAGCAGGGTGCGCATGCCAGCGCGCCCCGCTCGACCTGGACGAGCACCGCTACGCGGCCGCCTCAATCTGAGCAAGCACCTCAGCGCGTTCTTCTTCGATGGCCTCGACGATCTCGGCCTTGTAGGACTCGCGGTTCTGCGCCTCGTCGAGCATGAGCAGGCCGTAGTCGACGCCGACGCCGATAGCGGCTCCTGCAGCGATGCCCACCGCCGTGCCCACGCCAGGGCCAACAAGCGT
>JAHZHK010000129.1:2419-6956 GCA_019420325.1 Coriobacteriaceae bacterium | reverse complement strand
CGTGCCAGCGGCACCACCCACGGCAGCCCCGACTCCGCGCGACCCAATCATGCTTCCGATGCGCGAGACAATCGCCTTGAAGAAGGCCTTGCTGGCAGCCTTCTCGACAATCTTGGACCCGATGCTCTTGGCAGCCGCCTTCTCGGCTGTCTTGGCAGCCTGCTTGCCCGCGGCCTTCTCGGCCGCGTCGCCAGCAACACTCGCTGCGGCCTTCTCGGCAGACTTGGCGGCTGCCTTCTCGGCCGCGCCACCTACGACCTTGGACGTCGCCACGCCAGCGGCAATACCTCCGGCGCCGCCAACCGTCGCGCTGATTCCAAAGCGCTCGCCCGCATCAAGCAGGCGCTGCGTGGGCTCGATCGGACCAGAGAGGAAGTCGGCCGTGATGGCCTCGGTAGCGGTCAACAGCCACTCGGGAACCCCGACCAGCTCGCTGCTCGCAAGTCCCTCTTCATATTCGGCCTGGAGAGCCGCTGCCTGATCGACATAACCCTGCAAGGCGGCCACGAACTTCGAGTCGTCCACGCCCGCCTCGAGGCTCTCGGTGAGCTGGTCGGCCACGAACGACTCAATCGTACCCGTGATGAGGTTGCCCAGGCGCTCGTAATCGGCACCCAAGCTGTAGTACCAATCGAGGTACGAGTCGACGTTGGCCACACGCGCGTCAAACACCGCGTTGACACGCGGGATAAGGTCGTTGCGCGCGTCTTCCGACAAAGCAGCCGACGTCACGGTCGTCTCTTCCATGAGAGCCTGGACCTGTTGCTGGTCGTAATACTTGTTGTCGAGCACATATGCCGTGGTGCCGAACGCCTCCCGCACCAGGTTTTCAGCCGGCGTGAGCTCGTCGGCGGCCTTCATCTGAGCGAGAGCGCTGTCCGACGCGACGAAAGCACCGACCAGCACGAGAGGGGCCGCGACCGCCGCCACAATGGGGGCCTTGAGGAGAGGCGGCTGAGGGGCACCGGCGCCATGGCCGGCACGAGCCACGGCCTCCTGCCCTGCCCCAATCTTCTCCAATGGCAAGAACACGCGCTTAAGCTCGCGCAAATCAAGTGCACATGTACCCAAAAGGCCAGCCAGACCAAAGAGCGATGACACCAGCAGCAACGCCTGGGCCCAATAACGGCCAAAGGTGTTCAACTCACCAAGCCTGGAAAGACCGTAGGTCGACAGTGCATCGGCATACGAAACAGCAAGGCCGGCCTCCGACATGATGGTGCTCGGCGAGGAAGCGAAGGGATTCTCCGCACTGAGAAATGCTTCGGTCGCGCTCGTCACTTCGGGGGTAGGTTGCATCGCAAGGAGCACGAAGCTCGCCACAAACAGGAGCACGCCCGTAATGCATGCGCTCGCCCGCACGTCCAGGGACGTCCGAAACAGCAATGCGGCTTCTTTACCCACAACCTTGTCCACAAGCATGTGTACCAGCAAAAACAGGGGTACGGCCACCACAGCCAAGCCCCACTGCCATGTAGCCCAGTCCACAGAGGCAACGAGGAGGCCGGCGACACCCACGGCAGAAATGATAAACGCCGCAATCAACCGAAACGTGCGGCCCCCGTTAATGCGGCCCAACATTCCGCCGGCATGGAGCGCAGCCTGGTTGATTGTCTTTTTCACCACCGCATGGTACGTGATACCAGCAGCGAGCAGCACACTGCATACTGCCCAAACCACGGCGACACACCAACCAGGCGCCCATGCGGCAACGCGGCTGAACAGGAAGAGCAGCGCAACAACGGCCGCGGCCTTGATTGCATAGTGCCACCAGCAGAAAGGCAGGCCGTGCGGCGCGTCGGGCGAAACGGCACCGTCTGACGCCGCCGGACCAGCTACCGAGACGGCGTCATCCGGCGTCGAAAATCCGCCCTCCGGGGCAGCATCCGACATTGTCATTCCGGCGGTCGAATCAGCTTCGCTGGATTTTATCTCGTTAACGCCAGGCACCTCAGATGCGCAAGGCGCCTCCGTCAGACCCCGGGGCGTCGACACATCGTCCTGCACGCCCACGCACTCAGTGGCCTCGCCGACATCACTCGGCATTGTCGATCCGTCCACCAAGGCGGCGTCCGACGTAGTCAAATCATCCGAAGACGCAGGCGACTCCGGCACCCGCGAATCATCGGCAGAAGAAGGGCAGTCAGTCATACAAACGACCTCCAATCCCGGCCATTGTATGCCAGCATCCCCTCCTCCACGCAATCCGCTACCAACTGAATTTTCCCGAATCGCCAGGGAAAACGCACGAAAAGTCACGCCAGCGCCTGCATACAACTCCCTGGCACGCTTCCTCAACCAGCAAGGCCCCAGCTAGCGCTGCCCAGCCATCAACATATAACCCTCCAGCACCCCGCCTCCCCTCAGCAGTGTCCCGGCCATCGCCGCCCCAAACGCCAGCAATCCCTTGCGCTCGGCCTCCCCCGACCCCGCATCTCCCAAACACAAAACGCCGGTCGACGATGCAGGGGGTTTTCGTCGACCGGCGTGTGAAGCAGCTATTTGGATGTTCGCGCGTTCGCGCTAGGCTTTACTCGTGCACGATTCCGTTGAGGAAGCGGTAAGAAGCCTTGAGGTTGTAATCCTGGAGCATGTCCTCGGGCAGCTCGGGGTTGTCGTCCTTCACCGTGAGCTTACGCGCCTCAGCAGGGCAGACGGTGGCGCACTGGCCGCAGCGCACGCACTTGGCGTCAACCACGGGGCCGTCATCGGTCATGGTGATGGCATAGAGCGGGCAGCGCTCAACGCAGGCACCGCACTTGATGCACGCGTCACCGTCGACGACCAGGTTGTAGTGGCTCACCTGCGGCATCGAGTTGATAGCAGCGCAACCCTCGGCGCCCAGGGCGACGTACGTGGAAAGAATGTCGCAGCAGTCGCCATGGCACGAGCAGATGACCTCGCTGGCCTTGGAGTACGCGCTCTGGATGACCATACCCAGGTCGACGTTGCGCTGAAGGATGGCCGTAGCCTCCTCCTTGTCAATCTGACGGGCGAGGTTATTCTCGATGTAGTACTGAGCCTCCTCGCCAAACGACATGCAGGTCTCCATGGGGTGGTCGCATCCGTCCTGCACCTGGTCCTGCAGCACGCGACGCAGGCGGCACTGGCAGGTGGAAACACCGATGATCTCGTTGCGCTCGATGATCTTCTTCCAGTCGTCGAGCGGCAGAATCTCCTCGCCGTCGGGCAGGACCTCTTGGTTCACCGGCACCGGATAGTAGAAGGGCGTCTCGGAGGTAAAGAGGGCCGCATCCTCCGCGAACACCGTAGAGTGCAGGTCAGCGCGCTTGTGGGCGTTGACCAGGTCCTCGGTCTTGTGCAGGTCGGCCCACTCGGTGATGGTGTCAAGCGCCATGAAGTCGGCGGCGTTGGCGTCCTCGCGCTCCTGGGCAAGCAGGCCGTACTCCCACAAGCCGTGAGCGTAGGCGATGTGATGGTAGTAGTGCACGCCGGCGCGGATCCAACGCATGAGCAGACCGCGGTAGGAAAGGTCGTAGCAAAGCTGCTCGCACTCTTCCTCGTCACGGCCGGACTTCTGAGCGAAGTCGGCGGCCGTAAAGGCAACGCCAAGCGGCATCTCGATGTAGGCCTGAGCCTCCTCGGGAGTCCAGTAGGCCATGAAGAAGTCAAAGGAGCTGTCGTTGTTGGCCGAGCCCACGCCCAGGCCGTAGCCCTCGACAAGGGCGCGCAGCTTCACGTAGACCTCGGGGATGACAGTACCGTCAGCGCAGGTATACTCCTTGGCCGCGTCGATGTGAGCCTGACGCATGGCGTTGAGCTCGTCGAGCGTCTGAGTCATCACGCCAGGTGCGGCATCGATTGAATTCTCGGGGCTATCGGTCTTCATACCAGGCAGCTCCTCGGCCATGGCAACGCTTGCTCCCATGACACCCATAGCCGTAGCACCGGCAAAAAAGCCCCTGCGAGACATGCTTTCCATCTGCGGTTTCCTTTCTCCCATACTCTCCCCTACCGGGATTTCTCCCGACGGCGAAAATATAGGGACAAACGGATGATTTGCCGACTGCCAAAACGCCCCGCACGTCCCTTTTGGGACATATGGGGCAAACAGTGCGAATTCACCCCGGGCAAACTCTCACGTTGCCGCGTTTTGTCCTCTATACTTGCACGAGGGAGAAGGAGGGGGCACATGGCAGATATGCGGGCGACGCGCACGCGTCAATACTTGCGCGAGGCAGTCATGGCGCTACTGTTGGAAAAACCGTACGACGACATAACCGTGCGCGAAGTGTGCGAGCGGGCGCAGGTGAGCAAGAACTCGTTCTACAACCACTACGCCGCCCTGTCGGACCTGGTTCAGGACTGCTACCTACAGGAAATCATTTATTTTCGCACGCCAATGAAACGCCTGCGCGACTATCGCTGCCGCCATGACGCCTGCACCGAGACCCTCAACGAGCGTGCCCATCTACTGGAATTTTTCAAGGCCAACCCCAACCTTGCACGCGTCATCCTAGAAAACGTATGCATCTCGCCTTACTTCGACTCATGTCGCCATGCCGAGGAAGACCTG
>JAHZHK010000129.1:0-2409 GCA_019420325.1 Coriobacteriaceae bacterium | reverse complement strand
CCTGCTACTCGACCACCTCGAAACCGAGTACGGCGAATCCACCTGTCTCTGGCGCTCCAACCAAAACCTCGCCCGCTATATCGTGTGGGGCATGTTCGGTCACACGCGCAAGTGGTTCATCTCCGGCATGCGCGAGCCCATTGAAACCGCGGTGAAGGAAGAAATCTACTACGCCCTCTCCAGCACCGCCTGCATGGTCGGCCACACCATCGAGCCTGAGTATCTCCAGGCGATTGAGGATTGGACGTTCAAGGAAGAGTAAGGCGGTCATGCAACAACGGGTGGCCGTCCGACCCGATTCCGCCCGCCCCTCCCCACAATCCTGAAGCGCTCTGCAGCATCCTGAAGCAGCTCGCAGCTTTGCGCGAGGGCGGCGAAATCGTGCGAATGTGAACGCGAGGGACCTTCCCGAGTCGTTAAATGGTGTCACGCCGCGCCAGTATAACTGCACGGCGCGAACAACCCCAGACACCTTGGGAGGTTTGAGATGAGCAAGAACCACAGCAACATGCGCCCGATGGGCACCCTTGCAATGACCCGCCGTTCCGCAATCACGGGATTTGGCTGCGCACTTGCAGGCGCAGCATTGAGCGGCGCCGGGCTGGCATGGGCCGACGGCACGGAGCAGGCCACATCGGATGAGGTCGCCATCACCTTCTCCGACAGCGGCATCAAGGTCGACGGCGAGGACATTTCCCTCGATGAGGACGAGCGCGTGTATCTCGCCCACGACGTGGTGTACTACGAAGACCGCGACGAATACGACTCGGGCAACCCTTACGGCGAGGGCACGGACGCCGAGCGCCACAGCGCCGAGGACGCGGCGGCCACGAGCGTCGTGCACATCACCCAGGCAGGCACCTATCGCCTGACGGGCTCCATCTCGGCCGGCCAGGTATGGGTTGACCTGGGCAAAGACGCAGTCAAGAACGCGAGTGCCAAGGTCACGCTCGTGCTCGACAACCTCGACATTACCTGCGATGTTGCCCCTGCCGTCGTGTTCCGCAGGGTGTACGAGTGCGACGGCAACTGGAGTGCAGATACGGCGAGCGCAACCGTGGACACCTCCGATGCCGGCGCGGTTGTCGTCATCGCCGACGGCAGCGTGAACAACGTCACGGGCAGCCATGTCGCCCGCATCTACAAGGACAACGAGGAGCAAAAGAAGCTCTGGAAAATTGATGGCGCCTTCTACTCATTCATGTCCATGAACATCGAAGGCGAGCAGGACGGCACGGGCGCACTCAACATCACGGCCGATAACGAGGGCCTCGACTCGGAGCTGCACCTCACGCTCAACGGCGGCAACGTCTCCATTGCCTCGCAGAACGACGGCATCAACACTAACGAGGACGGTGTCTCCGTCACCACAATCAACGGCGGCACGCTCCACATCGTGGCCGGCCTGGGCGACGAGGGCGACGGCATCGACTCGAACGGCTTCCTCGTCATCAACGGCGGCACCGTCGTTTCGATGGCCAACCCTCGCTCCGACTCGGGCCTGGACTCCGACATGGGCTCTTATATCAACGGTGGCACCGTCGTGGCGTTGGGCTCCACCATGGACTGGACCGAGAGCGACTCCGCCCAAGTCACGATGAACCTGCAGTTCGCCTCCTCGCAAGACGCCGGGGATGCCATTGTGGTGTGCGACGAAAGCGGCGAGGTTGTGTTCGCCTACGACCCCTCGGAGGACGAGACCGCTTCCGGCAAGACACGCAGCTACCTTGGAGCCGTTCTGAGCTGCCCGAACTTCGAAGTCGGCCAGACCTACAGCGTGTATGTAGGCGGCGTCGTCTCAGGCCAGGAAACTCAGGGCGTCTACGACATCGACACCGTCACGGGATACGAAGGCGGCACCCAACAGGCCTACACAGGTACCGACGTGCAGGGAGGACCTGGCGGATTTGGCGGCCCCGGCGGCGGCATGGGCCCCAGCGGGCAGAATGGACCTGAGGGCATGGAACCCGGCGGGCAGGGCGACCAGGGCGTGCCCAGCGGCGGGATGGGCCCCGGCGAGCAAGGTGGCCAAGGCGAACCCAACGGCAACGTCCCAGCAAACGAAAGCGGCGCCCCCCAAGGCGGCGCCCAGGAACCGCCCACCATGCCTAACGGCGAGCAATCGCAAAGCAACCAGAACGGCCAGCCCCCTGCCGGCACCCCCGGCAACGAACAGAGCGGCGAGCTTCCTGCAGATGGAAACAGCGAGCCTCCGACCAGGCCTGACGACATGCAAAACAACCAGCTCGCCGGCGATGCCGCACAAGCCAGCCAATCTGGCTCTGCAACGCCGCAGGCCAATCAACCCTCCGGCGGCAATCTGCGACCTGGCAGCGTCTCCGACGCCCAGGCTTCCACTGACTTCTACATGCAGGACAAGGTCAATGCCTTCTCCGGGGTGACCGCGAC
>JAHZHK010000128.1 GCA_019420325.1 Coriobacteriaceae bacterium | reverse complement strand
GGACTGGGAGTGGACCTTCACCCGCGCCATCGGGAGCGAGGACTCCAGCTGGCACATGTGCGTCGAGAACCTCGACCACGTCGAGTGCCCCGATGACACCACCGTCATCGTCTACACCAAGGAAGAGGCTGCCTCCACGCTGGCCAACCTCAGCATCTTCACCCTGGGCGTTCAGAGCAAGGCCTACTTCGAGAAGGTCGGTGCCGACGAGTACCACAACGGAATCCTCGGCACCGGAGCTTATGCCGTCTCTGAGTGGAAGAAGGGCGAGTACCTCACGCTTGAGGCCAACCCCAACTACCGCGTTGAGGGCAAACCCCTCACCAAGACCGTCGAGTTCAAGATCGTCTCCGACGACGCGGCCCGCATCATCCAGCTGCAGGGTGGCGACATCGACGCTGCCACCGACCTGTCCTTCTCCGGCATGATGCAGCTCGAGGGCGACCCCAACATCAGCGTCGAGGCCGACCCCTCCACCACGGTGTACTGGCTGTCGCTGAACAGCAAGAGCGAGAAGCTCGCCGACCCCAAGGTGCGCGAGGCCCTGTACCTGGCAACCAACTCCCAGGAGTTCGTGGACACCATCACCTTCGGCTACGCCACGCCCGCCAGCTCCATCATCAACCCCACCTCTGAGTTCTACTATGCCTGCGACCAGCCTTCCGGCGACATCGAGAAGGCAAAGGCCCTGCTCGCCGAGGCCGGCGTCGGCCCGTTCGAGCTCACCTTGCTGATGCGCGAAGGCAACGAGACCTATCAGCAGATCGGCATGATCCTCATGAAGCAGTGGGCGCAGATCGGCGTCACCGTGAACTTCAACCAGATTGAGGCCACGGCCTACTCCGCCGCCCGCAAGGATCTTTCCAACTACGACCTCATCATCTCCGGCTGGAACGACGACGTCACCGACCCCGCAGAGATGATGCAGTTCGTGTTCGACTACAGCGTCACCTGCGGCTACTACTCCGGCATGGAGTTCGACGACGAGATGCAGCAGCTCAACGCCGCCGCCCTCATCGAGCTCGACGAGGAGAAGCGCAAGGACCTCTACGCCCAGATCCAGCAGAAGCTGCGCGAGCTGGCCATCTACGTGCCGCTCATGGTCACCCCTTGGTGCAACGCCATGAACAAGGCTGTCACCGGCTGGGTCCAGACCCCGCTTGGCAACTTCCGCTTCGAGGATCTTGCCCGCGAGGCCTAACTCTCACGCGAGGGTTGAGCTTTACTGGGCGCACGCCTAAGGCGTAACAACGCAAATATCTGGGGGCTGCGGTGGAAAAATCCATCGCGGCCCCATTTGATGTATTTGCGAGTAAAAAAGCGTGTATGCTTAGCGTTTCGTGTATGGAAGGTGTGCGCATATACAGTTCATGTTCGCGCACAAGGAGAGAAAAGAAAGGAGGGGAAGGCGTGGAAACATTCCGTTACATCGTGAAACGCGTATTGCAGATGATCCCCGTGCTCATCATTGCAGTCATCGCGATATTCCTGCTTATGCGCCTTCTGCCCGGCGACGCGGCCCTCGCAACGCTGGGCGACAAGATTGACCCCAAGGTGTATGAGGCGCTCAAGGAGCAGATGGGCCTCAACGCATCGCTGTGGACGCAGTTCACCGTGTACGTGGGCAACCTCGTGCAGGGCGACCTGGGCTCTTCCACCATCTACAAGATGCCCGTCTCGCAGCTCATCGCCTCGCGCATGCAGGTGACCCTGTGCCTGGCCCTCACCGCCACAATCTTCACCGTCATCGTGGCGCTGCCCCTGGGATATCTGGCCGGTGTAAAGAAGGACAAGCTGCCCGACATCCTCACGCGCATCTTCGCGCTCATCGGTCTGGCCGCCCCTTCGTTCTGGGTAGGCCTGGTGCTGCTCATCGTCTTCGGCGTGAACCTGGGAATTTTCCCCACCTCCGGCTGGGGCAAGACGTGGCCCGAGCATTTCGAGGCGCTCATCCTTCCTGGCTTCACCCTGGCGTTCTCCTCCATCGCCGTCGTCATTCGTAACGTGCGCAACAACGTCGTTGACGTGCGCAATGCCGACTATGTGGACTTCGGCCGCTCCAAGGGCCTCTCCAGCTGGGTGATTTCCACGGGCTACGTGCTTCGCAACGCCCTTATCCCCACGGCCACGCTGCTGTCGATGCGCATCATCGGCATGCTGTCTGGCTCGGTCATCATCGAGAACATCTTCGGCCTGCCGGGCATCGGCGCCCTGCTCGTGCAGTCGGTCACGGGCCGCGACTACGCCACCGTTCAGGCCTGCGTCATGGTGTTCGTCATCATCACGCTCGTCGTAAACCTCGTCACCGACATCCTCTACTCGGTGCTCGACCACCGCATCAAGTTGGGAGATGAGAAATAATGGCAGACACTGCAGCACTCGCTCCCAAGCGCACCAAGGTCAAGAAGATCCCGATTTGGCGCCGCAGCCCCAGCCTTGTCATCGGCGCCGTCATCGTGGCGCTGGCGTTCGTCGTGGCGGCCTTCCCCACGCTCTTCGCCCCCGACGCGGCCAAGCCCGTCACCGACCTCATGGACTTCACGGCCATGCTCCAGGCGCCCAGCGCCGAGCACTGGTTCGGCACCGACAACTACGGCCGCGACATCTACACCATGGTCATCGCGGCCACGCGCCTCGATTTGCTCATCGGCCTGGGCTCAGTGGCCCTGCCCTTCGTGCTCGGCACGCTTCTGGGCCTCATCTGCGGCTACTATGGCGGCAAGCTCGACACCATCATCATGCGCATCCTCGACATCTTCGTGGCGTTCCCGTTCATGGTCCTGGCCATCGCCATCGTGGCAATCCTGGGCAACGGCGTCATGAACCTGCTCATCGCCATGTGGATCGTGAGCTGGCCTCCCTACACGCGTCTGGTGCGCTCCGAGGTCCTCATTGCCAAGAACTCCGAGTACGTGCAGGCCGCCAAAACCCTGGGCTACTCCGACGCGAAGATCATCTTCCGCCACATCCTGCCCAACGTCATCTCCAGCTCCGTGGTGTACGCGGCCTCCGACATCGTCATGTGCATCATGACCGCCGCCTCCATGAGCTTCCTGGGCCTGGGCGTGGACGCCGCCACCCTTGAGTGGGGCTCCATCATCTCCAGCGGCAAGAGCTACCTGCTCGGCGGCTATTGGTGGATTTCCTCCATGCCCGGCATCGTCATGGCGATCGTTGGCCTTGGCTTCTCGCTCTTCGGCGATGGCCTCAACGACCTGCTCAGGACCAAGGACTAGAAGGGGGCCTGAGACATGGCAAACATCCTCGAGGTCGACGACCTCTCAATGCACTACATAACGAAGAGCTCCACGGTGCGCGCCGTGGAGAAGGTCACGTTCTCCATCGCCGAGGGCGAGACATTCGGCCTGGTCGGCGAGTCCGGCTGTGGCAAGTCCACCACCGCCCGTTCGCTGGTGCGCCTGCTGCCTGAAGTCGGCAAGATCGTGGGCGGTTCGGTGCGCTACAAGGGCCAGGAGCTCACGACGATGAGCGACCGTGAGATCCGTGGGCTTCGCGGCAAGGAGATCGGCATGATCTTCCAGGACCCGATGACCTCGCTCAACCCGGTCACCACCGTGCGCAAGCAGTTCTTCGAGTCCCTCAAGCGCGAGGGCATGAGCAAGAAGGAGATGGAGGAGCGCGCCATCGAGCTGCTGCGCCTCGTGGGCATCCCCGAGCCGGCCAACCGCATGGGCAACTACGTCCACGAGATGTCGGGCGGCATGCGCCAGCGCGTGATGATCGCCATCGCCCTGGCAAGCCAGCCGCGCCTGCTGCTCGCCGACGAGCCCACCACCGCCCTCGACGTCACCATCCAGGACCAGATCATCTGCCTGCTCAACGACCTGCGCGAGAAGCTCGGCATGTCCATCCTGCTCGTGACGCACGACCTGGGCGTCGTGAATGAGATGTGCCACCACGTGGGCGTCATGTACGCCGGCCGCATCGTCGAGATCGCCGACACGCGCAACCTGCTGCACCACCCCAAGCACCCCTACACCGTGGGCCTCATCAATTCGTTGCCCGCCGAGAACGACACGCGCGCCCGCCTGGAGCCCATCCACGGCGCGCCGCCGAACCTGGCGCACGAGATCGTGGGCTGCGCCTTCGCACCGCGCTGCCCCTTCGCCGACGAGCTGTGCCGCACCAAGGCCCCCAACATGCAGACGCTTGTGGGCGGCCACCGCGTGCGTTGCCACCACGCCGACCCCTACGACCGCACCCGTGTGACCGACCAGGACCGCAACTTCGCCGAGGAGCTCATCGCGAGCGGCTCTGAGCAGGGCGCCAACGCCGACAAGGATGCGGCCGATGCCCTCACGCCCGATATCACGCCCAAGACGAAGGGAGGCGTTGCATAATGGCCGAAGAGACGAAGGCCCCCGAGGCCGCCGCACAGGGCGCGCCCCTGCTTGAGGTGACCGACCTGTGCAAGAGCTTCCCCCTCAAGTACGGAGTGCTCGACGCTGTCATGCGCAAGGAGCGCAAGTACCTCACCGCCGTGGACCACGTGTCGTTCTCCCTCAACGCAGGTGAGACGCTCGGCCTGGTGGGCGAGTCTGGCTGCGGCAAGTCCACGCTTGCCCGCACAGTCATCAACCTGTACAACCCCACGGGCGGGAAGGTCGTCTTTGCAGGCGTAGACTTCTCTCAGCTTTCCAAGCATGAGCTGCGCAACAGCTGCAAAGACATCCAGATGATCTTCCAGGATCCCTACTCCTCGCTCAACCCGCGCATGACCGTGCGCCAGGTGCTGCGCGAGGAGCTGCTGCACCACAACATGTGCACCAAGGACGAGGTCGACGCACGCATCATCCAGCTGCTCGAACTCGTAGGCCTCAGCGAGGACCAGGCCGACCGCCTTCCGAGCGCGTTCTCGGGCGGCCAGCGCCAGCGCATCGGCATTGCCCGCGCCCTGGCCGTGCAGCCCAAGCTCATCATCGCCGACGAGCCGGTTTCGGCACTCGACGTCTCCATTCAGGCACAGATCATCAACCTGCTCTGCGACCTGCAGGAGAAGCTCGGCCTGTCGATTCTGTTCATCAGCCACGACCTGCGCGTGGTGCGCTACATCTCCGACCGCGTGGCCGTGATGTACCTGGGCGCCATGGTGGAGACCGCCCCCACCGACACCCTGTACACCGCACCGGCCCACCCCTACACCAAGGTGCTTCTTGCCGCCGCCCCCTCCATGGAGGAAGACAAGAAGGACGACAAGAAGGCAGCTGTTCTGGGCGAGCTCCCCTCCCCCATCAACCTGCCCAGCGGTTGCCGTTTCCACCCGAGGTGCCCCTATGCCGACGAGCTGTGCCGCACCGAGAGCCCCGAGCTGCGCTGCCTGGCGCAGACCCCCGAGGGGCCGCACATGTGCGCCTGCCACCACCCGTTGGTGTAAGGCACATCAAGGCGCACCGCTTCGCCCGCTTACAAAAATCCCCCAGTCCACATGGTGTGGGCTGGGGGATTTTTTCATGGTTGGTTCGATGCGGGGCGTCCTGGACGGGTTCTACCTGCCCAGGTTTGCGTCGTGCTTGGCGCGGGCCTCGGCGGAGTAGCGCTGCTGATAGCGCACGTCCACAAGCTCGGCAACGATGGCGATGGCAAGCTCTGCGGGGGTCTTGGCACCGAACTTGAGGCCGATGGGGCGCTTGACGCGCTGCCAGTCGAGCTCGGTGCCACCCTGGGCGAGCACAAGGTTGTGCACGGTGTCGTTCTTGCCCTTGCAGCCCATCATGCCCACGTAGTGCGCGTGCTGGCGCGTGCCCCACACGCAGCCCTGCGGGTCGAACATGTGGCCACGGGTAAGGACGCACACATAGTCCTCGGGAGCGCACTCGATGTCGTCGATGCCGGCAAAGCCAGGGCCGGGCAGCAAGATGCGCTCAGCGGTGGGGAAACGCTCCTCGCTGATGTAGGCGGGATCGTAATCCACGACCGTCACACGGAAGCCCACATGCTCGGCAAGCGCGGCCGTCTCAGCCGCGGCGTCGGAAGCGCCAAGCAACCACACGTGAACCTTGTCGAAAAGCGGGGCGCTCATCCAGGTGAGGCCGGCGAACTGGTCGTTGTGCATGCCGGGGCCGCGCGTGATGTCCTTCATCTGGAACAGGTCGCGCGGCGAGTACTCGCGGCTGGCCACGACCTCCTTGGCGTCGCTGCAGAAGAAGACGAGCGGCTCGCCGTCGGCCGAACCCTGCTCGCCGTACTTCTTGGTGACTTCGTTGTCCACATTGGACTGAGCAGCCTGGGGGTCGAACACGAGCTTGAAGCCAATCCAGGCAAGCTCACCGGCCTCCATGGCGGCGATGGCACGCTCGAAAACGGGCACGTCGGCCACGGTGATGCCGTTGACGAGCGCGTCGAGCACGGCAGGAGTCACGTTCTCCTTGCCCGCGAGGGCCTCAGACTCGAAGCAGGGGAAGTCCCCTGCGGGGAAAACGGGCGTCTTGCCCTCCTTGAGGGCCTCGACAATGGCAACGAGCGTTTCCTTCTTCATGCAAACATCCTCTCCTTAGCAAAGCACACGGATGCAGTTCAGTATAGCCCCTTTGCTCGCCAGGACGGTTGCATTTGCAACGAAGAGAGCCTGTGTGCCATTGGATACCAGCGAGAACAGCGCATGCAGCGTGACGTATGACCAGGCATGTCGTCCCAAAATGGCGTATCGCACGCACCCCAAATCGCCATTCCTTTTCGTCATTACCAGGAGAGGACACGGGCCCGCATGGTCTCGACGTCAAGTACGCCATAGGCGAAGCCCTTGCGCACGAGGCATTCGGGCACGAACTCGTCGTACTTGTCGAAAATGGGCACTTCCTCGGGATACACGAGCTCCATGGGGTCGGCAAGCGCAAGCGCCTCCTGCTGAACCACCTGCAGGAAGTCGTCTCGCTCGGCCGGCATGCGGAACTGGATGTAATAGGGTCGGGCCGAATCGATGCCCTTGATGCCCAGGCGAGGCGCACACTTGATCTTGATGAGACGCTCGAGCGCCAGGAACGCATACGTGCCTAACCAGGGAAAAAGCGCCCACGTGTCGCCACCCAGGTTGATAAGCCAATCGCCCTCGGCCAAAGAGGCAGCGGCAGCATAGGGGAACTCGCCTGCGTCGGGGCCGCGCATGAGCGCCTCGTTGTCACGCACGCCCCCAGGACCGGCGACACCTGCATCCTGCCAGTCAGCTGGATCCTCGCCCCACACGGCATCTTGCGCCGCCTGGCGAGGCAGACACGCTGCTCCTGCAGGCAAAGCCCCCGCCGGGCAGGCCGACCCCGCAACAAGCCCCGAGGCCCGCGCGACGTGACGCGCCTCCTCCAAGCGTGCCTGGGCGTTGCCCATGAGGTACATGTATTGTTTGTCCTCGGCCAGCACGCGCTGCATACGCTCGAGCACATGAGTGTGGATGTCGC
>JAHZHK010000127.1 GCA_019420325.1 Coriobacteriaceae bacterium | reverse complement strand
CAGTACACCACATGGCGCTTGTGGTCGACCTCCTCGACAATCCACACATGGCCGGCGATGGCAATCTTCTCGCCCGCAGGCGGCGGCTGCACAATCGTACCGAGTTCCATGGACTCACTGCGGCAGGTGTACTCCTCGTTGTCCTGGAACGTCGCATAGAACTTATAGGAACTCGTGACGCGCTCGCCGGCGAGGCCCACGATGAGTCCGCCCTCGTCGGTGCACTCGATGTGGTCGATGTCGACAAGATGGCGCAGGAGCACCCGATAGTCGTCAGGCGAGATGGTGTCGAAGCACGACAGGTTAAGCACCTGGTTGGCAAGTTGGGCGGGGCTCATCTCTCCGCACGAGGCAAGCGTCGCCATGGTCTGGTGATATAGCAGGCTAAAGGGCATGCGGCCTGTGCGTGGCGGCTCGACCCATCGCTCCTCCAGGTACACCTGCACAAGGGCGATGCCCTGCACAAGCTTCCAGGGAATGCACTCAGGCATGAGGGCGCGGGCCTCGGGTTCCTCCTCGCGCATGACAAACCACATCTCGCAGGGCCTCTCGCGTCGGCCGGTGCGACCCATGCGCTGCAGGAAGCTGCTCACCGTGAACGGCGCGTCTATCTGAAAGGCCCGCTCGAGCCTGCCGATGTCGATGCCGAGCTCGAGGGTTGCCGTGGTCACGGTCGTAAACACGCGATCGTCGTCGCGCATGGCGTCCTCGGCGCTTTCACGCAACGACGAGGAGAGGTTGCCGTGGTGGATGAGAAAGCGGTCGGGCTGCCCCGTGGCTTCGCAATACTGGCGCAAACTCGTGGTGACGGCCTCGGCCTCCTCGCGCGAATTGACAAAGACCAGGCACTTGGCGTCTTTGGTGTGCTCGAAAATGTAGGCAATGCCGGGGTCGGCATGCTCGGGCGCCACGTCGCTGGCAGGCTCAAGCGCGGGTCCTGCGGCTCCAGCGGGCTCGCTTATCTGCGTGCGGGGATGGGGCCCGCGCTGCACCGCCTGCGGACCGCTCACAAAGAAATGCTCCATGGAGAGCCGCCAGGTGCGCCCCTGCTCTTTGACCTGCGGAATGACGCAGCCCCGCGCCGTGCCGCGCGAGAGAATCTCGCCGGTGAGCTCAGGGTCGCCGATGGTGGCCGACAGCCCGATGCGGCGGGGGTTGACGCCCGCCATGCGCGAGAGACGCTCGATACAGCACAGCGTCTGCCCGCCGCGGTCGCCGCGCAGGAGCGAGTGCACCTCGTCAATCACCACGAAACGCAGGTCACTGAAAAGCCGGGCGACGGCCGAATGCTTGTGCATGAGCAGCGCCTCGAGCGACTCTGGCGTGATCTGCAGGATGCCCGAGGGGTTCTTGAGCATGCGCGCCTTGTGCGAGGCGCTCACGTCGCCGTGCCAGTGCCACACAGGGATACCCGCCTCGGCGCACAGGTCGTTGAGACGGTAGAACTGGTCGTTGATGAGCGCCTTGAGCGGTCCCACGTAGATGGCGCCCACCGACGCAGGTGGGTTCTCGTCGAAGAGCGTGAGAATCGGGAAGAACGCGGCCTCGGTCTTGCCCGAGGCTGTGGAGGCCGCCAGGAGCACGTTGTCGTCGGTGTTGAAGATGGCATCGCCGGCGGCCACCTGGATGCCGCGCAGCGACTCCCAACCATGCGAGTAGATGAAATCTTGGACGAAGGGTGCGTAGCGGTCGAAGACGTTCAAGGAGACCACCTAAATGGTGAACTCGGCAAAGGTGCGCGGCGCCGCGACCGGCTCGGCCGCCACACGCGGGATGCCAGGCGTCTCGGAGGCAGCCGGCTGGATTACCTCGTCATAGAGCGAGGATGTCGGCTGCGTGGCAGATGCATGACCCAGCCCTGGGGCAGCATTGTGCGCGACGGAGGAAGACGGCGAGGCGGCAGGCTGCGTGGCGCAACGACCGGAACCGGCCCGCCCAAGACCTGCCGCCGATGCCGCGCCGGCGCCGGCAGGCATGCGACCCTCGTCCTCCTCGCAGGGCAAGGTGGCCGGACGCTGGGAGAACGCCGGGTCGTTCACGAGCTCCTCAAGCGTGAGCGCGGGATTCTGATAGAGGATGTCGAGCAGCTCCACGAAGTCGCGGATAATCTCGCGCGGGGTAATGTGGCTGTCGGCGCCCACGCGTGCAAGCTCCACCTGCAAGAAGGCAACCAGGTCCGCCTCGCACAGAGTGCGCTCATAGCCGAAGAAGCCCGCATGGATGTCGGCGAGCTTCTCCACGAGCACGAGCAGCTCCTCAGGGGTCAGCGGCTGGAGCTGGATGACGGGGGCAAGCATGTCCACGTGGCCCTCGCCCGCAAAACGTCCCTGTGCCAGACGGCTGCGCAGCGCCTCGTAGCTGTAGAGGCCACGGCGGCGGTCCTCCACACACTGGGGAGTGCCGCTCATGATGATGCCCAGGTAGCTCGCACGGCCCTGGAGCGTGTCGTTGTACATGGTGAGGATCTTCTCGTAGTTGTACTGGCGCGCAACGGCGTTGGGAATCTTGTACAGGTTCACCAGCTCGTCGACGAGCACAACCAGACCCGCATATCCCGCGCCCTTGAGAAAGCTCGCAAACAGCTTGATGTAGTCGTACCAGTCGTCGTCGCCGATGACGATGTTCACGCCCAGGTCGGCCTTGGCCTCGGCACGGGTGCGGTACTCGCCGCGGAACCACCGTACGACATTGGCCTTCGTGTCGTCGTCGGACTCCACGTAGGCGCGGAAGTACATGGCGAGCAGGCGTGCGAAGTCATAGCCGTGCACCATGTCCTGCAGCTGGCGAATGACCACGTAGATGCGCTTCTCGACCTCGGCGGCAAACGCGGAGTCGGCAGGGTTTGCCAGGTCGAAGCCGCCTTCGCCCGCCACCTCCATCTGCACGTTGGAAATCCAGCGGTCAAGGATGAGCGTGAGCGCGCCGCCCTCGGGACGCGTCTTGGTGGAAAGGTTGCTGATAAGCTCTCGATAGGTGGCCAGGCCCTGGCCCTTCGTACCCTGCAGGCGACGCTCGGGCGAGAGATCCGCGTCAGCCACGACGAAGCCCTTGCCCATGGCGTGGTTGCGAATGGTCTGCAGCAGGAAGCTCTTGCCCGAGCCGTAGCGGCCTACGAGGAAGCGAAACGACGCGCCCCCCTCCCCCACAAGCTCGAGGTCGTGCAGAAGCGCCTCGATCTCGGCCTGGCGGCCCACGGTGATGTAGGGCAGGCCCACGCGCGGCACGACGCCACCCTTGAGCGAGTTGATGATGACCGAGGCGATGCGACGGGGCACCCTGGGGGTGTCGACGGCACTGGAGGCACTTGCTTTGGCGTTCATCGGGCAACCTTTCTGCAGGCAGGCATCTCAGCCCACCGGTAAGCACAATCGCAGATAGGATACCAAGCGCAGCGGACAAAAAGCCCCCGCGGGCCAAGTCAACACAGCACGCAAGGCAAGCGGACCTTACGAGAGAAGCTCTTCCACGTCGGGGCGGTAGTCTTCCACAAGTTGCGGGGTGTCGCCGTCGAACTCGATAGCGGCATCGCCAATCTCGTCGTAGAGCTTCTCGTTCACCGCATCCACCATGAGGCTCGCCATGCCCGCGCCGACAGCCGCCTTGGCAGCCGCGTCGTCCCCATCAAGAAGAGCCCGCAGAAACGCCAGCTCGGAAGTGGTGAGACCACAGGGTGCAGCGGAAGCAGCGACAGAGGGCGTCATCGACGAGCTCCCGGATGAGCAAGCATCCAGGGAGATGTCAGCTGCAACAAAACGCGCAGTGCCAAAGGAACCGGGCGTCTCCAAAGCGGGCATCACGACTGGTGCAGAACCCACAGTCTCCTCGCTCGGCGCGGGGTGCGCATTCAACCCAGGCGTCGCACGCAACGCAGACGCCGTGTTCGAGGCGGAAACCATAACCGCCGCACTTGCCGCAGGAACCGCGCCCGAACCAGGAGCCACAAGCGTCTCTCCCGCCTGGGACGCCGTATGCAGGCCAGCTTTCTTACCCGGCGTCGCCGGGGCAGCCACAGCCGGGCGCACCGTCGGCGCAACCTGCCCGCCCGTCACCATGGGTTCCTCGGTGCGCTCCTCATCCACCAAAAGCGACTCGCGCGTCTTGACGGCAGCCGTGCGAATGCCGCGCAGAAGCGAACGGTCGATATGAATCTTGGGGGTCTGCGCCGCAAGCCACGCCTCATGGGCGGCCGTGGCCTCCTTGGCGACGAAGCCCTCAAGATAGCGGGGCACCTCGTAGGCTCGCACCTGCTTGGGATACTCCCAGATGCGGCGCATCTCGTGGTCCACCGTGTGCATCAATAACCCCAGGTCGCGGCTGCGTGTCTCCTCGGCGCACGGGACCCTGCGCCGCCATGTGCCGTCACGGCAGATGTACGCCTCGGCGTCGCTCACGCGGTAGGTGGCATCGGGATGGGTCTGTGGGGCGTAGTACACGGCGCCGTAAAACATGGGGTGGGCACGGCGCTGCTCGGCACCAAATAGCCCGTCGACGTAGCCCACCTTGCGGCGATGGGCGCAATGCTGCGCCAGACGCGCAAAGACACCGCAGGTCACAGCCAGCGTCTCGGCCGGATAGTCCTTGTAGAACTTTGAGCCCGTGAGGCGAAACGACGACGCCAGGCACATGGCGTCAAACGTTTTCTGCGCCATGTCACCGACAAGAGAACCACCAGCGAGCACAAGTGCCTCAGCCTCGCGCAGCACGGGGACGGCGGCGTACACATCGACAACGTCGCGCTGGGAAGCCGGCCCGCTCACCCGCTCGAGCAGCGATCGGTCGAGGTTGTGGTACACGATGTAGTCGCGCAGCCATATATGCAGGTAGAAGTCGAGCAAACCGTTGTCTGTTGTGGCCTGCTTCTTCCAAGCAACCCAAAAGGAGGTCAGCGCCGCAAGCGCGGGCAGCCCCTCCTGCGTCCCGACGCCCATGAGCAGCTCGTAGATGTAGACAAACGCGAAGCTCGCCGTGGAGGCGGCGATAACCCCCTTGCGAGCCTGGGCGCGCCATGCCAGATACGACGAGAGCTGGCGGTCGTTCATGGCCTGATACGTGGGGAAATACGACTTGAAAGGCACCGTGGGGTCGCCCGTGCCATCGAAGTCGGCAAGGGCGCGCGCCTGCTCGTAGAACACCTTTGCGGCAGGCGCATACTTCAGGTCCTCGCGTTGGGCAAGCTGATGGATGAGCTGGTAGGGGCGGGAGGTCTCGGTGTCGCGGCGAAACTGGCTCCCCGTGCGCAAGATGGGCTCGTCCTCGTACACCGAGCTCGAGAATCGACTCGACTGAAAGGCCTGCGACGAGGCAATGCGATCGAGTGCCGCACGGGCGTCACCGGGCTTGAGGTGCCTGTCAAACTGTGCCTGAGCCATATCCACCGCCCCATTTGCGCCGCACGTCGCGACACGCCCCGCGCGCCGCGACTCCGTTGGAGCCCCACTAAAACACAAAGCGGGGCCCGCACCATCATGGAACGGGCCCCGACAGAAAAGAAGCGAAATGCAAGCGGCAGATGCGCCGTGTGGCCTTACTCGCCCAAGATGAGACGGGCCAGCTCGGCGGGGCTGTCAACGATGAAGTCGGCACCCGCCTCGACAAGCTCGGCACGGGGACGGAAGCCCCAGGTAACGCCGCAGGCAGCGATACCCGCGTTAGTGCCGCACGCAATGTCGACCGACGTGTCCCCCACCATGAGGGTCGACTCGGGGTCGGCCCCCAACGTCTCCATGAGCGCGTGCGTCATGGGGGCGGCGGGTTTGGCGGGCAGCGCGTCGAGCCTACCCTGCACCGCCTCGAAAAGGCCCGGGAAGAACTTCTCGACAAGCGGGATGGCTTGCTCATGGTTCTTATTCGTAAGCACGCCCACATGCACGCCAGCAGCCCTCAAACGCTCCACGCAGGCGACGATGCCCTCGTAAGGGCCGGTCGTGTCTTCCTTGTGGGCGCTGTAGAGCTCGACAAACTCCTGGTAGGCAGCATCAAGCGCATCGGGATCGGCCGCGATGTCCTCGGGAACGAAACGCCTCACGAGCACGCGCTGGCCGTCGCCCACCATGCGCTTGAACAGGTCGATGTCATGCGTGGGCCAACCGTGCGCCTCGCACACGAGGTTGCCCGCGCAAGCCAGGTCACCGATGGTGTTGAGCAGCGTGCCGTCACAGTCGAACAGCACGTACGAAAAACGAGGTTGGGCCATAGCCTAGCGTGCCTCCACGTAACCGGTGCCGGCAAGGGAGGTCATGATGTCGGACAAGGTCGCGCAGTCATCGAGCGTAGCCGTCTCATCAGTCAATGCGAACACAACCACAAGACCGCCGTCATCGGAGGGCATCATGATGAGCTCGTAGAAGCAAGGACGCTCTTCGGAAGCCTTGAGGTAACCCAGGTCGAAGATAGGCGTGCCGTCTTCGAGGCTTGCGCACCCCGCGCTGAACACGGAACTTTCCGTCTCGAGGTAGATGAGCTTGGATTCGTCGGCCATGGTCTGCGCTATGTCATACCCAGCGCCGCCCAGAGCATCGGGCGTAAGCTGGGCGCAGATAAGACCGGCAGAGCTCGTGTCGTTAGTGGCGATATAGGCGGCGCTCACGATATCCTCGGCGTTGTCGAGCTCAAACGCCGCGGCGATCTCTTCGGGAGTCAGCTGCTGAAACGCGAAGTCGCCCGGGATGAGCATCGAGGCACCGCCGAGGGTAAGCTGCTGGGCGGTGGGGTCGTCCGCCAGATAAGGCTCCCCACTGTAGAGCACGGCATCCTCAACGATGAGGTTGTTCTCGGTCAGGAAGGTTTCGGTGGCATCAATCAGGTCGGCGAGAGAATTGACGGCCTCGTTCGCCACGGCATTGAAGGCTTCCTTGACCTGAGCGGTCGTAAGGTTCGCCTCGGCGAGACTCTGGGAGGCCTCGTCGATGGCAGCCTGAGTGTCCGCGTCGATGTCATCGCCCAGAACGTTGGTCACGATGGAAAGGTCGCCGGAAAGAATCTGATCGAGCGCGGCGTCGTCAAGACCAAGCATCTCCATGACCAGGGCCGCATAGTCCGCATCGGAATCTACAAGGAAATCCGGGTCGACGGCATCGGGATCGTCGGGCATGGTGGCCTGGCTCGTATCCGGAGCGGACTCGGCAATGGGAGACGCAATGGGAGTCTCGGTCGAAGACTGGCCCGAGAAACCAGAGCCAAACACCGAGTTGGAAGCGGCATAAGCAGGAGCGGCAAAGCAGGTGCCCGCGAGCGCCAGCGAGGCAACGGCGGCGGAGATGCCCTGGATACGATTCTTCTTCATAAGAGCGACCCTTCTCATAGCGTGTGCCCCGCTCGTTGGCGGCGAGCACATCCGGTCCAACGTATGGCGCAAAGCCTACCACACGCACGTTTCAAAACCGTGCTGCGTATGTCAGATGTTTGACGGCTTTGGAATGCCTGGTCATATGTGAACAATTTATGAATCGCATGTTTTGACTAGCCAAGAAGAGACATGACGCGTATAGTTACTTCTTGCACATGCGGACTTGGCTCAGTTGGTAGAGCACAACCTTGCCAAGGTTGGGGTCGCGGGTT
>JAHZHK010000126.1:4545-7726 GCA_019420325.1 Coriobacteriaceae bacterium | reverse complement strand
AGAAGATTCTCAACAAACCCGGCAGGCTGACCCCGGAGGAATTCGAGGTCATCAAGACCCACACGACATTGGGAGCCGAAATTCTGCAGCAGCAGGAGAACTTCAACAAGGAACCGCTGCTGCAAACAGCCTACGAGATCTGCCGTTGGCACCATGAGCGCTGGGACGGGCGCGGCTACCCAGACGGGCTGAAGGGCGACGAGATCCCCATAAGCGCGCAGCTGGTTGCCCTGGCAGACGTGTACGACGCCCTGACCAGCGAACGCTGCTACAAAAAGGCATTCACCCATGAGACGTCCATCCGGATGATTTTGGACGACGAATGCGGTGCGTTCAATCCCGTGTTGTTGCAGTGCTTGACGGACATCCAAGCCGACCTCAAGGAAGAACTGCACCGCCTTCAATGAGCCAGCGATAGACCATGAGCAAAAGGAACAAAAGCCCGATGAAACGTAGCATCTCACGCCGCACATTCCTGAATGGGTGCACGCTGCTGATGGCATCCGCCACCATCGGCAGCGTGACCGCCTGCAGCGCGGGGCAAGGGGACGACACCGACCTTCCGCAAATCGTTGTGGGAAGCGACACGTATCCACCCTATGTGTACCTGAGCAACGACGGCGTTCCCACCGGTATCGACGTGAAGATTGCCACCGAGGCATTTCGTCGCATGGGGTATGCCGCCCGATTTGAAACGATCGACTGGGAGCAAAAGACCAATCTCGTGGAAAGCGGAGCCATAGACTGCATCTGGGACTGCTTCTCCATGGAGGGACGCGAGGACTTGTACCGCTGGGCCGGGCCTTACATGGTAAGCCGCCAAGTGGTCGCAGTGGATGCCGGCAGCAGCATCCAAACGCTGGGCGATCTTGCCGGAAAGACCATCATGGTGCAAAGCACCTCCAAGCCGGAAGGCATCTTTCTCGGCGGCTCCGACCCGCGCATCCCCAAAGACATCGAGGTGTTCAGCACTGAGGACAGCAGTGTGCAATATGCCATGCTGGCCTGCGGATACGTTGATGCCATCGCCGCCCACGAAACCGCAATCCTGCAATATATGAAGGACAATATCGCTGAGTTCCGTATTTTGGAAGAACCGCTGCTGATCACTGGGTTGGGTGTTGCCTTTGCAAAGAGCGACAACCGGGGGTTGGACGGCCGACTGGCTGACACCCTTGCGCAGATGCGCACGGACGGCACGCTGGAACGGATTATCGGCAAGTATCTCGAGAACCCCTCGCAATACCTGGAGGTTGACACCATTGAAGCATAAGACCGGTGCCGCCCCAACCGCACGGAGGAAGGCAGTCTATCTCATTGTCGGCGTGCTCTTCGTGGCAGGCGTCGTCCTCATATCTGGTCAAAACGAGCTGCGCATCACAGAGCAGCGCTTTTGCCAGACGCTTGACTTCATCAAATCGCAATCCACCAGCTACGAGCAGCACAATAACATCGCCACGGCCAAGGCGCTGCGTCGTGAGGCGGCTTCGGTGCACCAACTGGCCGATGACCCCACGCTCGACCTTTCCGATCCCCAATGCCTGGAAAAGCAGGCGGAGGAGCTTTGGGTCACAGGCATTTCTGCCCTGGATTCCAACGGTGAGCTTCTGTGCGAATACACGGCAGATGGAATCGGGTTTGCCCAATTGGAGGACGCCCTTAAAACAGATACCGTTCTGGATGCCCTACGCTACCCACAGAAGACGTACGTGAAGCGCGTTTCATTGGAAGACGGGTCCACGGTGGATGTGGCCGTGCGCCGAGCAGCCGACGAAGACGTGGTCGTGCTCGCGTATCGACGCACGCCCAAAGAGTTTGTGTCAGGAGGGTCGCTGTCTGTTCAGAGCGTTCTGGACGGCTATGCCGAAGAGACCAGCGGCACGTTGTTCATGGTGCAGGACAACCAGGTCATCGCCTCCAACCGCGAAGAGTTGATCGGACGCGATGTTGCGGACAACCCACTTGTTCTGGGAATCCGCAGCACCGGAGGTGCAGAGACGCTGACCCACACCCAAGGCTGGGACGGTTCTGGCTGCTATTTTGGGATGTATAGCCACGGCAGGTCGTTCGACCTGTATGCATACACAGACGAAAAGTCTGTTTTCGCCAGCACGTTTATCGCCGCCTCGATAGCGCTCATCAGCTACGCTCTGGTTGTCTCAGTCCTTCTGATAGTGCGCGACCGCTCTATGCGGGCGATGGAGCGGCAGAAAAAAGAGCAGGAGGAGTCGTATCAGGCCCAGCTGGAGGAACAAAACCGCAGGCTGGAGATTGCCCTGCAGCACGAGGGGGCGGCGAACCGCGCCAAGCGGGAGTTCTTGTTCAACATGAGCCACGATATCCGCACGCCGATGAACGCTATCATCGGTTTCACGTCACTGGCCGCGACCCACATCGACAACCGCGAGCAGGTGCTGAACTACCTGAAGAAGATTTCCACTTCCAGCCAACATCTGCTTTCTCTCATCAACGACGTGCTGGATATGAGCCGCATCGAAAACGGCAAGATCAAGATTGATGAAAAGGCAGTGCATCTGCCCGACATCATCCACGATGTGCGCTCCATCATTCAGCCCGATATGACGGCGAAGCGACTGGCGTTCTTCATCGACACCATGGACATAGAGGACGAGGACATCGTCACCGACCCGCTGCGACTCAACCAAATACTGCTGAACATTCTGTCCAACGCCATCAAGTTCACTCCCGCAGGCGGCATGGTCAGCATTCGCATAGCTCAGAAAAACGGCGCGCCCAAGGGTCATGCCTGCTACGAGTTCCGCGTCAAGGACAACGGCATCGGCATGAGCGAGAAGTTCCAGGCGCACATCTTCGAGCAGTTCGCCCGCGAGGAAAGCGCCACGGTCAGCCGTATTCCGGGCACAGGGCTCGGTATGTCCATCACCAAGAGCATCGTGGACTTGATGGGCGGCACCATCTCCATCGAAAGCGAGCCGGGCAAAGGCAGCGAGTTCATCGTAAACCTGTGCTTTGCACTCAACGAGCAAAAGACTGAGCAGAAAAGGCTCCCGCAGCTGGAAGGGCTCCACGCGCTGGTGGTAGACGACGACACCGACACTTGCCTCAATGTCAGCACCATGCTCTCCAAAATCGGAATGCGCCCGGAATGGACGATTTCTGGCAAGGAGGCGGTGATTCGCACCAAGTACGCCGTGGAGCA
>JAHZHK010000126.1:0-4502 GCA_019420325.1 Coriobacteriaceae bacterium | reverse complement strand
TAGGTTCAGCGTCTTCATCATCGACTGGCTGATTCCCGATATGAACGGCATCGAGGTCGTGCGCAGGATTCGCAAGCTGATTGGAGACGACTGCCCCATCATCATCCTGACCGCCTACGACTGGGCCGACATCGAAGACGAAGCGCGCACCGCCGGCGTAACTGCCTTTTGCGAGAAACCCCTCTTCCCCTCCGAGCTGCGCCGCGTTCTGGCCGAACCGTTCCATGGGGAGGTTGCCGGTGAGCTGCCCCAGCCAGAGCCCGTCGACCTCACGGGAAAGAACATCCTGCTGGTGGAAGACAACGAGCTCAACCGTGAGATTGCAGTCGAGATCCTCAAGGGCGTGGGCTTTGTGGTGGATACCGCCGAAGACGGCGAGACTGCCGTTCAGATGATGGAGCAGGCGCCGGCCGGACAGTACGACCTGGTTCTGATGGACATCCAGATGCCCGACATCGACGGGTACGAGGCAACGCGACAGATTCGTGCCATGAGGGACGTGCGCAAGGCCAACATCCCGATCTTTGCCATGACGGCAAATGCCTTTGAGGAGGACCGCCAGAATGCGCTGAACGCCGGCATGAACGGCCACATTGCAAAGCCGCTGGACATCCCGCATCTGCTGCGCGTACTGGAGGATGCGCTGAGCTGATAGCGGCTGCCTTTCGCGAAGCTTGCAGGGACCACCGCAGCTGGCCGATTCCCCGCACAACAAGCGCCCCGATGCACGCATGGGCCGCCTCGCCGCCCCGGGCGGGGCGTCGGCAGTAATGCCGCGCTCCGTTATGTTTTTACTTCATTACCTGCGTGAATTCTTCGAGGTTGCGGACACGCCCCTGCCTCTCCTTCTCCCCAAGCCCAACCTGCGGTACGCTACCATGCGCATGTATACGCACAACACTACTGGGGCAGGAGGAGGCCGGCATGAACGTTGTGCTTGCAAGGCGTGTTTTGCGGCTGCTCCCCCAGCCTGGTGGCGAGCTGCCTGCTGGAGTCACATGCGGCAGGCTCGCGCGTCTCGTAGAAGAGATTCTGGGCGACACAATCGAGCGTTATCCTGACGGACGCATGCTTATCTGGGGCATTGCGCGCCATGATGGTTACAACATTCCCGAATATCCCATGGCGGGATGCGGTGACGTCCGTGAGTTCTTAGAAGACGAAGGCGTCCGCAACGTTCCCGACTGGTACGAGCGGCACCTGGGCATCTCGCGCGAGGACTATGACGCGATTTGGAAGTATGAGCTGGTCATGGTGCGCAACCAGGCCTTTTGGCGCCGCGTCTTTCAGGTTCCTACCGCCGTGTCACAGCAGGCGTCATCCCTTGGCGGAGCATATCTCGAGGAGCTGCGCTCCTGGCTCACATTCGCCCTGGGCAACGAGAGCGTGTCCAACGACCCCCGGCTTTTTAAAAGGTAGAGGAGAACATCGCCCATGCAGGCAACCCCTGGTAAGAAGACCCTCGTCATCGCTGAGAAGCGCACGGTGGGCAAGGTGCTGGCGCGCCATTTGGGATGCAAGAAAGACCACGGCACCTGGATCGAGGGCGAGGCTTACGACGTCGTGTGGGCTCAGGGGCATCTCATGCGGCTGCTTCTGCCCGAGGAGTACAAAGACCATCCCGAGTGGTCCAGCTCGGGCGCAAAGCTGCCCATTGACCCTGGTCGCGACGGGTGGCGATGGAAGTCGCCTGATGGCGGCGCTGCGGCCGAACAGTTCAGATGCATGGCCGAGCTGCTGCAAAGCGGGTTGTATGGGCGTGTTATTCACGCATGCGACCCCGATCGAGAAGGGCAGGCCATTGCCGACTTGGTGCTACGCGAGCTGGGCTGCACGCTGCCGGTGGACAGGCTCTGGTGCTC
Source organism: Coriobacteriaceae bacterium (assembly GCA_019420325.1). Taxonomy (GTDB): domain Bacteria; phylum Actinomycetota; class Coriobacteriia; order Coriobacteriales; family UMGS124; genus UMGS124. The sequence goes on along the minus strand of JAHZHK010000126.1, from coordinate 2,640 downwards.
CTCGCTTGAAGATGCGGCTCTCGCAAAGGCATTTGCCCAGCTTAAGCCTAACGCCGAATACCAGGGATTGCTGGAATCTGCAATCCTGCGCTCGAAATCTGACTGGCTGGTTGGCATGAACGCCAGCCGCCTCTATTCACGCACTTTAAGGTCGGCGCAAAGCGTGGGACGCGTGCGCACGCCCACGCTGGCCCTCGTGGTGGCGCGCGACCGCGCCATCGAGGCGTTCTCGTCTGCCGAATCGTACCGCGTGGCGCTCAATCTGGGAGACGGCCTTGTCGTTCTCGGCGAGCCCTGCGCTTCGCAGAAGGAGGCGAAAGACCGACTCAATGCCGCCAAGAAGACGCGTGCGACGGTTGCTGGTGTTCAGAGGAAGAAGGCGACAGAAGGCTCCCCCACCCTGCTCAACACGACCGGCGCTCAAAAATTGGCAAGCGAGCGTTTCGGCATGAGTCCCGACGCGTGCGACAAGGCCCTGCAAAGCCTCTACGAACGCGGCCTCATCACCTACCCGCGTACAGACTCGTGCTTTGTGAACACCGAGGACGGCGGGGGCCTCGAGCAGCTTATCCGCCTGGTGAGTACCCCCGAGCATGTGGGCACAGATACGGCGAAAGCATTTGGCAGGATGTCGCACGACGCGTCGAAAGTCGTCGACGACTCGAAGGTCGAGGGCCATGGCGCGCTTCTTCCCACGACCCGCCTGACTTCCTCGTGCATGCAAGGCCTCAAGGGTGACGACGCCCTCATCGCGGGCATGATCTGCGAGTCGCTGCTTGCCGCGGTGGCACCCGACCGTGTGCTTGAAAAGGCCGGTCTCGACGTTGTCGTCAACGACCAGCCCTACCGCGCGACTTCCTCCCTTGAGCTCGAAGCTGGCTGGAAAAAGCTGCGCCGCGCAGCGTCTACCGAGGAAGAAGAGGGCGGCGAGGACATCTCTCGCATCCCTGAGAACCTTGTGCCCGGGGTGGAGCTGCCGGTACTCGGCGGCGACCTCAAGACCGTGAAGTCCACCCCGCCCAAGCGCTTCACCGACGCGACGCTTCTCACCGCCATGGAGCATGCCGAGCGTTTTCTCGATGAGGACAACCTGCGTTCGGCCATCAAGGACTCTGCGTCTCACTCGGGCGGTCTCGGTACTCCCGCCACTCGTGCCGGCATCATCGCCTCGCTTGTCGACCGCGGTTACCTGGAGCGCAAGCGCACCACACTCATCTCGACAGGCGAGGGACGAGCCTTGGTCGACGCGGTGGACCCCCGCCTGAAAGACGCGCGTCTCACGGCCTCGATGGAGCGCGACCTCGCCTCGGTTGAGCGCGAGGGAGCCGACTCAGAGGCTTTCATGCAAGGCGTGACAAAGCTTGTCCACGAGGTTGTTGCTGCTGGCATGACAGCTCCGCGTCGCGAGGCGGCTCCCACAGGCGAGCAAATCGGCCGCTGCCCCCAGTGCGGAGGACGCGTGCTGGACAACGGCAACCCCCGCTCGCCATATCTGTGCGAAAACGTACGCCGCGAGCGCACGACGGGCCCCGACGGCGCACCTGCCTGGAGGTCATGCGGCACCTGCTCGTTTAAGCTGCCGAGAACCTTCATGGGGGCCGAAATCACCGCCGCCAGCGCCAAAAAGCTGCTGGCGGGCAAGGCAGCGAAGATCAAGGGGCTGACCCGCAAAGACGGCTCGACGGTCGACCGGCTCATCGAGCTCGACCCCGCGCAGGGGTATCGTCCCCGCATCGCACGTGACCAGTCCGTCAAGGTTGGCGTGTGCCCCAAGTGCGGCGGCGAAGTGGTTGATGTGGGCAACGACAAGGTGCCGTACCTGTGCGAGCACAACAAGAAGGACGTCGCGCCCGGGGAACGCACCTGCAACTTCCGCTTGAACCGCGAGCATCTGGGCAAGAAGCTGCCCAAGGCCGACATCCCCAAGTTGCTCAAAGGAGAAACGGTGCTGGTAAAAGGCTTGACCTCAAAGCGCGACGGTTCGAAGTTCGAGGCCTACCTCGCGCTCGACCCCCAGCGTGGCTGGAGCATGCGCATTGTGGGCTATCCCAAAGACGAGGCCTAACACCTAGAAAACGATGGACAAGTAGTCCCCCGGCGACAATCTCTCCTACACCGGCGCCGACGGCTGCCGGGGCAGTCGGGGGACTTTTGTCACGTCCTGTCTGCATCAGGCGATCGAGGAGCGCTCCATGCCCTTATGCGGCGGCCTCAACCGCCCGCTGAATCCCTCGCAAGCTTCCTGAGGCCGTTTGGGAAGCTTGCCCACCGTTCTCCTAGGGTCACGCTGGCAGCAAATTGAGTTTCGGTGCAGTCCTGAGGTCCCCGCTGGCAGCGAAACGCGTTTCGGTGCAGTCCCGAAGGGCGCGCTGGCAGCCAAACGCGTTTCGGTGCAGCAGCATCAAAGTAGAAGGAAGTCACTGCTTGCTAAAGAGCCTATTTCTGTTGTAAAAACAACAGAAATAGGCGTCAGGGTGCGGACCAGCGCTGCCTTAGGACCCCTAGAGAGCGGACAGAGGACCTTGTGGAACGTTTTGACTACTCCGAAACCCATTTTTCTGCCAACGCACGGAGAAAACTACTCCGAAACTCGTTTTGCTGCCAAAAAGACCCTGGAATCGACCTTGCACAATGCCTCGC
>JAHZHK010000125.1 GCA_019420325.1 Coriobacteriaceae bacterium | reverse complement strand
CAGGAGGACTTCGACCTGTGGCAGGACACCGAGGCGCGCCTGTTCTGGCAGGCCGGCATGCGCCCCACCGACCGCTACGTCCACGGCCTCAACTTCGCCCTCTACGTGGGTGGCCCCGACGTCATCGGCGCGCAGAACCTGGGCGCCACGGCCATCTGGGTGGGTGCCGTGCCCTCCGACCGTCTGCTCTTCGTGCTCAAGCACTACCAGCCCACCATCATCTGGACGAGCCCGTCCTACGCCTGGCAGCTGGGCAACAAGGCCATTGAGAAGGGCCTCGACCCCAAGACAGACTTCAACATCCACACCATCATCGTCGCAGGCGAGCCCGGCGGCTCTATCGCCACCACCCGCAAGGCGATCGAGGACCTCTGGGGCGCCAAGCTCGTGGACTTCTTCGGCCTGTCCGACATCTACGGCGCCTGCGCGGCCATGTGCGAGGCCAAGGACGGTCTGCACATCGTGGAAGACCAGATCCTCGTGGAGACCGTGGACCCCGCGACGGGCGAGGTGCTCGAGCCTGGCTCGCGCGGTGAGCTCGTCTACACCACGTTGTGCAAGAAGGCCCGCCCGATGATCCGCTTCCGCTCCGGCGACATCGGCTACGTCTCCACCGACACCTGCAGCTGCGGCCGCACCCTGGCCCGCATCCACATCCAGGGCCGCAAGGACGAGATGTTCATCGTCGGCGCCGTCAACGTGTTCCCCACCGACGTCGAGTACGTGGTGCGCGCCGAGCCCGGCCTCACCGGCGAGTACCGCATCCGCGTGTACAACGAGAACTTCACCACCCGCTACGAGGTGAGCGTGGAGCGCTCCTCGGGCATCGAGGACTCCTACGAGGAGATTGCCCGCCGCGTGGAGAACGCCCTCAAGACCCACACCGGTGTGCGCCCCGCAAAGGTGCTCGTGTTCGACGAAGGCAAGCTCAACGTCTCCAGCGAGCACAAGGCATCCCGCTTCATCGACGAGCGCAACAACTAAGGAGGGCTCACCATGGCTCAGAAATTCGCCGTCTCCGGCCAGCACTATCTGTTCGACGTGCAGGCGTTCGCCCACACCATCCTCGCCCTGGGCGGCGAGGAGTACTCCTATGCCCTGCGCGACCGCACCACGCGCGGCGTCATCTCCGACGTCGTGGAGGGCCGCAGCGAGGTCGGCGTGCTCATGCGCAACACGCGCACTGCTGCCGACATCGACCGCGAGATCGAGGCCGCGGGTCTGGAGTTCCACGAGCTCGCGACCTCGAAGCCCCGCGTGGCGCTACCCGCGAGTCACCCGCTCTCCAACGCCACGAGCCTGACGCCCGACCAGCTCGCCGACTGGCCCTACGTCTACTTCGAGCAAGAGGACGGCGCCCCTGACTACCTGGCCGAAGAAGCCTTGGGCGATTTGCCGCACGCCAAGAGCATCGCACTCACCGACCGCGCCTCCCTGTCGGAGCTCGCCGTGGCCATGAACGGCTACACGTTCACGAGCGGCATCCTCGTGGGCATCACCGACGGCGGCTCGCTCACCACCATCCCGCTTGAAAGCGACGTGGAGCTGTCGCTGGGATATGTGGCCCGCAAGAACGAGGAACTGAGCCCCATCGCGCAGCGTTTCGTGGAGAAGCTCGCGCGCAGCCTGGGACTCTACGCGAAGTAAGAGGCGGCGCCCGCGCCCCAAGACGGCACGCGCTGGAGGTACTGTGGGCGTCAAACCGCCTTAAAAATGCGGAAACACGCAGACAGGTAGAATGTTTGCATCCTGGCGAGGTCGCCGCGGACACCTGCGACGACCTCGCCTTTTGCTAGGAATCACACGGTTGAGGGAGCCATATGATCGAGATACTCTGGCATGGCCGCGGAGGCCAGGGCGCCTTCACGGCGGCCCGCCTGCTGGGCGCGGCGTGCTCCATGGCGCCGGGACGCCATGCGCTGGCGTTCCCGTCGTTCGGACCCGAGCGACGCGGTGCCCCTATGCGCGCGTTCACCAAACTCGACGACCGCCCCATCGGCGACCGCAGTGCCTCCACCAGGGCGGACTTCGTAATCTACCTGGATGAGACACTCTTTGCCCCAGGTTGGGAAGACGAACTCAAGCCTGGCGGGCGCGTGCTGGTGAACAGCGCGCGTACCTGGGGCGACCCGCGCGTCACGGCAATCGACGCCGACGGGATCTCCGCCGAGGTGCTCGGCCGTGCCATTCCCAACACTGTTTTTCTGGGAGCGCTCGCCGCCCTGTGCGACGAGGTGCGCGCCGAGGACGTGTGCGAGGCAATCCGCCAGTACATGCCCGAAAAGCTCCATGCTAAGAACCTCGCGGTGGTTGAGCGCGTGCTGGCCGAGAGGGACGCGTGGGGTGCAGGATGCGTCGAGGCAGCAGGCAAGTCTGCCTGCGGGGGCAGCCATGCGCTCGCAGGCGAGGACGCTCCCACTCGCGGGAACATCTCCATCTGCACGAGCGCCACACCTAACGCTAATGCCCAGGTAGCAGGCTTGGAACGCCTTACGTCTGACGCCGCACCGCAGGCACACGCCAGCGACGACGCGCCCAAAGACCTCGCGGCCGTGGCTCCCTCGCCTGCCCTGCTCGGCTGCGACGGTGCACCCCGCGTCATCCCGACCCTGCGCGACACGCACCTCGACCCGGCTGTCTTTGCCCGCACGACCTGCTTTGATGCAGGCCACCTGGTCTCCAAGAACGCCGGCTGGCGCTCGGTGCGCCCCGTGCTTGACGAGGCCGCCTGCACGCGCTGCCTACTGTGCTACATGCAGTGCCCCGACGGCACCATCTACAAGATGGCCGACGAAGACGCACGCGGCGGCATCCGCCTGGGTGTGGACTACGACTTCTGCAAGGGCTGCGGCGTGTGCGCCAAGGTCTGCCGTTGCGGCGCCATCTCCATGGTGCCTGAACACGAGGAGGCACGATGAAGCGTTTCTTGTCGGGTGACGAGGCCTTCGCCGAGGGCGTGCGCCTGGCACGGCCCCAGGTGATCAGCGCCTATCCCATCACCCCGCAAACCGTGGTGGTGGAGCGCCTCTCCGAAATGGTCGAGTCCGGCGAGCTCGACGCCAAGTACGTCCACGTGGAAAGCGAGCACTCCGCACTGTGCTGCGCCATGGGCGCCAGCGCCACGGGCGCACGCGCCTTCACGGCCACCTCGAGCCAGGGCCTGCTCTACATGGCCGAGGTGCTCACCTACGCGGCCGGCGGGCGCTTCCCCATCGTCATGATGAACGCGAACCGCTCCACCGCGCTTCCCTGGAACATCTACGGCGACCAGCGCGACTCGCTGTCGCTGCTCGACCACGGCTGGATCCAGTGCTACGCGCAGGACAACCAGGAGGCGCTCGACATGGCCCTCATGGCATATCGCCTGGCAGAAGACCCGCGTGTCATGACGCCCGTCATGGTGAACCTCGACGGCTTCGCGCTCACGCACACCTACGAGACCGTGGAGGTTCCCACCCCCGAGCAGGCCGACGCGTTCCTGCCGCCCTACGCGACGACGAACAAGTTCGACTTCGCACACCCCGTGAACATGGGCTACTCGGCCGGACCCGAGCACAACCGCTACTACAAGTACTACGCCCACAAGGACATGCTCGATGCCATTGACGTCATCGACGAGGTGGAAGACGCCTTTGCACGCACGTGCGGCCGCTCCTACACGGGCGCCTTCGAGGAATACCGCTGCGGCGATGCCGAGTACGTCATGGTGTGCCTGGGCAGCGTGGCGGGCCTGGTGCGCCAGACCGTCGACCGCCTGCGCGAGCAGGGCATGGCGGCCGGCATGCTGCGCATCCGCTATCTGCGTCCCTTCGCCTCGCGCGACCTGGCGCTCACCCTGGCCCACACGCGCGCGGTGGGCGTGCTCGAGAAGGACGTGTCGTTCGGCGCGGAAGGCACCGTCTTCACGAATGTGAACTCGGCCCTCTTCCAGCAAGACGCCCACGTACCCACATGCAACTTCATCGGCGGCCTGGGCGGCGCCGACATCACGGCCGACCAGGTGGCAGGCGCGTTCAAGACGCTCACGTTCGCCGCAGGCGGGGCCGCCGAGCGCGTGCAGTTCCTTGGCATCAACTCCATGGCTGACACGTTCGGCTCAAAGAAGGGCAGGTAGGCCATGACGGTAAACGCTCGCACCATCACCGACAACGAGTACTTCTACGGCCACAAGGCCTGCGCGGGTTGCGCCGGGTCGCTCGTGGTGCGCCAGGCCCTCAAGGTCCTGGGGCCCCGCACGATCTGCGCACTGCCGGCCGGCTGCATGAGCGCCGTGGGCTTCAACTTCCCCCAGCTGTGCTTCGCCAACAACGCCTTCATCACGCCTTTTGCGGCCACCGCATCGGTGCTCACCGGCATTCGCGCAGGTCTTGAGGCCCAAGGCGAGGACCCCGACACGTTCAACGTGGTGGGCTTCGCCGGCGACGGCGGCACGGCCGACATCGGCATCCAGGCCTTGTCGGGCGCCATCGACCGCAACGAGGACATCATCTACATCTGCTACGACAACGAGGCGTACATGAACACGGGCATCCAGAAGAGCGGCCTCACGCCTTTCGGCGCCCGCACCACCACCACGCCCGCCGGCAAAAACGACCACGGCTGTCTCACGCAGAAGAAGAACCTCTTCGAGATCGTGTGCGCTCACGGCCTGCCCTACGCCGCCACCGCAAGCGTCGGCTACCTCAACGACTTCACCGCCAAGGTAGAGAAGGCGAGCAAGATCCGCGGCACGAAGTTCATCCACGTCATCGCCCCCTGTCCCACCGGCTGGGGCCACGCCACCGACGAGACGATCGAGATCGCCAAGGAGGTTGTGGACTGCGGCCTGTGGTATCTGGCCGAGTACGAGGGTCCTGCGGTGAGCGGCGTGGCCGGAGGCGCCTTCACGCTCAACCGCAACCCCAAGGAATTCTCCGACGTGGCCCATTACCTGCGCCGACAGACGCGCTTTCGCGCGCTTGACGACGAGGAGATCGCCCACGTCGTCGCCGGTCGCGACGCCAAATGGGAGCAGATTCGCTCCAGCTGGACCCGATAGACCCCACACACCCGAAAGGACTCCCCTTCTATGAAAGCCCTCAGCACGTCGACCGACGGGTTCACCGACTCGGTCATCCGCCGCATGACCCGCGTGGCGCTCAAGCATGGCGCCGTCAACCTCTCCCAGGGTTTCCCCGACTTCGACCCGCCCAAAGAGCTCCTCGACCGCCTGGCGCAGGTCGCTTACGAGGGCCCGCACCAGTACGCCCTCACCTGGGGTGCGCAGAACTTCCGCGAGGCGCTCGCCGCCAAGCAGCGCCACTTCATGGGCATCGACATCGACCCCGACAAGAACATCGTCGTCACCTGCGGAAGCACCGAAGCCATGATGTGCGCCGTGCACACCGTGTGCGACCCCGGCGACAAGGTCGTGGTGTTCTCGCCCTTCTACGAGAACTACGGCGCCGACGCGATCCTGTGCCACGCCGAGCCGATCTACGTGCCCCTCGTGCCGCCCTCGTTCACCTTTGAGGAGACCGCGCTCGAGTGCGCCATGGCGCAGGAGGGCGTGAAGGCGCTCATCCTGTGCAACCCCTCCAACCCCTGTGGCCGCGTCTTTACGCGCGGCGAGCTCGAGACGATTGCACGCCTGGCCGAGAAGTACGACGTGTGGGTCATCACCGACGAGGTGTACGAGCACATCGTCTACGCCCCCAACAAGCACGTCTATTTTGCCAGCCTGCCAGGCATGCAGTGCCGCACCATCTCGTGCGGGTCGCTCTCCAAGACCTACTCCATCACCGGCTGGCGCCTGGGATACATCATCGCTCCCCAAGAAGTGGTGGAAGTCGCCAAGAAGGTGCACGATTTCCTCACCGTAGGCGCCCCCGCCCCGCTCATGGAGGCCGCCGTGGTGGGACTCACCATGCCCGACTCCTACTACGATGAGCTCACCGCCGAGTACACCCACAAGCGCGAGCTCTTCTGCAACGGCCTGGCCGACCTCAACATGAAGTTCGTGGAGCCCCAGGGCGCCTACTACGTGATGTGCGACATCTCCGAGGCCGGCTATGCAAACGATGAGGATTTTGCCTGCGACCTGGCACAATACGCCAAGGTGGCAGGAGTGCCGGGTAGCTGCTTCTTCCGCGAGCCCGAGATGCGCTACATCCGCTTCCATTTTGCCAAGTCCGACAAGACGCTGCTCGCCGCGCTCGAGAACCTGCGCGGCTGGCAGGACAAACTGCCGAGGCGCTAGGGGCGCGCTGTCCAAAGCCTGCCCGCGGCACAGAAACCCCCTGGGTGCCACGAGATTTTCTCGCCGGCCCCCAGGGGGTTTCGTGTGTCTTGCGAGCCTTTCGCGCGTTTGGCCGCGCGCCGCGAACGCTTACTTGAGCAGCGGGTCGTTCTTGAGTTCCTTGATGAACGCGGAGACCATGAACGCGGAAATAACCGCCATCACACCGCGGATGATGAGCATAATGCCCAGGTAGATGATGAAGAGGCGCGGGACCATGAGGATGAGAACACCGCAGATGACCGTGACGATGGCGCCCAGGATCTCCAGAACCATGGGGCCGGTGCCGATAATGCGCCTCATACGCACGCTGGCCACGGCATCCATCACGCCGGTGACGATGAGGGCGATGCCGCCGAGCATGGCAATGGTGATACCGCCGATGAGGGGGTGGATGAGGAACATGATGCCCACGATTACATCAAGGATGCCCATGAACAGCGACGAACCGCCGAAAAGGGCAAAAGCGCCCAGGTCGAAGAACGTGGCGATGCGCGTGATGCCGCTTGCGAGGAAGCAGATACCGGCCACGCCAGCCACCACGGCGAGCGAGGCGGCGGGCCACGCAATGCATGCGACACCGGCCAGCGTCACCAAGACGCCCAACGCGACAAACCACCACTTGTAATGGCGAGACTTCTTCTCAGGCTCGATGACTTGGGCCTGTACCTCGATGGGCTCGGACATACCGTACCCCTTTCTCACGCTCATGCAGGCCGGCGGCACCCCCGTCCACAACCCCTTGGCTACGCACGCCTGCCGTACCCGCACCTTCGATATTTAAAACACGTTATACCACACTCGGGGTATTCCATGCCTTTTTGTTTACAAACCAAAAAGCCCGTGAAATATGTCGGCTCTATGGTGAAGTGTTACAGAAAGGCTAACGCAGTGGGTAAAAGCGAGCTTTTCCTTGCGCTAGCGCGAAACAATCGTTAATAATGCGCCACGTGCTTTCGTTGAAGCTTTCGGAATGCCTTGAGGCAAACCGGAAGCGGAGAAACCTCTGGAGAACTCTTAAGTGAGTGCCGAAGGGGCAAGGCGGTACAAGATGTACCAGCCGAAACTCTCAGGCAAACGGACAGAGGCGGTGCGCATCCTGGTAGCGAGGGGGACTTGTATCTCCCGCGCTCAATGGGCAACAAGCCGACCTACGTCCTTTCTCCAGCCGTAAATGTATGTGTTACGACTTGGAAAGGAACGACCCAAAGTGCAAGACGCAGTGCTCCAGATCGTGCAGACGATCAACTCCTACCTTTCAAATTACGTGCTCATCGTGCTGCTCATCGGCGCGGGCCTCTTTTTCACCATCCGCACCCGCGGCGTGCAGTTCCGCTGCTTCGGCGAGGGCATGCACCGCGTGTTCGGCAATTTCTCCCTCAACGGCAAGAAGCATGAGAGCGGCATGAGCTCCTTCCAGGCGCTCGCCACCGCCATTGCCGCCCAGGTGGGCACTGGCAACATCGTGGGCGCATGCGGTGCCATCCTCGTGGGCGGCCCGGGCGCCA
>JAHZHK010000124.1 GCA_019420325.1 Coriobacteriaceae bacterium | reverse complement strand
TCGGCTTTTTACCACATTTTTTACCAAAAATTCCTGCCCAAATCCCGCTCGTAGGTCCGTTTTTGCCGTCGAGGCGGCGTTGTTCGCGCGGGTTGACCGCGTTCTCAAGAAGCTCCACATATGCTATTCTACCTGCTCGAACATCGACCGCCAGCAAAGGAGCCCGCCTCATGCAAACACCCATCCGCATCCTCTTCGTCTGTCACGGCAACATTTGCCGCTCGCCGATGGCCGAGTTCGTGATGCGCGACCTGACGATGAAGTCGGGCAGGGCCAACGAGTTCCGCATCGCCTCGGCTGCCACGACTGACGACGAGATCGGCAATCCTGTCCACCCCGGCACCAAGCGCGTGCTGGCGGCGCACGACATTGCGTGCGTGGGCAAGACGGCCCGCCGCGTCAAGCGCGAGGAGTACAAGAACTGGGATCTCTTCGTGGTGATGGACGACGAGAACGTGCGCGACCTCATGCGCGCCTTCCGCAACGACCCCGAGCACAAGGTGCACAAACTCATGGAATACGTCGAGGGAGGCGACCTCACCACCGCCCGCGACGTCGCCGACCCCTGGTTCACCGGCGATTTCGAGGTTACCTGGAACGACGTCCTCGCCGGTTGCTGGGGAATCCTTGCGGCGATGTAGCGCCTCGGCGCCCGGATTGTCCCGAAAAACGCTGTACGTTTGCGTTTTAATTTGACCGGGTAATGCAGTCGGCCGCGTGCGCCTAACGTTTTACCTGGTAGATTGATTGCTGCTTTGATGGGCTACTCTGCGCGCTGAATTAAAACGCAAACGTGCGTGATTTTTTGCGATGCGGGCGCTCATATGGCGCGCACAATCGGCCGACCGCCACAGTGGGTGCTCTATGACTATGTGCTTGAATACTATTTGGCGTAGTTACTTAACGATGTAGAAGGCGGTATACATGACCCTCGAAGCGACGGCGAGGCGCTCGCGATTCTTGTAGGCAGCCCGCACGCTACGCAAGCGGAAAGATTGGACTATCTTTGCCGAAGGCCCGGGGAACCGCGCGCGTACTGTTGCGGACGTAATGGCCGTGCTGAAGTATCGAGCCTAGCGCAGGAGCGACTGCAAAGAAAGTGGGGCCGAGCTTGGGAAAGTCCCTCAGGCTCGGCCCCTTTGATAAGCGTGTCTAGAATGTACGCGATACAGAGCAGCTTGCCTTTACGCCAGCAGTTCCTCGACGGCAGTGAGAGCGGCGATGCGGCCCTCGGTGAGGCACACGGAGTGGCTGATGCCGGGGACAGTCGTGGGGTACTGGACCTTGAAGCGGTTGCCCATGACGTTGCCGGCTACGTATAGGCCGGGCACAACGTTGCCGTCGGCGTCGTAGGTGTGGCCCTGGTAGTCGGACTGCAGGCCGCACATACACACAAGCATGACGGACGTGCCGAACTTCGAGGCATAGAACGGAGGCGTATCCAGGGCGAACATGCGGGAAGCCTTCTTGCCGAAATCATCGTCGTTGCCAGCTTCTGCAAGCTCGTTGTAGCGCTCGATGGAAGCCTTGGCGGCCTCGATGTCGATGTTATCTGCCCCGATGGCTTCAAGCAGCTCGTCGATGGTGTCAGCCTTGAGGGTGTCGCCGCTTGCCACGGCGTCGTCGATTTGTTCCTGGAAAGCGAAGCTGTCCTTGTGCGTCAGCGTGTTGTTGATTTCACCGCTGTTGATCTCGCCGTCCTCGAGGACATAGCATACTGCGCCATGCTCGGGCTTGAAGTGCGGGACCTGGTCCTTCCAGCCACCGTCGAAGAACTGCCACGTGGTGCGGCCAGGCTGGGCTTCGATCTGATTCTCCAGCTGCTGGCCAGGAATGTCTTCGTTCATGAAGCGCTGGCCATTGCGGTTGAGCTGGAGGAAGCAGGCGCTGCCCATGCAGGCACCCATGTGGTGAATCATGGGGGCGTAGGGCCCCTCTTCCAGCACAGCGCCAGCAAGCATGCCCATACGCTGGCCGTCTCCCGTGTTGGGCACGCCGCCGTCGGGCGCGGTGGGCGGGAACAGGGCCATGATGCCGTCGGTCTGAGGGGCGTAGTAGTGCAGCATTTCCTTGTTGCCCGAGATGTCGCCCGTGGCGAGGATGACGGCCTTGGCGTTCACTTGGACGAGCTCATCGCTGCCGGCCTTTTGGCCGATAACGCCCGTGATACCGCCCTTTGCGTCACCCAGAAGCTTGACGGCAGAGGTATCGAAGTACTCTGCCACGACGTTTCCGGTTTCCTCTGCCTTGGCAAGGTTGGCGTTCAGCGCGGGCTCGTGGCTCGGGTACATGCGCACCGTGGTCTGGTAGCAGGGGTAGTACTCGTCGGCGTTGCCCTCCCACAGCTCAGGCAGGGGGTAACGCTCGGGCTGCACCCAGTAGTCGGCCTCAGGAGCGGGTGAGGTGATGTAGGGCAGGTACGTGAGGTCTTCGAGTGCGCCGAAGTACCAGTCCAAATCAGCGCCGGAGTTGTCGGCCCAGGCCTTGAGAATGCGGTAGTCTGCGCGATAGCCGCTCTCCTTCATGAGCTCGGCCACGATCTCATTCGTGTCAAGCCCCGTCATCTCATACTGCTTTCCAAGCTCGGCATTGATGGCGCCGAAGTCGCCGGAGCGGCCCTGCGGGACGTCGCACTTTTCAAGGAAGGCGACTTTCTTGCCCTCTTCGGCCAGCGTGCGCACGGCGGCAACGCCGGCGATGCCCATGCCGACGACGACAGCGTCGACCTCGACGGTCTCGACAATCTTGGAATCGTCAATCTCGACATCCGTCAGGAAGGAAGGCTTCTCTTCTGCGGCGGCTTCAGATGCCTCATCGGCATGTGCCTGCGCGGCCAGTATGCCAGCGCCGGTCAGGCCCACGACAACGCCGCTTGCCTTGACAAGGCCCCTGCGGGTAACTGTGAGATGTCCGTTCGTAGTCATAGCTGCAATCCCCTCTAGTTGATGGTATACGCCATGTGTACGGCTGTTAGCGGCGGTCCTGCGTCGCCCGCAACCACGTCCTATTTAAAGCCTGAGTGCGCGTTCTTCGCTTCACCCGAAAGCGCGTAAATCTGCAAAAGAGCAGCTAAAGCTTAGATTTGTTGTCGTGCCAGCAGAGAGAGGCTGCGATTTTCGAAATGATTTTAGGCTTTACCGCATTGCTATCGTCCCGCAGCATGAACATCGTGCGAGAGAAGATTGAAAGCATTACCCCTTTTTTGCGATTGACCAGGTGTAGCTGGTGATTTCTCATCGATGCGGAGCCCCGTGCTGTCTTTTTCTGCCATTCCTGGCGGAAAAGACAATTGATGGCTTGATGCGATACGAATGAATTCCGAAATTGTATTTCGCCTGTTTCGGGCGTGGTGCTTTTGGGCTTGTCGTGATGTCATGCAAACACGGCGCGCGGGTTGTGCGGCATTCGATACCGCCTGGCGCGTGCCACAGTCAGTTGAGAGTTCAAAGAGAAAAGGAGTCTCACACATGTCCAAGATGACGCGCAGGTCGTTTGTCGGGGCCGCCGCCGCGAGCGGTGTCGCGGCGATTTCGGCTTCAATCGCCCTGGCCGACGAGGCGAAGAAGGACGAGGCGGCCCAGGCCGAAGCTCCCGCCGAGGATGCGAGCGGGGAAGACAAGAAGCCGGCTGGCCCCGGCGGCATGAGCGACCCTATTGACAGCGCCCGCGAGCTCTACAAGGGCTGGCTCGGCGAGGCCCCTCAGATTTCCGATGAGGACATCGTCGAGACCTACGACGCCGATGTTGTCATTCTTGGTGGTGGTCATGCCGGCACGCAGTGCGCCAAGGAGGCCGCCAAGGCCGGTGCCAAGGTCGCGGTTCTCGACCAGCAGGCCCAGGACATGTTTATGTTCTACGGTGAGGACATCGGAACCTTCAACTCGCAGTACGTGCAGGACATGGGTTACGGCCCCTATGATGAACAGGACGTCCTCGCGCAGTGGGAGCGCACGTGCTGCTACCGCGCTAACCCCGAGCTCGTGCTCACCTACATCCGCAATTCCGGTGCCATGATTGACGACGCCATCGCTATCTGCCAGGAGAAGGACCCCTCCATCCTGACGAACATGAACGTGCAGCAGCCCGACACCGACTACTGGACCGACAAGTCTCAGCCGTGCGACATGGGCAACTTCAAGACCTACGTGGGCACGTTCTGCATGCGCTCCGAGATTCTCGACGAGATCGCCGAGGGCGTGGGTGCCTACTCCACTATTGGCAAGCTCGAGGATTGCTGCCGCGAGGTTGCCGAGGCCAAGGGCGCACAGTGGTATTACGAGACGGCCGCCGTGTGCCTCGTGAAGGACGGCGACAAGGTCGTGGGCGCCATCGCTACCAACGCCGATGGCCAGTACGTGCGCTTCAATGCGGCAAAGGCTGTCGTCATCGCCACAGGCGCCTTCCAGAACTGCCAGCCCATGATGGCCGAGTTCTATAGCGAGGCTAAAGAGCTGCAGGCAAAGAACGGCATTGCCGCCTATACGTCCACCGACGTTCCCGAGTCCGGCCGCGATACCGGTATTGGCCATCGCATGGGCTGTTGGGCGGGTGGTCGCATGGAGGCTGGCCCCATGGCGTCGCTTGCCAACGTGTCGGCCCCCGGTCCCTTTGGCTTTGCGCCTACGCTCATTCTCAACCGCGACGGCAAGCGCTTCATGAACGAGGCTGACTTCAACGCCATGGGCAACATGATCAACCGCCAGCCCAAGGGTATTTACTGCAACCTGTTCGACGCCAACTACCGCGACATCATTGCGCGCGGCGGCACGAACCACGGCGGCGTCGACTTCGGCCAGGCAACGTACGTGGAGCAGTGGACCGAGGACATGACGCACGTCGCAGACGCCGGCGCAGAGGGCTACGTGGTACGGCACGGCTGCCTCACCGAGCGTGCCGACATGGGCAAGACGCCGATGTACGGCGCGCAGACCCTCGAGGAACTCGCAGGCTACCTGGGCTATGAGGGCGAGGCCGCCGAGAACTTCGTGGCGAGTGTCGAGCGCTACAACGAGCTGTGTGAGGCTGGCAAGGACGACGATTTCGGCAAGAAGGCCGATTGCATGCTGCCTATTGCAACGCCTCCTTTCTACGGCTCGGTTGCCGACTCCTCCACGCAGGCAGGTACCGCCGTGTCGCTGGGCGGCCTGGTCACCGACGCCACCTTCAATGTGTTGGGCGATGACGACCGCGGCATCGAGGGCCTCTACGCCATCGGTAACTGCTGCGGCGGCCGCTACGCCCTCACCTACCCGGGCATTCTCGCCGGCAACTCGATTGGAATGGCCATGACCAACGGCTATGTCTGCGGCCAGGTAGTCGCTGCGCTGTAGGCTGCGAAGCCTTGTTTCTTGGGTGATTGATCGGTCCTGTTCGAACGCTGCGAGATGCGGCGTTTGGGCGGGGCCGATTTGCGTTTGGGGTTGTTGGGGGGGATTTGCGCGACGACGCGGTCGGCTCAATGGGCTGGTCGGCCTGAAAAGCCGTACGTTTGCGTTTTAATTTGATCAGTTGGAGTAGCCGGCTATCCTTGGTTTGCGTTTTGCCTGGTAAATTGACTGTCCCTTCAGCGGGGTACTCTGCTTCGTGAATTAAAACGCAAACGTGCACGATTTTTTGCCTGCCTCCGACCAACCGCGCAGTCTGCAGGCATTTTTCACGATGGGTCAAAGACCAAAGAGGGCCGCCTTGCACGGGGCGGCCCTCTGTGTCTGACGCGGGTTGGATTAAGCAAGCATGGCGACGCGCGTCACCTTGCGCTATGCCCTCTTTGTCTCGCTTGCTCTCAGGCCTTCCGTCATCTGATGTGCGGCCTCGGGGCTTGTGAGGCGAAGGGAGCAGTCGTCGGGTTTTGGGAAAGCGAGAAGGGGCAGACTTCCGTACCAGATGGTCCGCTGGTCGCAGATGGCGTAGCAGCTTGGGCCGGAATGTCCAAGTTCGACGCAGCAGCCACAGTTCGAAAGCCTGTTAAGCGTGTCTGCGGCAACGGTTGCTTTTTGAATGAGACAGGTAACGGCTATTCCTCGCCGCGTGGCGTCTAGCAGGGATGCTTCTAGTCGTGTTACCAGGGTTGCGTTGATAAAAGGTGCCGATATGACGATGGTGCTCCTTGCCTCTCGAATATCGCGGGTAAACGTCGCCAGGAATCTCTCCGCTGTTATAAATGCGCTGGCACCATCACCGATGAGGTCCGATTCTGCGGAGGGTTCTGCGGTTTCACCTGGCCTTTGCCAGCCTTCTCCAATCGGCTCGTATCCAAGTCTTGCGTATGTCTTGAGGCGCTTTTTGTACATCCGCTCAAGCATGGGAACGTTCAGGTCGACATAGTCGTACACGCGAACATCGGTTTTGCCCTCCAAAGTGCGATGGAGGCGACCCGACTGTTGGGTGACGTTGCCGCTCCATGAGATGGGCGTGGAGAGGAAGAGCGCGTCGAGGTTGGGCATGTCGAAACCTTCTCCCAGGTAGCTTTCGGTGGCAACGAGGGAAAGCGGCTGTTCCGTCGATGCCTTCAGCGCCTCAGTGATAGCCTCGCGGCGCTGACGTGGGGTTCCTTCGCCTACGAGTAGCCGTACTTCGGCCCTACCTTCCTCAATCAATCGTGCCAGTTCACGCGCGTGCTTCTTGCGCTTGCTTACGACGAGGGGCGTCCTGCCTTCGTCCAGTGCGTCAAGCACGTCTTGTGCAATCAAGCGGGTACGGTCGGCGTGATCGCACACGGCGTCGAGTACCTGCGTAAAAGATGCGCCTTCGGTTAAATCGGGGAAGTGCATAGCCACATAGCGCGTGACGAGGTGGCGAGCGAATCCTTGCTCGGCCGCCTGGGCCCGTACATCGATGCTGTGGCGTACAGGCCCGCAGAGCATGGTGACGATGGGGTCGAGTCCGTCGGCGCGTTTGGGTGTCGCGCTTAGGCCGTATACCCGTTGCGCCCGCACTGCCTTGAGTACGCATTCGAGCTGAGGGGCTGCGGCATGATGGCATTCGTCGCAAATCACGAGGCCAGAATCTTGGACAAGGTCTTTCACCTGGCGCTCTCCGGGAATGTCCGACTTTTCAAACAGTGATTGGAACGTTGCGACGTCGACAAGGCCACTTGGCGCTGTTTTGCCTGCACCCATCGCGCCGACGAGGGGCCGTCTCTTCCTGCTCGGGTTGCCCTTTGGGGTGAGCTGTGGCGGCCGCGTGTCCTGTATCTTTAGGAACTCGCCGAGTCGTTCGATCCACTGTTCCAACAAGGGTGCTCTGGGCACAAGGACGAGAGTCGGAAGTCCCAGTCGTGCAATCAAACTTGCCGCAATGACTGTCTTGCCAAATCCTGTGGGGGCGCAGAGTATTCCAGTGTCATATTCCAGTAACGTTTGAGCCGCATCTTCCTGGGCTGGCCGTAGCGTCCCGGTAAACTCCGCTTCGATGCGCCTTTCGATGAACCGCTCATCGAGAATCGTATATGCTGCCCCGGATTCCTCTAAAAGGGCGAGGAGATTTTCCTTGCAGCCACGCGGCAAAGCGATGCAGTCGTTGCGGTCCTCGGACAGGTCGATGACACGCGGTTTTTCCCAAACAGACTGGTGCATGGCCTGCGCACGATAAAACTCGGGATTGACGAAAGCAGCAAGGCGGCGGACGTAGACCATATCGGATTCGGCAAGTACGGTAAGGGCTGGGAAATCTTGCGCCGTGAGAGGACGCTTAGGCCGGCGCACGGATGAACGCGTTTCATCCGATAGCTGTGTTGGGGCCGTCGTGTCTGTTGAGGGGGTGGAGAATCCAGCGCGTTGCTTATCTGCCTGCCTATATGCGAAGGGCCCCAAGAGTCCGCCTGTTCGTTTGCTGCAGATGGCAACAGAGGTC
>JAHZHK010000123.1:3759-7857 GCA_019420325.1 Coriobacteriaceae bacterium | reverse complement strand
ATGACGTCGGCGCGCTTGAGTTTGCGTTTGTCGAGCAGCTCAAACAGGTAGTCGGGCAATGACCGGTCGGGCGTCTCGGCGTTCTCAAGGTACGAGTCGACTGACCTGCTGGCAAGCAGACGCTCGAGGAGCTCCTCGGTGAGATGCTCGGCGGACGAAGGGGTGTCTGCGGTGGAGGCGTTGAGCGTCCTGGGTTTCGCGGGGCTTTTCTTGGCTGTTGCGCCGCTGGCCGGGCGGGGCTTCTGGGCGTTGCTTACTTGCGTACGGCCTGCCGGTGTGCTCTTGTCTGCCGATGTTGCGCGGCTTGTCTTGCTTGTTGCCGTGCCGCCGTTCATATCCTGCGCCATGTCGCCTCCAGGCCTTGTGAGTTGAGTGACCGCAGTATAGGCATGTAATGAGACAAACGCGCAGCCAATTCGGCGACTCGTTGAATAAGCCTCTGACAAGGGTTCGCCTGAAGTGGTAAGGCTTGCGATATGTGCTTGTGCTGGTGGTGCAATGCTAGCGATACAACGTCAGCGCCTTGCTTGCCGCCAGATTTGCCGAGCCGCTTGACAGGTTTACCAGCGCGTCTCCTTCGCACATGCGCTGGTCGGCCAAGGTGACGCATGCGTCGTAGGCGCGGAAGACCCGCTGGGCGCGTTCGACGTCGGAGTAGACGTTCCACCAGCCGCGGGCCAGGGCCGCGGCGCGGTCGCGCACGAAACCCATGACGTCGTCGACCGGGTAGCCAAGCAAGAATCCGACCTCGTGAGGAAAGCGGTCGGTGCCGTCGGGGTTGCGCGGGCGTGCATCAAAGCTGAGCACGCGGGTCTGGAGCCGGTTGACGCAGGCCTCGTCGTCGTCCACAGTATAGCCTTCTACCTCGAGCATTGTTGCTTCGGGGTCGCGGCTGATGAAGACGCGCATGAGGTCGGGCCGCCAGACGAACACCATGGAGCTACCTTTACGGTGCGCCATCACGCGAAGGCGCACGCCTGCCTCGCGCAGGGCCGTGTCGGTGCGTTCCACGGCGAGCTCGATTTGCTCGTGTGCCGCTTGCGCCATGATCGGCTTGCCGCACGGACGTGTGCCCACCTGGTGGTAGCGCACGACGTTGAACATTCCCGCGGGTTTCACGCCCATAAGCACAGGCGCGCACTGCTGGGCGACGCCCTGCTCAAGGAAGGTCTCAACCCGACTATATGGAAGCGACTCCATGGCGACTCCTTAAAAGTAATCTATGCCTAACTAGATAATAAAGTAAGGCAAGGAAAACTAAAAGGCCTAGAAAGTCGAGGCACGCAAATACCATGAAGGGCCTGAGGCGGCTCGTTTTCGATGTGCCGTTCTCTCCTGTGGATGTATGAGTCCTCACATGCTATACTCCGTTGGGAGTACGACATGTGAGGAGACGCTTATGGAGGGGTTCGGGGGCGCAGTGCGCTGCCTCTATCAGGGGTCCTTGTATATTGTTGAGCGGCCCGAATACGGGAGAGGCAAGCCCTATAACGACTACGGGTTGGGCTTTTACTGCACTGAAACGCCTGACATGGCTAAAGAATGGGCGGTTGCGCGCAATCGCAATGGCTTCGCCAACCGCTATGAGCTCGATTGCACGGGACTTGATATCCTCGACCTGTCGCAGTCTTGCGGGGTTTTAGGATGGCTTGCTGTTTTGCTCGAGAATCGCGTGTTCGACGCTTTCTCGGCGCTTGCCTATGAGGCTCGGGAATATCTCAAGCAAGTTTTTATGCCCGACTACCGCGGTCGGGACTGCATTGTCGGGTATCGTGCCGATGACAGCTACTTCTCGTTTGCCCAGGATTTCATCAATGGCACCATTTCATATCGCCAGCTCGGTCGTGCGATGCGCTTGGGGAAACTTGGCGAGCAATTCGTTTTAAAGAGCGAACGAGCGTTTGAGAGAATCGAGTTCAAAGGGTATGAGATTGTGCGTGCCGAGGAGTGGTACGGTCGCAAGATGGCTCGCGACAGAGCCGCTCGACGAGCATATTTTGATCGCGAGCGTGAGCATCGCATGAAAGGCGACATCTACATCACGCAGATTCTTGATGAGGAGATGACCCCGGATGACCCGAGGCTGCGATAGCGCACTTGCTGCGAGACGCGGTATTGACGAAGGCCGATGCGCTCGCGTCGCGTACGATGCAACCTATCTGGGGGCGGCACGGGTAGTTCTTGCGCGCATGCTTGATTATGCCGTCAACGTCCTTGGGTACAGGCTTGCGTGTTTTTGGGCATTGTTTCTGGCAAGTGACGTGTCGCGTCTTTTTGCCCATGGAGATGCGTCGGTTGTTGCGGGACGTTCGGGCATCGAGCTGGCACGTCTTGTTGTGCGAGAGGCGGGATGCGACCAGGCCGAACTGCCCGACAAGCGATTGACGGCCGCACAGGAGGCAAGCTGGTATTGCGGCGGGCGCAGCGAGGAGTATTGGTGTGGTTGGGCGCTTGCATATTATCAATGGCGGCGCGCGCTGAGCTTCTCGGATATTGAGGCCTGTGTTCCCATCGAGGACGTCCTGGCCCTGTATGAGCCGTATCACGAAATGGACGAGCAGCAGTTTCTTGACAGGATGGATGAGGAGTGCGCTCGTGCTACGTCTGCGACCAAGCTCCAATCATGCCGCAGGTGGGTTGGTTTGAGCCAATCCGAACTTGCCGCGATGTCGGGTGTTCCCGTGCGCACCATCCAACAATACGAGCAGCGTCAGAAGAACATCAACCATGCGCGTGCCTGCCAGGTGGCGGCGCTTGCGCGTGTGTTGTGCTGTCGGGTGGAAGACTTGCTAGAGCCTGCGTTCATCACGTATGAAATGAGTTTCTAGCGAGGGAGTGCCGACGGCGCGCTCGGCAGAGCTGCTTGCGCGATTTGCAGGGCGGAGGGGAGAGGTGCGCACGATAGGGGAGCCGGTACAAAAGGCGAGCGGTAAAGATGGCACTGCGGATGTGACTGCCGTTGCTCGACAACGTGCGGTCGCCCTAGCGAACTGCCTGCTCGCCTCGCGGATTCCATAAACCCCGACTGCCCCTCCCGAGCCGGTTTTTGGCACCGGCGCAGGAGGGGCCGCGATGAGGGTTACTCGTTCATCGCCTGGGCAATCTTACCAGCACACCTTGGCGAGCGCCTCGGAGTAGTCGGGGGTAGCGGGCACCTCGGTTACGGCCGCGGCGAGCGCCTCCTTGGCATCCACGTCGATGCCCTCGGCTGCGGCGACAGCCTTGGCGAGGTGACGCCCCTGAACGGTAGAGCGGCCGGCAGCCACGCCCACGATGTACTCGGGGTAGTTCGTGGCGAAGAAGTTGCCCGAGCAATCGCCGATGGCATACAGACCCTCGATGGGGTTCTTGCTGGAGTCGAGCACCTGCAGGTCGGCGTTGATGCGGCGTCTCTCGTTCAGGGTCGACATTCTTTTCAACGTCGCTTTTATTCTTGTAATGGTGGGTTTTCTACTTGTTCTTGTCGACGAGCCATTTCTTGTGCGGCACGCGAGCGTTGCGCTCACGGCGAGTAGTGAAGTGTTTGGCCTGCTCATGTGTCTTGCCCTTGCCGCAGTTGCAGCGCGGAGCAAGGCGGGAGCCCTGTCGACTGTTGCGTGGGGTTACGCCGTCTACTATGCGGGCATTGAGGTCGGTGCCCAGTTGGGCCTTTTTGCCACGGGCTTGGGCGCCGAGGGACATTTTCTTGCCAAGTGCCTGGTGGCGGCCATATTTGCGGTTATCTGTGTATACACGCTCTATTCCATTCGCGACTTTGGATTCGACAAGACGATCGAGGGCGTCCAGGAAACCGCCGCCGTCCCGGCTGACTTGGGCCAGGTGGATGCTTCCGAGCTGGTTGGCGCAGGATATGATGCAGGTATCGAGCAACGCTGCCGCGAGCTGGCCGCTTCTTTTGGGCTCACAGAGCGCGAGGGCGAGGTTTTTGCCCTGCTCGCCCGTGGCAAGAATGCCGCGCGTGTTTCTGGGGAGCTTGCCATTACGAAGAACACGCTCAAGTATCATGTACGCCACATTTACGAGACGTGCGGCATTCATAGCCAGCAGGAGTTGATTGACCTGCTGTAAGTGTCGCTGGTTGGGGTTGGAGAACGCAAG
>JAHZHK010000123.1:0-3749 GCA_019420325.1 Coriobacteriaceae bacterium | reverse complement strand
CAAGATGGTGGACGTACAAGAGTCGCATTCGGTTGCGTGGGGCACCTGCTACGGCGTGGGCGTGGGGCCGGGCGATCCGGAGCTGCTCACGCTCAAGGCGGCGCGCGTGATAGGGGCGTGCCAGGTGGTGGCAGCGCCCCAGACGCGAGGCGGGGCCACGCTGGCGCTTGACATCGCGGCTCAGGCTGTGAACTTGGAGGGCAAGGAGATTGTTCGCCTGCCGTTTGCCATGTCGCGCGATGCGGGGGAGCGCCAGCGCATGCACGAGGAGTCTGTCGGGCTCATTGCCGAGCAACTCGCGCAGGGCAAGGACGTCGCGGTGCTCACGTTGGGTGATCCAGGTGTCTTCTCGTCGTTCTTTTACCTGGCAGATGGCTTGCGCGAGCGCGGATTTGCCATCGAGGTCATTCCGGGTGTCACGAGCTTCTCGGCCGTGGCGGCTCGTCTGGGCCAGGGGCTTACCGAGATGGATGAGCCCTTGCATGTGGTGCCTTCGGCTGCGTGTGTCGAGTGCATCGATGAGGTGCTCGACCTTCCGGGCGCGAAAGTCCTCATGAAGCCCTGCGGCAAACTTGGCGAGCTCATTGAGACGCTCGAGCGTCGTGGCGAGCTGTCTTGCACCTCGCTTGTCGCCGACTGCGGGCTGCCCAGCGAGCATGTTTGTCGAGATCTCGCCTCTTTCAACCCGTCCGAGCATCCCAGCTACTTTACGACGCTTGTGGTGAAGTGACGGCCTGCGGCTGTATGGAAGAGCATCCTTGCGACCTGTGTGGTCGCGACGCTTGCCGTGAGGTGACGGCTTGTGGCCGGTGTCTACTTGCTGGGAAGCAGGCGAAGAGGCGCACGAACGGCTTCGGCTTTCCGATGTCCATGTTTTGCGAGCTATAAGTTGAGAAATCCAACGCCAGCGAGCTCGTTTCGACTGAGAAACGTGAGATTCTTCAACCTGTCGCTCGCCAAATGCCGACCATCGTACAAAATTGATTCTCGGAGCGAGTTTGCCGTTATCGGCGGTAGGCGGGAGGCGACATTCTGGCCTTCTTGCTGTCGGCTGGATCGACTTATAGTGCGCCTCTAGTCCAAGGTTTTACTGACGGTCTCGCATTGATGTCCCGTTGCTGTCTAATATCCTCCTGCTGGCGTATCCATCAGACATAAAAAGGGAGGCCCACCTGCATAGATGGGCCTCCCTGAGACGTTATCGAACCGTTTGCACGGTGTCGGAGCCGAATGCCAGTCCCCGGGCGCTATGCCATCCCCAGCCATGTGCTGATGACGGGAATCCAGCCGCCGACCCACACGACGACGATGAGCACGGGCAGCACGTACGACACGTACACGCGGGCCCAGGCCGGGAACTTCATGCCGTCGCCCTTGTCCACCTCGGCCAGGAACGCCTTCCAGCCCCAGCCGCGCTTGGTGGTGCAGAACAGCAGGAACACGAGCGCGCCGATGGACAGGATGTTGTTGGAGAGGATAAAGTCCTCCAGCGACTGGATGTCACCGATGCCGGGCACCTGGAACGCCGACCACACGTTGTAGCCCAGGATGCAGGGCAGGCCTAGCGCGAAGAGCAGCACGCCGTTGATGGCACAGGCTTTCTTGCGGCTGATGCCCCACTGGTCGATGCTGAACGCCATGATGTTCTCGAACACGGTGACAATAGTGGAAAGCGCCGCAAAGCTCATGAACAGGAAGAACAGCGTGGCCCACAGGCGGCCCATCCACATCTGCTGGAACACGGCGGGCAGCGTGATGAAGACAAGGCCCGGGCCAGAGCCGGGCTCCACGCCGAAGGTGAAGCAGGTCGGGAAGATGATGAGGCCGGCCATGAGGGCCACGAGGGTGTCGAGACCTGCGATGCGCACGCTCTCGCCGGTGATGGAGCGTTCGGGGCTCATGTAGCTGCCGAACACGCTCATGGAGCCCACGCCCACGCCGAGCGTGAAAAACGCCTGCCCCATGGCGGCGAACACGGCATCGGTGAAGCCCTCGGGGCCGTTGGCAAAGAGCTTGCCGAAGTCGGGCATGAGGTAGAAGGACAGGCCCTCGCGTGCGCCCGGCAGCGTCACGGCGCGCACGCACAGCACGATGAGCAGCACAAACAAGAGGGACATGAGCACCTTGCTCACGCGTTCGATGCCCTTCTGCAAGCCGAAACTCGTGACGACGGCGCCGAACACGACGACCACGGCCAGGCAGACAATCATCTCTCCGGGGTTGGACAGCATGGTGCCAAAGACAGCTTCCACACCCTCGGCGCCGATGCCCTCGAAGGCACCCGTCGCGCTCTTCACCGTGTAGTCGAGCATCCAGCCGGCAACTGCGGCGTAGAACATCATGAGCAGGTAGCTGCCCACCAGTCCCAGCCATTTTGCCCAATGCCACTTTGTGCCCTTGGGCTCGAGCACGTCGAAGCTGCGCGCGATGCCCTTTTTGGAGCCGCGGCCGCACGTGAACTCAAAGATAAGGATGGGAAGCGAGAAGACCAGCAAAAACACCAGGTAGATTACGACAAAAGCAGCTCCGCCATACTGGCCGGTGATGTAGGGGAAACGCCAGATGTTTCCCAGTCCGATGGCGCATCCCGCCGCCGCGAAGAGAAAGCCCACCCGTGAGGCGAACTGTTCGCGCGACGGCTTTTCGGACACTGCGGGGGCCTCGATGCTTGATTTCATCTGCATGCTCCTGAATCCGTAGCCGTGCGCCCCGCACCTTGCCGGCGGGGCAGTCGACCCACTATAACACTGAATGGACTCAGGACCAGGTGAGGTTATGCGAATGGGGCTGCGCCGGCTGGTGCGAGCGCTGGATAGGGGGCGGGACGAGCCGCGCCTGGGCGTGATGGACTTTGGCTATGCATTTTTCAGGATTGTCTGAAAAATGCAGGTACGTGGCGAGATCCGAGGTGTTCTGGGCCTCAATGCCTTCAAAGTGCGTGCGGGCTGCCAGGCCATAGCCGAGAATGTCGGCCTGCCCCGAGCCACCCAGCTGCACGAATCGGCTTTCATGGCCGGGGAGGGCCCAGCGATGAGGGACATATTCTACGAAGCCTGCAGCCTGAAGCGACTCGCTCATGGCGAGTCGGCATGAGACGGCTTTCTCTGATGGGCTGTCGCCGCACGTCATCAGGTGCACTTCTGCGGCACCATAGGAGAGCGCGGCCTTCACACTTTCGCGGGCCCCGGAGGGAGTTTGTCCCGGGATGCCCGCGAGGAGCTCGAAGGAGAGGTCGATTCTGCGGTCGGCGAGTTTGACGCCCAGCCCGTCGTCACACCGTGGCCCCAACACCATGCGTGTGACATCCATGGCGTTGGGGCCGAGCGTGCGACCGAGGATGCGCCATTCGCTGGCCGAGTGCGTGGCATAGTCCACCACCAGCCTGTTTACATGTCCGATGCGGAAGGCGTCCATCGAGGCCGCGGATACCATGCCGGGGCGTACGCGCAGGGCCACCTCGGCGTCTTCGGCGAGAAGGAAGGCATGGCGCATGTCGCGCAAAAGCGCCCCCAGCGCATCGTCAGCAACGTGGGCCGCCATGCCATCGGTAAGCGCCACGGCCTGCACCTGGCAGTCGGCGTAATCGGGGGCACTGGCAAGCACCTCGCGGGCGAGCGCCCCCACATAGGCATGGCCGTCCACCATACGCGGGTCGAGCATGCCCGGCACGCCGCTGCCACCTGCTTCCGGCGAGAACGGCATGCGCAGCTCAAGCACGATGGGGCGCAGACCCATACCTCCCGGCGTCG
>JAHZHK010000122.1 GCA_019420325.1 Coriobacteriaceae bacterium | reverse complement strand
CGACCGTTCTCAAGGGACACCTTCCTCGAGCGCTGTGCGGCCCCCAGGGCGCCCTGTATTTATTTCTTTAACAACAAGTCCCTTGGGCTTTTGTTATAAGGATGGGCGTTTGCCCGAGTGGTTAATGGGGACGGGCTGTAAACCCGTTGGCTCTGCCTACCTAGGTTCGAATCCTAGAGCGCCCACCATCCTTGAATTTTGAAACCCGTTTGGTCTTCTGACCAGGCGGGTTTTTCTTTGACACTAATCCTTCCACGATTGTCCTTTTGTACATATGTTCTCTGGCGGCACTGCATCTTGCGGTATCCTGTATCGGTCAGGCATTTGGTTGAGGGGGGTACTGTGCGTGTAATCGCTATTGCAAGTCAGCGTGGCAACGTCGGCAAGACTTCGACTTCATGCGCCTTGGCGCTTGGGTTGCGCAGCCAGGGTAAGCGCGTTCTTAGTGTTGACCTCGATCCTCAGGCTGATCTTAGCCGTGCGTACGGCATTGACGCCGATGCAGAGGGTATTCCTTCGACCTATGACGTTCTTCGCGGCTCTTCACTGGTTTCGGCCATCGTTCCCACGTTGCTCGGCGACGTTGCGCCGGCAAGCATTTCGTTGTCCTCTGCCGATATGGACTTCATGTCTTTGGGCCGCGAGCGCCTGTTGGCTCAGGCACTTGAGGATGTCGACGGCTCGTATGACTTTGCCATTATCGACACGCCTCCCAATTTGGGCGTTTTGGCATGGAACTCCCTGTATGCCTCGAGTGCAGCCCTCGTCTTGGCCTCGCCCGATGTCTTTAGGAAGCAGGATTTCCCCCAGTTGTCGCAGACGTTTGCATTGCTGCGCCGCTCGTTCAATCCCTCTTTCAAAGTTATGGGCGTTGCCATGACAAGGGTGTCTGCGAGCAGGGAAAATGAAGCGGACCATATCGCCAATATCGTTCAGGCTTCCCAGGATGCGGGCTTTCCACTTCTGAAAACTACCGTGCGTGAGGGAAGCGGTTCGAAGGTGATGAGCGAGATGATTTCACGAGATGTCACGGCTCCTCGCTTGCCTCGCGATTACGTTGATCTCACGCAAGAGGTCCTCTCGTATTTCGAAGGCCGATAGGAGCTGCCCTTTTATTCGAAAAGAGCCCCGGCACTCAACGCCTTATTGCGCTTTTGTAAGAAAACTGCCTGCATTATGCAGCATTCCGGGGGTATACCTACAGCCGGATCCCTGCATGATGAGTGGACTTGGAGAATTGTATTGAACGAAACGATAGTTGAAGCGACTCTTGTTGAGGAAGAGGCGGCTCAGTCGTTTGATATCCAGCTTGTGGAACGACCCGAACTGCACGCTTTCAAGGTCTTGATGGCCGAGTACAAGGCGGCCATCAGGGAGATTACGACCAAGTTCGAGAACCTTGATGAAGACGCTCAAATTCGTTTGGGGCACAGTCCCATCCATGCCATTACATCGCGCCTGAAGACGCCCGAGAGTCTCTATGAGAAGCTTGGACGCAAAGGCTTTCCGGCCACCTTGGAGGGTATTCGCAAGAATATTTTCGACGTGGCTGGCGTGCGCGTGGTATGTAACTACCTTGAGGACGTGTACACGGTTGAAAACCAGCTGCTGAGCCAAAGGGACGTAAAGCTCCTGCAACGCAAGGACTATATCGAGAATCCCAAAGAGTCGGGCTATCGAAGCCTCCATCTTGTCGTGAGCGTTCCCGTGTATCTCAACGGCGTCAGCCGCGAGGTGGTTGTGGAAGTGCAGCTCCGCACCATTGCCATGGACTTCTGGAGCTCGTTGGAACATGCCCTGCGCTACAAGAACCAATGGGTGCTCGATTCCCAGAGCCCGGCGTTAAACGATATCCGCGGTCGGTTGAGGGAATGCGCTGAGCGCATTTCAGCAATCGACCAGGACATGCAGCATGTCCAAGACGATATTGCAGCGCTTATGGACGAGCAGGGCATCAAGTGGGAGCACTGATGGGCTCTTGTTCATGGGTCTGCCCGTCTCCAGGTATGGCAATATCATGCCCGGCAAGATTCTCGGGCGGGGACACTGATTGCTCTTAGTTCATGAGGCCGACCATCAGACTTGTCACTGAGATTGACGAGGGATTGGTTGTCGCAGGCTTAGGGACTCGCGGCTGATCTTCATCAACTTTGTACTGCCCTATGTGCAGTTCTGCCTATGAATTCCAGCCTTCGTACGGTATTCTCATCTTGAGAGACCTCAGGGGCGATAGCCGCTGCGCTGTCGCGGGAAGGCGGGGATGACGATGTCGAACAAGCTTATCTCAAGGCGCACAGCTCTGGCGGCAGCGACGGCTTTGGGCGTGTCTGGTGCCGTGCTTTCGCCGGCGGTGGCAAAAGCCGATGGGTTGCTCGGTGCGCTCTCTACTTTGGGTGGCTTTCTGTCGGGAGGCGGCAAGGCTTGTCAGGATGCGGCGGCCCAGCCCACGCAGGCAACTGCGCGCCCTGCGCTTCTTGAATCGAGTGCCCCTGTTGAGGCGGCCGTCGATCCTCACGCTGCCGACCTTGCTCCTGCTGAGGACCTGAGCAATGTCGACAACCTCGATTGGTACTACCTCAACGACGCCCAGCTCGACATGCTGAGGCGACATGGCTTTTTCTGCATGCTCGAGGGTGCGGGCGAGGAATTCTTCGAGGCATACGAGACGAACCGTTACTCGATGATGCCGAACTTCGTCACGACCGATGCGATGTTGCACACCTATCATCTCTATTTCAGCCATCTGCTTAAGAATACCGAGCGCGCGTACTTGGCCTCTGAGCTGCAGGGTCTGAGCGCTACGCTCGTGCAGGGCGCGTATGACCAGCTGCAGGTTTTGCGCGGCACAGAATGGGAGGGCGCGGCCGTGCGCAACGTGGCGTTCTTCACTGTGGGTGCGTGCCTGCAGGGCCTCGAGGTCAGCGTACCCGCCGATGTGGCCGAGCTAGCAAATGCCGAAATTGCGCTTGTGTATGAGGCGGCCGGCATCTCGGATTCGCCGATTGCCTGTGCAATGGAGGATTATTCTCAGTACAAGCCGCGCGGCTATTACGAGGGGGATGCGGCGCTCGAGGGGTATTTCCGTGCAATGATGTGGTATGGGCGCATCAACTTTGCCCAGAAGAACGAGGATCTCGACCGCAGCGCCCTGCTCATTACGCTTTTGCTCAATGACGGCGCACTCGATGTGTGGTCGAAGATCTACACGGTGACCTCGTTCTTTGCCGGGGCGAGCGACGACAACGGATACTATGAGTATGCGCCGCTTGTGGAGCGCAGCTTTGCCGGCATGCCTCGTATGACCGACCTGGTGGGCAAGGACGCCGCTTGGAAGGAGTTCCACGCGCTCACAGGTCAGACGGCTGCTCCGGCGATCAATTCCATTCCCGTGTGGGACGATCCCGACACCGACACGGTCGAGGAGGGCAAGGGCTTCAGGCTCATGGGCCAGAGGTTCAGCATCGATGAGGCTGTCTTCCAGAAGCTCATTTACAGCGAGGTGGAGGAGAACGCCGCGGGAGAGCAACGCTTACTCCCCGATGTGCTCGACATCCCGGCGGCCTTTGGCTCCAGCGAGGCGGCCAGTCTGCTCGAGGCAACGGGCGCGTACGAGTTTGCGGGCTACACGGAGAACCTTGAGGCCCTCAAGCAGGGCATTGCCCAGGCAGACGACACGCTGTGGAAGGCGAGCCTGTATGCTCAATGGTTGCGCACGCTGAAGCCTCTCTGCGACGAGAAGGGCGAGGGGTATCCCTGGTTCATGCGGTCCCAGCTGTGGTCGCGTCGCTGCCTGCAGACCTTCGCGGGAAGCTATGCCGAGCTCAAGCACGACACCATTCTCTACTCTAAGCAGGTCATGGCCGAGATGGGCGGCGGAGAGCTGCCCGTCCACGATGACCGCGGTTACGTTGAGCCCGAGCCCGAGGGGTTCGGCCGTCTGGGGGCCCTCACGCAGGCAACGTCGCAGGGACTGGCTACCTACGGCATGCTGGTGCAGGAAGACGCCGACAACCTGGGGCTTTTGAGCGATTTGGCGTGTCGTCTGCAAGAGATTGCGCGCAAGGAGCTCAACGCCGAGACGCCCACTGATGACGAGTTCGACCTCATTCGCACGTTCGGTGGCCAGATCGAGCATTTCTGGCAGGAGGTATACAAGAACGAGACGGACAACGAGTACTTTACGACTCGCGAGTTCCCTGCGGCGATAGTGGCCGATGTGGCGACCGATCCCAACGGGTCGTGCCTGGAGCTCGGTACCGGTTCGGTGTCCAAGCTGTACGTGCTTGTGCCGATGGACGGCGTGCTTCGTCTTATGACGGGCGCCGTGTACAGTTTCTACCAGTTTGCTCAGCCGCTCAATGAGCGTCTGACCGACACCGAATGGCGCCGCATGCTTGGTATTGAGCTGGGGGAGGACGGCAGCTATACCGAGTCTGTGATTGACCCTGTCTGGTGGACGCAGGACTTCAGCCTGAGCTGGAGGACGATGTAAGAAAGGGTTGCGGGCGTGAGCAACTCCATGCCCTCCATAAGCAGGCGTTGCCGCATGGTGCCGAGATTTGCCGCCGTTGTGTTGGCTGCCTTGGCACTTGCGGCATGCTTGCTGTGCCTTATAGGGATAGCCTGGGCCGATGACGAGCCCCTGGTGACGGTGAGCGCCTCGCAATGGGCTGACGGGGCGGTTCGGGATCAGGCGGCTGGCCAGGAGGCTGCTGACGGTGAATCTCTGGACGAGGGTGCAAGCGACGTTGCTGACGGAGCAATAGTCGGCGGCTCTTCCGAAGGTGTGTCCGTGTCGAGCGCTTCGGCAAAGGGGGAAGATGCCATCGGAACTTACCCTGCGGATGGGGACCGACCCTGCCGCCCCTCCTTGAGTGCGGCCAGGCCTGTCAGTCCGACCAATGATGAGGGAATGCCCAGTGTTTCTGCCGGGGATAGGGTTGCAATCGGCGACTCTCCCAAGGGCGGGGAAGCCTCCGGGGGTCTTGGCGGGGACGCGTCCCTGCTGGATGGTTTCATTTGGGATGAAGAGACGCTTGAATGTTATGCCTGGCAGATATGCCAATTGTCGGCTGACCTTGACGGTGATGGAGCGCAGGAGTCGCTGGTTGCGGTGGGTGAGGCGCACGACGTGCGGGGGTTGGTGGGTGGCGTGGCGGTGTTTGCCAGCCCCGACGAATGGCGTGTCTTTGGTGCCCATGTCTGCGACCTCGACGGCGACGGTGCCGATGAGCTGGTCTTTCTTGTTTGGAAGCAAGGAAGCTACGGCCCGTACCGCCCGTTTTGGGAGAGCGGGACGGATGACGCGTGGTCGCAGCATGTGTTTGTCTATGGCATGCGTGCCGGCAAGATTGCACCGATATGGATGAGCTCGGCATTGGGATCGTATGTTGCTCGCGAATGGATGGAACCCGACGGGACGCTCGTGCTTGAGGCTCCCGATGGCGGCCTGACATCCTGGCGATGGGGCTCATGGGGGTTCAAGCTCGTGAGCGAGGCGCATACGGAGCACATAAGCTTGCTCTTTGCCGGCGACGTTATCGCCCACCAGGGGATTTACGAGGCGACATATGACCGAGCTGTTCGTACCTTTGATTTCTCGGGTGTGTTTGCCCAGGTAAAGGACTATATATCGTCGTTTGACATCGCAACGGTGTGCCAGGAGACGGTGCTGGTCCGTGACGCGGCGAAGCGCAGCGGGTATCCCGAATTTGCAACGCCTGCCACTATTGCTGACGCACTCGTGGGCGCCGGCTTTGATGTAGTGGCAAGCGCGACGAACCATGTGAACGACAGGGGCTCGAGTGCTATTCGTGAGACGCTAGACTACTGGGCGCAGGAGCATCCGCGCGTGGGTATTGCAGGACTGCACGGTGATGCGTCGGATGCGGCTGCGCCGGTTTTTGTTGAGTCGGGTGATTTTCGTCTCGCCTATTTTAATCTGACCTACGGCCTGAATGGCCACTCTTTGCCAGAAGATGAAAAATACCTGGTAGATACCCTTGAAGATAAAGATGCGATGCTGCGGGAGATTGCAGATGTGCAGGGAGAGGTGGACCTGACGGTTGTCATCCTGCACATGGGGCAGGAGTATTCGAGTGCGCCCACGCAGGAGCAGCGGCAGATGGTGGAAGAAGCCATAGACGCCGGGGCCGACGTGGTGGCGTGCTCTCACCCCCATGTGGTCGCCCCATACGGCATGCTGACAACGCAGGCCGGTGCCACGGGACTTGTGTACTGGGGCCTGGGCAACTTTGTTGCGGCCCAGGGCGACATTGCCTGCCAGGTCGGTGGAATCGCTACTATCGAGTTGGAGAAGGTGCCAGATAGCGAGTCGATGTCCGAGGTGCGTATTGTATCGTTTGGCCTGGAACCTTGCGTGTGCCATGTGGGAAAAGACGGCGCGGCGCAGGTATACCTGCTAGAGGACTACACCGATAAGCTCGCGGCGCAACATGTTTTGTCGCGTGAAGATCGCCCACTGTGCGCCGACGACTTCCGTCAGGCATTCGAGGCGGGCATAGGGGCGGCGGGATAAAGCGATATCTCCGTTTGCGGGCGCATCTCATGCGTTTGCTGCGATTGCCGAGGAGAACACAAAATGGTAACGTGCCCTCCCTATCATGTTGGCCATGTTTGTCGACGGCTTTCCGAAGGGCTGATGCAATATGAAGAAGACGATTTTTACCGGTGCGGCCACGGCGATTGTGACGCCTTTCAAAAACGGGGCAGTCGATTACGACATGTACGGCACACTCATCGATTGGCAGATTGAGCAGGGCATCGACGCCATCGTGACCGTGGGTACCACCGGCGAGTGCCCGACTCTCACGCATGAGGAGCATCGCGAGGTCATTCGCTACTGCGTGGAGAAGGTCGCCCATCGCGTACCCGTTATCGCAGGTACGGGCTCCAACTGCACCGAGGAGGCAATCGGCCTCACGAAGTTCGCAGCCCAGGTGGGGGCAGATGCCGCTCTTCTGGTGACTCCGTATTACAACAAGGCCACGCAGGTCGGTCTCGTCGCGTCGTTCACCGCTGTGGCTGACGCTGCAGATTTGCCTTGTGTGTTGTACAACGTGCCGGGCCGCACGGGCTGCAATATTCAACCTGCAACGGTTGCCAAGCTTGCCGAGCACCCGATGATTTGCGCCGTGAAGGAAGCGAGCGGCAACATTTCGCAGGTTGCGCAGATTGCCGCACTTGCAGGTGACAAGATCGACATCTACTCGGGCAATGACGACCAGGTCGTGCCGATTATGGCACTGGGCGGCAAGGGTGTCATCTCGGTGCTGTCCAACGTGGCGCCTGCTGCGACGGTAGAGATGTGTCGCCGCATGCTTGCGGGCGACGTCGCTGGCGCACGCGAGCTGCAGCTCAAGTACCTGCCGCTTATCGATGCGCTTTTCTGCGAGGTCAACCCCATTCCCGTCAAGGCCGCCATGGCGGCGATGGGCTACGGCGAGAACAGTCTGCGCCTGCCGCTCACCTGCATGGAGCCCGCGCACGAGGAGCGTCTCCTCGGGTGTATGCGCGACCTGGGGATTATCGCGTAGACTTGCTTGAACGAGCCAGATGAACCGATGGTGAGGGGGGTGCTCGCATGTGCGAGTGCCCCCTTCTTCATGGACGTCTGCGTCTTGGCCTCAACGGGAGCCGCCCTGTTTCAAAACCCAAGCTTGTTGGTCGTTACGACAACCGTCTCGATTGCTCTCATCGCTTGTCCCGCGCTTTTGCCGAAGCATCCAGACGAGGTTGAGGTCGACATCGTCGAGTCAACAGGATAAGTCGCCTTTATGTGGGATACAACAGCGTCGGGCTGTTCCATGCGCCGTGCTATAGAGGCTCGATTGCCACTCTTGTGCAGGGCAAAACGCCGCGATGTTGCTCTATCTTGCATGAATGCTGTGTGCGCGGGGATAAACAAATCGGGACAGTACGTCCGCTTGAGTGAAGGGAGCCTGGCATGGAAGTGAAGTT
>JAHZHK010000121.1 GCA_019420325.1 Coriobacteriaceae bacterium | reverse complement strand
GTCAAATTGAATAACGTGACGTTTGGTCATGATGGCAAAGTGTAGTTCAACAGCAAGGGGCGCGAGGTCTCCGCGGCGGTCGAGGCCGAGGCCGCGAAGTGCAACGACAGGAACCGCAGGCGCTACCGGGACCTCGTGGGCGCGGGCAAGAAGGCCAACGTGGCCAAGACGGCCGTCGCCAGCGAGCTCGTGCGCCAGATGTGGGCGATCGGGCTCGTCGTCGCCCGCGAGCAGGCTGCCGGCAGGTAGCCGGCCCCACATAGACCATCCGAGGGCCCGGACCCCGGTCCGGGGGCGCAGGGGGACTCGCGCGACCATTTTGCACACCGTCCCTCCGGGCGGCGCGTGCGCCCGCAGAGTACGCGAATGGCGACAAACCCCGTGCCGAATCATGCGAAGTGCGGGCCGGCCGGCAGGCCGGTGTCCGCGGATCTGAAACTGCCAACGCTTTGGGCGCCTTCAGCGGGACGCCTGTTCCGATTGGGAGTTCCGGGCCCTGAGATGCAGGCCCGCCCCTCCGCCCTCCGACGGGAGAGGCCGAGGGGTGGGCCGACCTGCGTCTTGACAAGGGTGCGGGGCATATGAAAATGGTCCGTTTTACACGCTACCACCATCGTGCTCAACGGACCAAAAAATAGCTCGAGGTCGAACGCGTCGAGACCACGGGCGATGCCCGCCCCGGCTGCTCCGACGAGAAGTGGCTCGACGCCTGGTGCATGAGGGGGGCAGACAAGCCCATGCCCTACTTCACCTGCGCGAACCAGTACGCTTGCGCGACCCAGCCGAACATCTCCTCGTCCAGGTCGGAAGGGTCGCTGATGACGAAATGGGTCGTCCAGCGGCCGGGGTACGGCTCGGTCTTCGCCGCGACGCGGCCCGACTCCAGGGGCGCAGGCAGGCCGAGCGTGAGCACGAAGTGGTCTTCCGGAAGCTCCGCCCTCTTCCTCACCTTCAAGAACGACACGCATGCGTACAAGCGGCGGTTGTAGTAGGAGATCTGCGACTCCTGCACCTTGACCCGCGTGTCGGGAAATTCGACAAGCAACTTCTCGCAAAAGAGCTCGTACAGGGGGTAGACAGCCTCGTGCTGGTCAAAGAAGGCCGCTACGTCCCCCGTCAAATCGTCCATCTCGGTTGCCTCCACGGGTTTCGACTGGTTCACCCCAGGCGAATCACTCATCTTTCCAACCGCCCCCATGCGCCCTTGCCCCTATATCCCCGACTGCCGGTAGCGCGACATGTACTCGACGAACTGCCGCTCGTGCTCGAGCAGCCCGCGGTCGGCGCGCCAGTAGAGCGAGAAGCTCACGGGGAGCTCGGGAAACGGGATTCCAGCGAGGCGCGGCGAGGCGATGGCCTCGACGTGGCTGCGGCAGGTGAGGCCCAGGCCCTCCCCGCTCAGGGCGTACTCGTAGACCGTAACCATCTGGGAGCAGAACCTCACGTGGGCGTGCACGCCGCGCTCGTGAACGAGGTCGAGGAGCTGACACGGGGCGTGGTAGTCGGCCCCCACCGTCATGATCGAGCGACCCTCGAGGTCCTCGACCGAGAGCGTCTCCCTCTCGCTCAGCGGGTCATCGCGGCCAACCCAGAGGTAGTGACAATCGCGGGCAAGCCTGATGCCACGCATACGCTCCGGGGCTTCCTTGGGGTCCACCACAATGGCGAAGTCCACGTCGCCCTCCAGCAGGTCCTCCTCACAGATGCTGTCTGGCAGCTCACCCATAAACTCGACGTAGGAGCCCCCGGCATAATCCCCGAAACCCCCGAGCCATTGGCGCAGGCCCTCGCTCACGATCCCGATGGCGCCGATGACGCGCACCGGCTTGCGCTCCCGCTCGGCTATCTCGGCGAACCGGGCGCGCAGGCCCTCGGCGCGTGACGCCTCCTCCTCGGCATACTCGAGGAACGCCTCACCGTACGAGGTGGGCCTGATGGGCCCGTGGCGCCCGTCGACGAGCTGCGCTCCAAGCTCCTTCTCCAAGCGTCGGATGGCAAGGTTCAGCCCCTGCGGGGTGATGCATAGCTCACGCGCGGCGGCCGAGTAGCTGCCGAAACGGCAGAGCCCCGCAAAGTACCTGCAGACCCGCTCGTCCATCGAAACCATCCCCTGAATGACATGCAAAAACCCGGCCGGCCCCATCCGAACGGATGGTAGCACGGCCGGACCGAAAAATGCGAGGTAGAAGCGCGGGCACAGCGCCCGGACCCTTGCGCCCTACGCCAGGGCGGCCTGCTCGCCGGCGACGTAGGCGTGCGTGGCGGCGAGTCCGTTCGAGCCACCATGCAGCAGCGTCTCGTAGCTTGCACCGAAGCGGTAGCCCACGGTGTTGCCGCCGGCGTACAGACCGGGGATGGGGTTCCAGTCGGCGTCGAGGACCTGGAGGTTCTCGTTGCAGCGAACGCCACCCAGCGTGCAGTAGAAGTAGTAGTTCATCTTCCAGGCCTGGTAGGGGCCGTCGTCGATCGGGTCGAGGTAGCGGGCGGCCTTCATGTAGTCGGTGTCCTCGCCGGCCTCGCAAAGCTCGTTGTAGCGAGCGACGGTGGCGGACAGGGCCTCGGGGTCGACGCCGATCATCTCGGCGAGCTCCTCGATGGTGTCGGCCTCGTAGTGCTCGTTGGTCTCGATGTCGAAGACCTTGGCAGCCGTCTCCTTGTCATAGCCGAAGGAGGAGGGCATGGCGAAGTCGTTGGTGGGGATGATCTGCCAGACATAGTTGCCGTGGCCGGGCAAGTCGGCGATGATGTGAGCCGAGGTCAGAAGCGAGGTCGCCTCGTTCATGAAACGGTTGCCCTGCGTGTCGACGAGCAGGTAGGGGAAGGAACGCCAGCCGGTGGTCTGCCAGGAGGCGTAGCCGCAGAGCTCCTCCATCTCGGCACCGGCCCAGCACAGCATCCTGTGGCCCAGGCCGTCGTCCATGTCGTAGTCGGTAATCGGGTCGTCGAGCATGTAGCAGTTGTACGTGTTGTAGTTCTTGGCGAACTCGGCGAAGTTCTTGGTGTAGAAGCGCTCCATCATGGCGTCGTTGCCGCCGAAGGAGCCGGTGCACATGACGACGCCCCTGGAAGCCTGGTAGTACACGTGGTCGCCTGCGGCGTTCGTGGCGATGACGCCGGTGACGCGGCCGTTCTCGTCCTTGACGAGCACCTCGCCCTTGACCTCGAAGTCGTAGCGCACGCCCTGGTCAGTCAGGAACTTCTGGATGTTGTGGGTGAAGTCGGTGAGGATGTCGGTGTCCTCGGAGAAGGCGACGCCCGTGGAGATGTAGGAGTTGATCTCCTGGGTGGGGTCGGGGAAGATGCCCTCGAGGCTCAGCGGCAGGTAGTACTGGCCGTAGGGTTCGAGGAAGTCCTCGACCATGCTGTCGAGAATCTCGCCGGAGCGGTTGCACCACAGGGCGTTGAGCTTCATGTCGGAGCGGTACTGGGTGAGGTTGAACATCTGGTTGGCGACGTTGACCTTGTCGTACTCGGGAAGGCCGGCGTCGAGCTGGGTCTTGGAGTTGAGGAACGAGATGGTCATGCCGCCGATGTGCGGGGCGGCGTTGCGCTCGATGACGACCACCTTGGCGCCGTTCTTCACCGCGCCGTAGGCAGCCATGGAACCCGCGAGGGCGGAGCCCACGACGAGGACCTCGCACTCGACGGTCTCGACGCAGCCGTCCACGGCGAGGGCCGGGGCCTCGCCCAGCCACTCCTCGGGCTTTGCAGCGGCGGCCTCGTCGACACGGGCGGATGCGGGCGCAGCCGCGGCGACAGTTGCCGCGGCAGTGGCGGCCGCTCCGGACTTCAAGAGGGAACGCCTCGAGATGTTCTCCATGGGAATGCTCCTTTGCATATCATGTCGCCCCGCTCACCGGGGCGATTCCTTGCCATTCATTCAACAACGGCAAGGCCGCAAAGGCCATAAACAGAGAATTGCGGGTTTGCAAGGGGATGTTGCAGGGGGTGGAAGGAAGCGCGGTGGGCAGGTGGCACATGCCAACAGGACATGAAGGGAGCAGGGACAATGTCCCAGTTCTGGCATTTTTTTGGCATGTTTCTGCAAGAACATGTTGCAAAAGTAGGTTTATAACCTACAATTGCAACATGAAGAAAACCGACCACATATCAACAATCGCCGAACTCTCCGAGTCAGAAGGCGTGTTCACGACGGCCCAGGCGGCCCGGATAGGCATACCGCGAGACGCCCTCCACGACGCGGCGGCATCCGGCCGCGTTGATCGAATTGCGCACGGCGTCTATCGACTCGTCGGCTCGGGCTCCGAACAAACCGACGAGCTCGTTGCGGCATGGAAGCTCACGGCGTCAGATAGGTTCACCCATGAGAGGATGCAGGCTGAAGCATGGGACGGCGTCGCGGTAGGAGGGGCCACTGCGGCCTCCCTGCTCGGCATCGGAGACTTCTACCTCAGCCCATATCGCATCTACGCACCCAGGCGCATCAACTCCAGGAACAAAGCCGTCAGCTTCGCAGTGCGGGAGGTGGCCCGTGACGAGGTGTCGTTCGCAAGCGGCCTTCCCGTGACCACGCCGGAAAGGACGATTTTCGACCTCGTAGCAGACGACGAGGACCTTTCCCTGGTCGCCGATGCGCTCCGCGGCGCCTGCGCCGGCAGCAGGACGTTCGACTTCAACAAGCTTGAAGCACTGATTCACGGCAAATATGGCAAGAACAAGGCAAACCGAATCCTCACGTCACTGCTGGCAGAAGCCGGGATAGCCGAAAGGGGTTGACGCATGGCGTACAAATCCGCTGCAGCATTGGAGATGGCAGTCAAGGAGGCAGCGAAGGCCTCGTCACAGGACACCAACCGTGCTATTTCGGGATTCTACTTCCACAGGTTGTTATGCCGTGTGTTCGCCGACGGCAACGAGTCATTCGTACTGAAGGGAGGCCACGGCGTACTCGCCCGCACGCTCGACGCCCGGGCCACGCGAGACATCGACCTCCTCTCGACGAGCGATAACCTTGAGGGAGCCTTGGCCGACCTGCGCCGCCTCGCGCAGCGCGACCTGGGAGACTTCATATTTTTCGAGTACGAGGGCGCCGAGCCCATCAAGGCCGACGACGAGTACCGAAGCGGCCTGTCAGTGCGGTTTGCCCCTGTGATGGGTGTTAAACGTATGCAGCCCATATCCATCGACCTGGTCGTAGACGAAGTGCCGCTCGAGGGGGCCGAGCCCATCTCGCCGGCCGACCGCATCGACGTCAAAGACCTCGTCACCTGCGACTACCTCGTCTATCCGGTCGGCGCAGCATTGGCAGACAAACTCTGCGCCCTGCCCGAGCGCCACAACGGCCGCGCATCATCCAGGGTGAAGGACCTCGTGGACATCGTCATCTACGCTCTGACGTGCGACATCGACGGAAACGACCTGCACAGGCGTGTCCAGCGCGAAATCGCTGTCAGAAAACTCGAACCCATGGGGGCGTTCTCCCTTCCCGGGGAGTGGGGCGCTTCCCAGGCGAGGCAATACGCCAAGCTCTGCACCCAGACGG
This sequence comes from Coriobacteriaceae bacterium, assembly GCA_019420325.1. GTDB lineage: Bacteria > Actinomycetota > Coriobacteriia > Coriobacteriales > UMGS124 > UMGS124. The sequence continues at coordinate 2,542 of JAHZHK010000121.1, read as the reverse complement.
GTATTCCCAAACTCCTTTGCGACATCGGGGCGGCTTCGGAACTCGCCGCCAGACTGTTCAACCACGTCTTGAATCAGCGGTGCAACGGAATGCGATGGAGCCACGCAGACTTGGACTGGAAACAGGCGCCAGCTCATTGAGGCTTCCGAGCGGCGACGCCAAACCCGACTTCGCCCGCCTCCCCTACCGGTAGCCCTGCACCGTCGGGGGGATGCGCACGCTCAGCTCTTGCATGGCCTCGGGCGAGACGGTCACGCTGAAGGAGATCTCCGCGGGTGCGCCGATCTGGACGTGGGCCTCGCCGCACACCACCTGCAGCCCCTTGTAGGTCTTGTCGTCGGCGAGGTCGACCTGCCCGTTGTGGCCCGTGACCTCGATGCGGCCGCCGGCCGGCGCGTAGAGGTTGAGCACCTCGAGCATGTCGTCCTCGGAGATCTTCGCCGGGTTGCCGCCCGTGATGTTTGCGTTGCTCGCCTCGAGCTCCTCGGGCGTCATGGCGTTGGCGAGCCGCAGGCTGCAGGGGCACGTCCTCGAGCCGTCGGCGTTGCTCGCGGCCTCGCCCATGGAGAAGTCGAGGTCGAGGTACCACTCGAACTTCGACCAGGAGCCGTTGTTGAGGTAGACGCCGAGCTGGGGCGCGGCGGGGTCGAGGGCCACCTCCCCCGAGGCCCCGAGCCCCTCGACGCCCGTCACCATCGGCATCGGCTACCTCAAGCAGTACAAGACCGATGACCTGCGCGCCCTGGTCGAGGCGCTGCTCGAGGTGCACCTCGACGGCGACGGCGAGCCCGTCGACCAAGGCGGCATCCCCGCCGGCGGCCTGCCCCCGGTGTTCGAGTAAGGGGCGCCGGAGAGGCCCGTGAGAGGACGCTGTGTCCGCTTGACCACATGCAACTCGCGGACATGACAATGCGGGATACGAAGCGGAAGTACCAAAGGCAAAGCCGTAACGGGGCCACAACGGCAACCCCGCCGGCGAGCAGGAGAGGCGCCACACTGTATTGCAGGCCAGAGCACCTGGTGATTGCCTCGCTAGCCTCTATCGCCAATGTTAGCGATACCAACACTGCTAACGGCTGACTGGCTGAAATACCGCGCGACGGGAGCTTAGGAGGCGAGGTCTCAGCGTTCCTGCCGCTCGTGGGCCTGCGCATGGCGCTGGGTCGCGGCACGTCTGGCGCACCCCGGACAGGCGCCGCCTTGAGGCATGCCTTTGGGATAGGGCGACCGCACATGCCCGCACGCCCGACAGCGGCACTCGACGCGCGTGCGGGCGCTCACGTATGCGCCGAACGGCTCGACAGCAGGCGCGACGCGCGCCATCTGCTCGGCGAACTCCACAAGCGTCTTGCTGGCTGTTGATGTTCACTGAGAAGTGGTCCCAATTGGCTAAAAAGCATTGACGCTAACACGAACCCCGGGGCGTGCGGCGCCGACGGGAGCGCGGCGTCCCTGGCGGCCGCCCTCACGGCCTCGAGCCACCTCCTCTCGCCGTCGCCGGCGCGGGCCGCCTCCCAGCCGCCGAGGACCTCGGGCTCGTTGTCGCGGAACCACGCGAGCCTGCGGTACAGGGCCGAGGAGCTCACGTGGTCGAGGGCGCACCACTCGTCGACGCCCGTGTCCGTGGCGAGGGACCGCTCCGCGGCCGTCCTCCAGCACTCGCGATCCCATCTGTCGCCCAAGCAAGGCCTCCTTCGCCGCCGTTTCGATCCGAACGATTCTGACGCCGGAAGGGGCTTTTAGCTATGTGCGAGGTTTTTACCGCTTACGACGAGAGCATATGCAAGCGCCACCGATTGGCAGAAAATATAGCCGAGGATGAATGGCAGCGAGTACTCGGTTCCGAGTAGCAGTGCAATCACTATACAGAGGATGAAGAGCCCTTTTGCGATCAAGTCTGCCAGAGACGATACACGTGTCGGGTTTGTGCATTGGAACACGTAGCGCAGACATTGAGTGAGGTTGGTCAGCAGCCCCATCAGCACGCACAGACAGAGAACGAGCGCGCGATACGGCTCGAAACCGCCCAGGCCGATGGCGCACAAGCATCCCAGGGCCACAAGAGCCTGGGATGCGATAACGACGATTTGCTGCGCCTTGAGCTCGCCATAATCAAGCTCACCGTATGTCTTGCCGCCAAGCCTGAGGTAGATGCCGTCATTCAGGCCCAGAAGCGCGGACCCCGAATAGGACGAGTAGAGCAGGAACAGCTGCCAGTATGCGTAGTCGTCCACGCCGAGGAACTTGGGGAGGACAAGCGAAGTAAGGATGCTTGAGAGCAGACCGATTCCCTGCGCCACGATTGCATAGGCAAGATTGCTGCCGAATCCGCTCTTCTCCTCGGTAGAGAAAATACTCAACAAAACAAATCCAATCAAAACCAGAGTATTTGCAAAACGTCGAACGGACGCATGGGACGCATTAGAGAATCGGAATAGCACATAGCCTCAAACACGCGGAGCGCACCAATTTCCCCTATGCCTGATACCAAAATCGTCCCATTGGGACCCGTTTCCCAATGGGACGATTCTTCACAAAGGGC
>JAHZHK010000120.1 GCA_019420325.1 Coriobacteriaceae bacterium | reverse complement strand
CTACTCCACCTATTCTCAGTCCGGTGCCCGCGGCAAGGCCGGCGTCATCCTGTACGCCCTGGGCCAGACGCAGCACACCTATGGCGCTCAGAACACCCGCGCCATGTCCATCCTGCAGCTGCTCCTCGGCAACGTCGGCGTCCCCGGCGGCGGCGTGGCGGCACTGCGCGGCGAGCCCAACGTTCAGGGTGCCACGGACATGGGCATGCTGGTGCAGGAGCAGCCCGCATACCTCAAGTGGTCCAACACCACCGACCGCAAGAGCCTTCGTGCCTGGCTCGAGAGCCAGACCTACTCCGACGGCTACTACACCAACAAGCCCAAGTTCATCGTCAGCCAGCTCAAGGAGTTCTTCGGCGAGAACGCTACCGTCGAGAACGACTACGGCTACGACTGGTGGCCCAAGGTCCCCTCGCACGCCGACGCTGAGATCAAGGACTGGACGCACATCTCCTCGTTCGAGCTCATGCAGCAGGGCGTCATCAAGGGCTACTTCAACTGGGGCATGAACCCGTGCCACTCCGGCCCCAACGCTGGCAACATCCGTCGCTCCATGGCCAACCTCGACTGGCTCGTCGTTGCCGACCAGGTGCTCACCGAGGCCGCTGAGTTCTGGCGCGGCCCGGGCATGGATCCCTCCAAGGTCAACACCACGGTGTACTACCTGCCGTGCGCCCTCATCTACGAGAAGCCCGGCACCATCCTGAACTCCGGCCGTTGGATTCAGTGGCGTTTCCAGGCTGTGGATCCGTGGGATGAGGCCAAGACCGACCTCGAGATGTGCGACCTGCTGTGGACCGAGATCTGCCGCCTCTACGAGGAGGAGCACGACGATCCCAAGACCGCCAACCCCGATCCCATCCTGAACGTCAAGTGGGACTACTACGTTGACGGCAAGATCGACTTCCGTCCCGTCGCCTGGGCTCTCAACGGCTATCGCGTTGCCGGCACGAACTGCAACTGCGATTCCTCCGATCCCCAGACCGACCTGCTCTCCGGTTACGGTGAGCTGGCCGCCGACGGCTCCACCTCTTGCGGTATGTGGATCTACTCCGGTTACTACAGCAACAACGAGGCTCCTCTCGACCCGGCCAGCCAGCCCGTGTGCCGCCGCAACAACGTCGATACCTCCGGCCTGGGCCTGTACTCCGAGTGGGCCTTCGCTTGGCCGAACAACCGCCGCATCCTCTACAACCGCGCCTCGGCCGACATGAACGGCAAGCCCTGGCGTGAGGACCGTCGTCTCGTCGAGTGGGACGACGCCGAGGGTAAGTGGAAGGCCGGTTACGCCGACGGCTGCGACGTGGGCGACTTCGTTGCTGGCACCACGCCGCCCAACAACAAGGCATTCTTCATGCTTTGGGAGCAGAACGCCCGCCTGGAGTCCTACGGCATGGAGGACGGCCCCCTGCCCGAGCACTTCGAGCCCTTCGAGAGCCCGCTGGACGAGAACCCGTTCAACGGCAGCCTCAACTCCCCGTGCTACCTGGGCCGCGGCCTGGAGTCCACGAAGCACTCCCCGCACAAGGACTTCCCGATCGTCGCCACGACCTACTCGGTCACCGAGCATTGGCAGACCGGCGGCCAGACCCGTCTGTGCCCCGCCCTCGTCGAGGCCATGCCTGCTCAGTTCATCGAGATGTCCTACGAGCTCGCTGCTGAGAAGGGCATCGAGAACGGCGAGAAGGTCCGCGTGTGGAACAACCGTGCCTCCATCGAGATTACGGCGCTCGTCACGCACCGCTTCAAGCCCTTCACCGTCAACGGCGAGAAGCTGCACCAGGTCGGCATGACGCACCACTTCGGCTGGTCGAGGCTCTTCGGCTCCGACGAGAACATGGTCAACGACCTGACCCCCAACGTCGGCGACGCAAACAGCCAGACGCCTGAGTACAAGGCGTTCCTGGTCAACATCGAGAAGCTTTAAGGAGGTTGGACAACATGAGCGAGAAAGCGATTCTGTTTGACACCGCACGCTGCACCGCGTGCAAGGGTTGCCAGGTTTCCTGCAAGTGCTGGAACAACCTTCCCTCTGCCCTCGATGGTTCCAACGAGTGGAGCGGCTCGCACCAGAACCCCATCGACCTCAACGGCAACACTCGTCTCATTGTGACCTTCGATGAGCAGGAGGGTGGCCCCAAGGGCGTCGAGTGGGCCTTCGGCCGTCGCGCCTGCCAGCACTGCACCGACGCGCCTTGCGCCGAGGTCTGCCCTGCCGGCGCCATCTTCAAGACCGAGTACGGCATGGTCACGGTCGACGAGAGCAAGTGCGTCGGCTGCAGGTACTGCTCCATGGCGTGCCCGTTCGACGTGCCCCGTTACTACGAGGCTCCCGACGCCCCCTGGGTGTTCAAGCGCTCCATCATCGACAAGTGCACGGGCTGCGTCGACCGCATCGCCCAAGGCATGGCCCCGGCCTGCGTCACGGCCTGCCAGCCTGAGGCCCTGCAGTTCGGCGACCGCGAGGACATGATCAAACTCGCCCACGAGAGCGTCGAGCGCCTGCATGAGCGCGGCTTCAACGACGCCGTCGTCTACGGCGAGGAGGAGATGGGTGGCCTGCACGTCATCCAGGTCCTCAAGTACGGCGTCGAGCGCCACGGCCAGGTCGCCGATCCCAAGAAGAACCCGCTCATCGATGTTATGGACATCGCCAAGCCCGTCACCGGTGTCATCGCCGGCTGCGTGGTCGTTGGCCTGGGTGTCATGCGCGGTCTGTGCTCGGGCTACGATCGCGACGAGCGCATCTACAACCCCGAGACGGGCGACACCATCTCGCTCGACACGGGCGAGGTGCTCAAGCACGGCGACGGCCAGGACCCGATGTCCTTCAAGGAGCATATGTCCGAGGCCCTGAGCGGCGCCAAGCGCGACCTGCTCCACAAGGGTGCCGACAGCGAGAATGGTAAGGGAGGCAGCAATGAGTAACCACGAGACCTATCAGGCTCCGGCGGCTGATGCCGCCAAGAACAAGGCGTTCGTCGAGGCCCAGAAGGCTAAGGGAACCGAGCGTTACATTCAGCGTCACTCGCTGCTCGCCCGCATCACGCACGGCGTGGTCTCCATTTCCTGCATCCTGCTGGCCATCTCCGGCCTGTTCGTGTTCGTTCCGCCGCTGGCTGCCCTCGTGGGCGCCGATGCGGTCTTCACCATCCGTATGTCGCACCGCGTGCTTGGCTGCATCTTCATCCTGATGCCCGTCATCAGCGCTATCCTTGCTCCTAAGGGCGCCTGGCACATCATCAAGGAAGACGCCCTCAGCAAGTGGGACAGCGACGACAAGAAGTGGATGCTGCTCTTCCTGCCGTATCTCTTCCTGGCTCGTTGGCTCCACATGCCCGATCAGCACCAGAACAAGTCCGGCCAGCGTTTCGCCGACGGCATGCTTATCATCTTGAGCCTGCTTATGGCCGTGACCGGCGTTGTCCTCACGCTGGACAACCTGGTGCTCATCTCGCTGAGTGCTGACGCCCACGCCGTGTGGCTCCTGCTCCACGACATCGGCTTCTTCCTTATCGTCGTCTTCGGCATGGCCCACATCTTCCTGGGCGGTGGCCTGTTCCAGCCCTACAAGGGTTGCGCCAAGCTTATGTTCGGCGACGGCACCGTCAGCGAGTCCTCGGCCTTGTACCACTGGGGCCACTGGGCACGCGAGCAGATCGAGAGCGGCGAGAACATCGTCGAGAAGCCCGTCGCGTAATGCGATTGTTCGACCGGTGCGCTTATAGCCGGTAGGTGCCTCCCGGAGCTGGGGCGCACCTACCAGCGCCCCGGTTCCACGCACTGCACATGCCGCCCGCCGACGAGCGTTTGTCGGCGGGCGGTTTTCGTTACAATCAGCCGGAGAGCAAAACGAGAACCGGTATTGTCCGGCGAATGGAAAGGACTGGCTCCCATGAACCTGGAGCAGATTAAGGCGGTCGTTGAGGCGTACCGTCCCACGACGGCGGCCGATGACATGGCGCGCCTGGAGTTCTTCGAGGGCATCTGGCAGATTCAGCAGCGCCATGCTGACGCTGCTGGTCAGGCCATCGATTCCTCGACGTTGCCCGGCAAGGACGAGCTGCTCGAGTGGTACTGGGCCTGCAAGCCGTTCCTGCGCCAGGTGCCCGCCGCCGTCGATGCTCGCCGCCTGGCGGCCTGCGCCCGCGAGATTGCCTCGTACCTCATCGAGAAGGGCTCCTTCTCCGAAGGCGCCTGCGGTTACCTCAAGGGCCTGCGTTGGACCGAGGTCGTCGAGTTCGAGCCTATCGACTTGGCGGGGGAGGATCCCGAGGGTTGGATTGAGGCCATCGCCAACGACGTCATCGACGAGCAGGGCGAGTCTGACGAGGCCTTCGAGCGCGTGCGCCTTACCTGCATGGTGCTGACGCTTGCCCTGCGCAGCCAGCTTCAGCCTGTTGCTGAGGCCGAGCTGGGCAGTGTGCGCCGCGAAGTGGAGGAGGGGGCGTTTGAGCATGTCAGGCCCCTGCGCTGCCCTGTGTGCGGCGGCACCGCCACGCTTGCCCACGTTGGCCCCACTGCCTCCAACAAGGCAAACGTCCGTACCCTGTATTGCGGCCAGTGCGGATCTACTTGGGGCTTCGAGCGAGTTCGCTGCGCCTGCTGCGGCACCTCGCACCAGGGCCACCTCGAGTACTTCAGCGTCGAGGGCGACGAGGCGCATCGCGTCCATGTATGCAGCGAGTGCGGCGGTTACATGCGCACCCATTTCAACGACCCGGCCTCTCGCGTGGCCTTCGTGCCCGAGGTCGAGGACGTTATGATGGTTAAGCTCACGGCCCTTGCCGAAGCCGGCCAGCTCAAGGCCTGCGAGTAGGGTCAACCACCCGCTCTTGTAGGAAACGTCGATCAAAAAGGGGCGCCCGCCATGCGTGGGCGCCCCTTTTTTGCTCACGTACGTTACCAACGTGTTTCAGGGTGTATCCGTAAACGGTTTATGCAGGTAAAGCGGCTTTAGATGCGGTACTATGCACATCATTCGTATTCATTCGCAGGCGTGTCCTGCGACGAGGAAAGGGGACATTTTATGTCCATAAAAGACCTCGGATCGAAGTGGGCCAACTCGAGCCTCATCCTTCGCATCCTTGCGGGCCTGATCATCGGTGTCATCTTGGCATTCATCCCGGGCCTGACCGGCGGCAATAGCTTCATCGAGCTTTTGGGCTCCGTGTTCGTGAGCGCGCTGAAGGGCGTCGCCCCCATCCTGGTGTTCTTCCTCGTCATGAGCGCTCTTGCCAACGCCAAGACCTCCGGCGGCATGAAGAACATCATCATTCTCTACGTTGTGGGCACCTTTGCCGCGGCGGCCGTGGCGGTCATCGCCATGTACATCTTCCCGCTCACCGTCACGCTGGCCGACGCCTCCGACGTGTCGCAGAGCTCGCCTGAGGGCATCGGCTCCGTGCTGTCCACCCTCATCCTCAACATGTTCTGCAACCCCATTGCAGCCCTCACCAACGCCAACTACCTCGGCATCCTCACCTGGGCCGTGGCTCTGGGCATTGCGCTTCGCAAGGCTCCCGAGGGCGTGCGCAGCGTGATGTCTTCTGTTTCTGACGCCGTGAACACCGTCGTGCGCTGGGTCATCCAGCTTGCCCCCTTCGGCATCTGCGGCCTGGTGTACTCCGCCGTCGTCACCTCGGGCGTGGAGATTTTCACTGAGTACGGCATGCTCATCCTTGTCCTCGTGGGCTGCATGCTCTTCGTCGCCCTCGTGGTGAACCCGCTCATCGCCTTCTTCTGCTTCCACAAGAATCCCTACCCGCTCGTCTTCCGCTGCCTGAAGGACTCCGGCATCTACGCGTTCTTCACCCGTAGCTCCGCGGCCAACATCCCCGTGAACATGAGCCTGTGCGAGAAGCTCGGCCTGCACAAGGACGGCTACTCCGTGTCCATCCCGCTGGGTGCCACGATCAACATGGGCGGCGCCGCCGTCACCATTACCGTCATGGCCATGGCTGCAGCCAACACGCTGGGCATCTCCATCGACATCCCCACGGCCATCGTCCTGTCGGTGCTCGCCGCCGTCTCCGCATGCGGCGCCTCCGGCGTTGCGGGTGGCTCGCTTCTGCTCATCCCGCTGGCATGCTCGCTGTTCGGCATCTCCAACGACATCGCCATGCAGATGGTCGCCATCGGTTTCATCATCGGTGTAATCCAGGATTCCTGCGAAACTGCCCTCAACTCCTCCTCTGACGTTCTCTTTACCGCCAGCGCGCAGTACCATGAGATGGAGAAAGCTGGTATCGATTTCAACCCGGGCCGCGACGCTGCCCCCGTCGAGCTGCCCAACAAGGAGGCGTAAGTGGCAGAGTTCGTCTTTCAAATGCATGGTGCCCGTCTCGCATATGGCGACAAGGTCATCCTCGATGAGGTGACGATGGGCTTCTTCCCCGGTGCCAAGATTGGCGTGGTGGGCCCCAACGGCATGGGTAAGTCCACCTTGCTCAAGGTCATGGCGGGTCGTCTGGAGTGCTCGGCCGGTGAGTGCAGGCTCACTCCGGGCTTCACGGTGGGTCTGCTCGAGCAGGAGCCCCCGCTCGATGACTCCAAGACCGTGGTCGAGAACATTCGCATGGCGTTTGCTGACGTTATTGCCAAGGTTGAGCGTTTCAACCAGATTGGCGAGGAGATGGCCGCGCCCGACGCGGACTTCGACGCCCTCATGGCCGAGATGGGTCGCCTGCAAGATGAGATCGACGCCGCCAACGGCTGGGATCTCGACTCGCAGCTCTCCCAGGCCATGGATGCCCTGCAGTGCCCCGATCCCGACGCACCGGTGAGCGTGCTTTCGGGAGGCGAGCGTCGTCGCGTTGCCTTGTGCAAGATCCTGCTCGAGGCACCCGACCTTCTGCTTCTCGACGAGCCTACCAACCACCTCGACGCCGAAAGCGTCCTGTGGCTCGAGCAGTTCCTGGCGAACTACCCAGGCGCGGTTCTGGCCGTCACGCACGACCGCTACTTCCTCGACAACGTCGCGCAGTGGATCTGCGAGGTTGACCGCGGTCACCTCTATCCCTACGAGGGCAATTACTCCACCTACCTCGAGACGAAGGCTCGCCGCCTCGCCCTTCAGGGCCAGCAGCAGGAGAAGCTCGTCAAGAGGCTTGAGAGCGAGCTCGAGTGGGTGCGTTCCAGCCCCAAGGCGCGTCAGGCCAAGAACAAGGCCCGTCTTGCGCGTTACGAGGAGATGGAGGCACAGGCCCGTCAGTTCAAGAAGAACGACCTCACCGACATCACCATTCCTGTGGGCCCGCGCCTGGGCTCCAAGGTGCTTGAGGCCAAGAACATCCGCAAGTGCTTCGGCGACCGCGTGCTTATCGACGACCTGTCGTTCTCGCTGCCGCGCAACGGCATCGTCGGCGTCATCGGCCCCAACGGTGTGGGCAAGACCACGCTGTTCAAGACCATCGTGGGTCTGGAGGAGCTGACCGGCGGTAGCCTCGAGGTCGGCGAGAGCGTGAGCATCTCCTACGTCGACCAGAACCGCTCGGGCATTGACCCGCAGAAGAAGGTCTGGGAGGTCGTGGGCGACGGCTACGATTTCATCAAGGTCGGCGAGCAGGAATTCCAGACGCGCGCCTATGTGGCGAGCTTTGGCTTCAAGGGTTCCGACCAGCAGAAGTTTGCCGGCATGCTCTCCGGCGGCGAGCGCAACCGCCTGAACCTCGCGCTTACGCTCAAGCAGGGCGGCAACCTGCTGCTCCTCGACGAGCCTACCAACGACCTCGACACCGAGACGCTTGAGTCGCTTGAAGAGGCGCTGCTTGCGTTCCCGGGCTGCGCCGTTGTTGTCAGCCACGACCGTATGTTCCTTGACCGCATCGCCACGCACATCCTTGCGTGGGAGGGCGACGACGAGAACCCCGGTCGCTGGCACTGGTTCGAGGGCAACTTCGATTCCTACCAGACCGACCGTGTGGCTCGCCTGGGCCAGGAAGCTTCCCGTCCGCACCGCTTGCACCGCAAGCTCACGCGCGACTAACGAGCCGAAGAGTACAGAAACGCTAAGGGACCCGTTACCACTGCGGTAGCGGGTCCCTTTTCATGCGATGGGGGAGGGCGATCTGCGCTGGTGGGGAACAAAGGTGCGTAGAAAGCAAAAAGGCCAGAAACTGTTTCCAGTTCCTGGCCTCGTTGTGAGCGTGGTCGGGCAAGCGGGATTTGAACCCACGACCCCTTGACCCCCAGTCAAGTGCGC
>JAHZHK010000012.1:30606-41378 GCA_019420325.1 Coriobacteriaceae bacterium | reverse complement strand
CGATGACGGCGTTGGCCGCGGCCAGGACGTTGCCCACGCTGCGGTAGTTCTGCTCGAGCTTGACCGTGGCGGCCGCGGGGTAGTCGCCCTCGAACTCCAGGATGTTGCGGATGTCGGCGCCGCGCCACGAGTAGATGGACTGGTCGTCGTCGCCCACCACCATGAGGTTCTGGTACTTGCCGGCCAAAAGGCTCGTGATCTGATACTGGGCGCGGTTCGTGTCCTGATACTCGTCGACACTGATGTAGCGGAAGCGCTCCTGGTACTGCTCGAGAATGTCGGGGTTGTCGCGCAGGAGGTGATAGGCATTGACAAGCAGGTCGTCGAAGTCCATGGCATTGGCGCGGGCCAAGCGGCGCTGAAGCTCCTCGTACACACTCGCGGCAACCTTCTCAGGCGGGGTGTTGGCACGGGCGGCGAAGTCCGCCGGGTCGAGAAGCTCGTTTTTCGCCGAGGAGATCTGGGAGCGCACGGCATTCAAGGGAAAGCGCTTCTCGTCGATGTGCAGGTCGGCCATGATGGACTTGACAAGACGCTTGGAATCGTCGTCATCGTAAATGGCAAACGAGTCGCCGTAGCCCAGGCGGGCGCAGTCGATGCGCAGCATGCGCACGCACATGGCGTGAAACGTGCACACCCACATGCCGCGCATGCTCCTGCCCTCCAGGAGGCGTTCCAGGCGCTCCTTCATCTCACGGGCCGCCTTGTTGGTAAAGGTAATGGCAAGGATCTGCCAAGGCATGATGCCCAGGTCCTCCAGCATGTGGGCGATGCGGTACGTCAGCACGCGCGTCTTGCCCGAGCCGGCACCTGCCAGCACGAGCAGCGGGCCCTCTACCTTGAGCACGGCGCTTTTTTGCGCGGGGTTGAGCGAGTCGATGTCTATCGTCATGAAACAGCCTTCCTGCGTCGCAGACGGCAATGTGGGGCGAACGTCGTTTTGGAGGGTCAGTCTACCATCGCCCCGGACAGCCTTTCAGCCGAGCGCCCCATGCGCTCACGACCCATACACGTTTGACGTGCATTACATCCCTGAGTGCAAATGGCTGAAAAGAGCGCTAGAATTGACCGACTGGCACGAACGACCCAAAAGGAGGATCATTGAGCTGGGATTCAATGGTTATGGATGCGTGCGGCCGTCAGACGTTCACACGCGGAGAGAGGCTCGTCGCACGCGGCGGGGCAAGCAACGTCTCCCCGTCGAAGTCCGCTGACGCCAGCCGTCTCACAGTTGAAGGAGACGTCGCCGACGGCGCACAGACGTATCATGCAAGCGCACAGATCGACCTGGCGCGAAACGAGATAGTGTCCCACACCTGCACATGCGGTGGCGCGACCGACGAGCTGTGCAAGCACGGCGTGTGTCTCTTGCTGTGCTACCAGGACATGAAGCCTGCCACGCCGGCGGCACCCAAAGTGCAGGCTGCCGCCCCCGCCACGGCCTCCAAGCCCGCTGCAGCGAGCGCCGCGGCCAGCAAAACGAGCTCGCTTGCGGCGCAGACCGACAAGGTCCTCGACCAGATGCGCTCCAACCAGCCCGGCAGGCTCGCCGCCCTGGGTGCAGGCACCCAAGTGCGCGAGAGCCAGACTTCCCCGCAGATCAGCAACATCATCTTCGCCTACTCCAACGTGGGCTCAACGCTGCCCGACATGGCAGGCACGGCCCTGGCGCACCACGGGGCCTCAAAGGAGATCGCCGACGTCGAGGTCACCATCATCCCTAAGACCTGCCGCAGCGCCGCCAGCGACGCCGCCAAGACGAGCGCCTGGGAAGCGACGCTCAAGGTTCGCGCGGGCAAGGTGTCCTATGCCGTGCGCAGGTTCGACGAGGCAGTGAGCGCCTGGGAGCGCGAGTCGCTCTATGCTTACGGCAAAGAGCTCGAATTCGTGCACAGCCACGACGCCTTCACGCGCCGTGCCAACGACGCCATGGCCGTGTTCGCCCGCGTGCTGCACACCCAGCAGGCCTCTCGTATGCGTCAGGCGGGCTACTGGGCCAGCGGCTACGACGCCGTGTCGCGCACCGTGGGCCTGGCCGATGCCGACGTCGCCGACCTGCTCGACGCCTACATGGGCGCAAAGGTCTTCTACGAGCCCACCAACGGCGAGCCGAACAAGCCCGTCCAACTTGATGTGCTTGAAGGCGACCCCGAGCTGCCCGTGTCGCTTGAGAAGGGCGCACGCGGCGGTTTCGACCTCGTCATGCCCTCGGGCGCCAACTGCGTCATGGACGACAAACGTATGTACCTGCTCATCGACGGCCGCGCCTGGAAGTGCAGCGACGACTTCCGCGCCCAGATGGGCGGCTTGTGCAAGTCGCTGCTGCCCTGCGAGTCGCCCTACCACATCCGCGTGAAGGACATGCCGGGCTTCTGCGCCGCCGTGCTGCCCGCCATCCGCGCCTACGCAAGCTTCGAGACGGACGAGAGCGTCGACGACCTCACGCCGCCGCCTGCAGAAATCGGCTTCAAGATGTCGATCCGTGCCGGCCAGGTGTGCTGCGAGGCCACCGTGTCCTACGCGCACGACGAGCTCAACCTCTTCGCCGCCCCCGCACCCAAGCAGCCCCTGCGCGACATGGCGCGCGAGGGGGCAGCCCGACAGGCTGTTCTTTCCTACTTCCCCATGGAAGAAGGCCAGCTGCGCTTCCCCGAGACGGACACCGAGGCCCTGCAGCGCCTGCTGAGCGAGGGTTTGCCGGAGCTCAACGAGCTGGGCAACGTCCTTGTGAGCAGCGAGCTCAAATCGATTCACGTGCGTCGCGTGCCCAACGTGCGCGTGAAGGCCTCGCTGCGCTCGGGCCTGCTCGACATCTCGGTCGACTCCACCGACCTCACCCCCCGCGAGCTGCAGGACTACCTCAACGCCTACCAGCGCCGCGAGCGTTACGTGCGCCTGGCCGACGGCGACATCGTGCAGCTTGGAGGCGGTCTTCAGGCCCTTGTCGAGCTGGCAGGCGGCCTGGGCATCGGCGCCGAGGAGCTCGCCCAGGGCACCACGGGCATACCGCTCAACCGCGCGCTGTTCGTCGACTCCATCCTCAAGCGCTCCGACGGCGTGCGCTTCGACCGCGACGAGGGCTTCCGCTCCATCATCCGCCAGTTCGACTCGATTGCCGACGCCGACTTCGTCGAGCCCGAGAGCCTGCGCGGGGTGCTGCGCCCCTATCAGCGCGAGGGTTTCAAGTGGCTCTCCACGCTGGCGAACCTTGGCTTCGGCGCAATCCTGGCCGACGACATGGGCCTGGGCAAGACGCTTCAGATGATCGCCTTTTTGCTCTCGCGTCACGAAGCCGGCTTTGAGCTGCCCAACCTCGTGGTGTGCCCCGCCTCGCTTGTGTACAACTGGATGAGCGAGCTTTCGCGCTTCGCCCCCAACCTGCGCTGCTGCGCCGTGGTGGGCCCGCAGAATCAGCGTCGCCAAATCATCGCGTGCTCGCGCGGCTACGACGTGCTCGTGACGTCTTACGAGCTGCTCAAGCGCGACATCGACGCCTATGCGACCCAGAAGTTCTCCTGCCAGGTGCTCGACGAGGCGCAGTACATCAAGAACGCCTCCACGCAGGCGGCGCGCTGCACCAAGCTCGTCGACGCCCAGGTGCGCTTCGCCCTCACCGGCACCCCCATCGAGAACAGGCTCACCGAGCTGTGGAGCATCTTCGACTACCTGATGCCTGGCCTTCTGGGTTCGGTGGAGGACTTTCACGAGCGCTTCGAGGAGCCCATCAGCCTCGCTGACGAAGACGCTGCCCACCGCCTGCAGTGCATGGTCGGCCCCTTCATCCTGCGCCGCCTCAAGGGCGACGTGCTCAAAGACCTTCCCGAGAAGAACGAGTCTGTCGTGTACACGGGCATGGACGACGAGCAGCGCAAGCTCTACGACGCCGTGGCCTCCAACCTGGTGAAGACCCTGCGCCACCAGATGCCGCAGGAGTTCGCCACGCAGCGCTTCGCCATCCTGGCCGAGCTCACCAAGCTGCGCCAGATCTGCTGCGACCCTGCCATCCTCTACGACAACTACGAGGGCGTCTCGGGCAAGCTCGAGGCCGCGCTCGACCTTATTCGCACGGCGGTCGAAGGCGGCCACAAGGTGCTGCTCTTCTCACAGTTCACCAGCATGCTCTCTGTCATCGGCAAGCGCCTTGAGGAAGACGGCCTGGCCTACCACACGCTCGTGGGCTCGACGCCCAAGGAGCAGCGCGCACGCCTGGTCAACTCGTTCCAGACCGACGACGTGCCGGTGTTCCTCATCTCGCTCAAGGCCGGAGGCGTGGGCCTCAACCTCACGGCAGCCGACGTCGTCATCCACTACGACCCGTGGTGGAACCTGGCGGCGCAGAACCAGGCAACCGACCGTGCGCACCGCATCGGCCAGAAGCGCAGCGTCTCGGTCATGCGCCTCATTGCACAGGGCACCATCGAGGAAAAGATCGTGGCCCTGCAGGAGTCCAAGCGAGAGCTGGCCGAGTCCATCCTGGGCGGACAGGCAACGGCGTCGACGTCGCTGTCCAAGGAAGACATCCTGGCACTGCTCGACTAAGTGGGAGGCGCCGACTCAGGCGCCTTCCTCCCCACCTTGCCATGCACCAAAAAGCCCCTCGGCGGAAAATCCGTCGAGGGGCTTTTTCATGTCAGCTGGTATAAAGCCGTGAATGGCGAGCCGTTTAGAGCACGAAGGCTTTCACGCCGAAATACACGAGTACCACAATGCCCAGGCAGATGCGGTACCAGCCAAAGGGCTTGAAGTCGTGCTTGCGCACAAAGCCCGTAAGCCAGTTGATGGCAGCCAGGGACACGACGAAGGCGACGATGAGGCCCACGCCCATGATGGCCCACTCGTCGGCGACCATGGTGTTGCCGGCAAGCACGAACTTCACGATCTTGAGCAGGCTCGCACCGAACATGACGGGGATTGCCAGGAAGAACGTGAAGCGCGTGGCCACCGAGCGCGACGTGCCGAGAAGCAGGCCGCCGATGATGGTGGAGCCGGAACGCGAGGTGCCGGGAACAAGCGAAAGCACCTGGAAGCAACCGATGCCCAGTGCCGTCTTCCACGACAGGTCGTCAACGTCGGTGATGCGGCCGAAGTCGGCGTCTGCCTGCGGGGCAGCGGGAGTGGCGAAGTGAGCGCCGCCCGAGGTCGTTGCAAGGTCTGCAGCCTCGGAGCGCTTCTTGGCGCGCCAGTTCTCAATGAGAATGAAGGCGACGCCGTACAGGATGAGCATTGCAGCGACCACATAGGAGTTGTAGAGGTGCTCCTCCATGAAGTCGTTGAGCGGAAGACCGATGAGGGCGGCAGGAACGCATCCCAAGATGACCTTGCCCCACAGGCGCCACGTCGCGGCGCGTCCTT
Organism: Coriobacteriaceae bacterium; assembly: GCA_019420325.1. Taxonomy (GTDB): domain Bacteria; phylum Actinomycetota; class Coriobacteriia; order Coriobacteriales; family UMGS124; genus UMGS124. The sequence goes on along the minus strand of JAHZHK010000012.1, from coordinate 36,026 downwards.
GCGCTCCTTTGCTCGGCGAGAACGGGTTGAGGTCGTGGAAGTACATCACGATGACGGCCAGAATGGCACCCAGCTGAATGACAACGAGGAACATGTTCCAGAACTGCTCGGTGACATTGAGCTTGATGAACTCGTCGACAAGAATCATGTGGCCCGTCGAGGACACCGGTAGCCACTCGGTGATGCCCTCGACGAGGCCAAGGAACGCAGATTTTAAGAGTTCGACAACCAGATCCACGGACACCCCTACTTAACGATCAGGACATCGCACTCACAGCTGCGCACGAGGAACGTGGAGATGGAGCCGAGAATCGCGTACTTGATGTTCGAAAGGCCGCGGGCGCCGCAGATGACCAGGTCGGGCTTGATCTCGTTCACGAAATCGTCCATAAGGGTCTCGCGAACGCGGCCGGCCTTGGCCTCGACGGTGATGGACTTGATGGTGCCGAGCTTGCGGGCGCTCTCCACATCGGCCTCGATGGAGTCCTTCCAAGCCTTCTCGAGGCTGGGGATGAGCGTGGCAGGATAGGTGCCGGCAGCCTGCATGGGCGTGGAGTCGATGACGTGGCCCACATAGAGCTCGGCGCCGCTGGCAGCGGCAATCTCGCAAGCGCGGGCGAAAACCTCGGACTGCATCTCGGTACCGTCAAGCGATACGAAGATCTTCTTGTAGGAATCGGTCATGGTAAACCTCGATTCAACGAACGGACAAAGACGTGCAACCCGATTTTATACCATCAGGAACATCATGATGATGATAAGAGCCATTCCCACCAGATCGAACCCAGAGAAGACGGTGCCCATCCACACGACGGACAGCACGCATGCCACGATGGGCTCGGTGCTCGCAAGAAGACCCGCCAGAAGGCTGCCGACGATCTTGACGCCGGTGACGTAGAGCAAGAACGACCCGAACGTGCCGATCGCCGCCACGCCGAACACAGCCAGCCAGCCCACGAGGTCAAGCGTGGGCATGTGGCTCCAGGGCTGGTACACGACGCAGGCGACTACCGCCGCAATGCAAATCGCCGTACCCGTGACCGCCACCGAGCCATGGCGGGCAAGGGGCTTGGCGGGCAAGAGCGTGTACAGCGCACAGGCCACCGCGTTGCATATGCCCCAAAAAAGCGCCGCCGCCGAGATGGACAGCGACGTGAACGACCCCTGCGTGGCAATGAGGAACGTGCCCACCAGCGCCAACACCACGCCGATGGCCTCCTTGCGCTTGGGCAGACGGTGCATCTGCACGCATGAAACCACAAGGATAAGGAGCAGGTTGAGCGACTGCAGCACGGTGGCCGTACCCGCGTCGCTCGCCTGAATCGACATGAGGTAGCTGCTTGAGCAGGCGAACAGGCCAAACACGGCAAACACCAGCGTTATCAGGATGTTGGGCTTGTCACGTATCAGCTCAGCCTCCTCGCGGCGATGCGTGCCAAAGACGAGAGGGGCAAACATGAGCGCCGCGATGACCATGCGCGCCGCAACGAGCCATGTGGGCTCCACGTCGTAGTTGGTAAACAGGAACTGCGCGCACGTGCCGGAAAAGCCCCAGCCCACGCCACCCAACAAGGTGAAGGCGATGCCAAGACCCAGGTGCTCGCCCGTGACTTTGGACGCAGGGGACGCCTCAACACTCTGCACGCTATTTCGCCTCCGCCCAGTTCTGACCGATGGAGCAGGAAACGAGCAGGGGAACACGAAGCTCCGCGATGTCCTGCATCTGCTCGACCACCATCTCCTGCAATGCCTCGACCTCGCTGCGCGGGCAGTCGAAGTCAAGCTCGTCGTGCACCTGCACGATCATCTTGGCACTGAACGCCCCCTCCAACAGCCTGCGCTGCACGCGCACCATAGCAAGCTTGATGATGTCGGCCGCGGAGCCCTGCATGGGGTGGTTCATTGCCGTGCGCTCGGCAAACTGGCGCACGGCCGGCACACGCGCCGCAATGTTGGGCACATGGCGCTTGCGTCCGAACATCGTCTGCACAAAGCCCTGCTTGCGCGCAAGTTCCACCTGGTCGTTGAGGTAGACACGCACGCCGGGATACGTCGCGTAGTAACGGTCGATCATCTCCTGAGCCTCGGCGGCGGAGATTTTGAGCGTCTGGGACAGACCCCAGGCCGTCTGGCCGTAGACGATGCCGAAGTTGACCGCCTTGGCGCGGGAGCGCTGTGCAGGTGTCACCTCGGCCGCCGGCACGCCGAAGACCTTCGAGGCCGTCTCGCGATGGAAGTCCTCCCCGCTCAAGAACGCCTCGACGAGGCCCTCGTCGCCCGACAGGTGCGCAAGCAGCCGCAACTCGATCTGCGAGTAGTCGCACGACAAGATGACGTTGTCGGGACCGGCGGGCACAAAGGCCGTCCTCACCATGCGGCCCAGGTCGCTGCGCACGGGGATGTTCTGCAGGTTGGGGTCCGAGGAGGAGAGCCTGCCGGTAGCCGTGACCGTCTGGTTGTAGGCGGTGTGCACCCTGCCGTCGCCGAGAATCTGGCGAGGCAGCGCGTCGAGGTAGGTCGACTTGATCTTCACACGCTCGCGGTAGTCGAGCACGTCGGCCACCACCGGATAGTCGCATGCAAAGCTCTCGAGAAGCTTGGCGTTCGTGGAGTAGAAGCCGGTCTTGGTCTTCTTGAGAGGTCGGCCCGTCTCGGGGTCGCGCGTCGGAAGCCCAAGCGTGTCGAAGAGCACGCCGGAGAGCTGGGCGGGCGAGTCGATGTTGAACTCTTGGCCTGCAAGGTCGAAGATGTGCGAGCGAATCTCCTCAATCTGGCCCGTGAGCAGGCCGGACTGATGGGCGAGAACCTCAGGATCCACCTTCATGCCGTTGCGCTCAAGCACCGCGAGCACCGCGACAAGCGGCATCTCGATGTCGGTCATACACGCCTTCGTGCCGTCCTGCTCAAGAAGCTCGTCAAGCACCTCGCGCAGCGCCAGAAGCGAAGCGGCCGCGCATGCCCCGCGCGCCGCGCTCGACTCCTCGGTGGGAGCGGGAGCAGGTGTTCCCCTGCCCTTCTTCGGTGCGGCCGGGAACTCCAGGGCGGGAAGGCTCCAGGGCAAGAACGCCCCCACAAGCACGCTGGGCTCGAAGTCGGAGCGGTCCGAATCGAGCAGATAGGCGGCCACCCCGGCGTCGAACACCTCAGAGCTGCGGGTAGAGGCGAACTCTGCGGCATCAAGGCGCGCAGACTCGGAAGAGTCAAGCGGGTAGAGGCGACGCAGGTCGGCCTTGGTGTCGAACGAGACAACTTTGCAGCCTTCATACGCCATAAGCAGGGCCTCGAGAGCGTCGTCACCGTCGAAGCGCAAAAGGCACGCCGGCTCCTGGGAGGGCGCGCCCTCAGCCATCTGCCATCCCGACGCACAGGCGAGCCACAGGGTCTGCACGCTGCCGAAAAGCGAGCCGGTGTCCTGGCCCTCGTCGAAGAAGGCGCCCACCCAGGCGTCGCAATCGCAAGCCTGCTTCAGGCAATCCCAAGCAGCCTGTCCTTGCAGGGGCTCGGCAGGCAGGTTCGGACCCTGCTCCTGCGCGCAGGCGCATGCCGCATTGTCGCTCTGATCGGCCTGCGCCCCGCACGAGCAGCGCAGCACGCGACCCTTGAGGGTGCGCAGCGCCAGTACGTCAAAGGCACGCTCAACCTCAGCCGCGTCAAAGGAGGGCCACAGGGCCGCCTGAGCGTCGAACGTGACCGGCGCGTCACGACGGATGCGGGCAACCTCGCGCGACACCAGGGCATCGTCGGCATGGTTGCGGATGTTTTCGCCCATCTTGCCCTTGATGTTGTCAGCGTCGGCGAGCACGGCGTCAAGCGAGCCGTACTGCACGATGAGCGCGGCCGCCTTCTTGGGGCCGATGCCGGGCACACCGGGGATGTTGTCGCTCGTGTCGCCCTTGAGGCCGTAGAAGTCGGGAATCTGCTCGGGCTTCACGCCCTCGTAAAGCGCACAGATCTCCTCCGGGCTCATGATGGCGACGTCGCTCATGCCCTTCCTGTTGGAGAGGATCGAGACGTTGCCATCGGAAAGTTGGTAGGCGTCGCGGTCGCCCGTGACAAGCAGCATCCTGTGGCCCAGCTCCTCGCCCTGCCTGGCAAGCGTACCAAGCAGGTCGTCGCCCTCCCAGCCCTCGACGGCATACACCGGCACATGCATAGCCTCGAGCAGCTCGCGCATCATGGGGAACTGCTCGGAAAGCAGCGGGTCGCGCGGGGGACGCTGCGCCTTGTACTGGGGAAGCATCTCCATACGCACCGTGGGGCGGCCCTTGTCGAAGGCGACCATGATGCCATCGGGGTGGAAGTCTTCCACCAGGCGCAAAAACATGCCCATGAAACCGAAGATGGCGTTGGTGGGTCGGCCGTCGGGAGCGTTCATGGGCGTCTGCACCGCATGAAATGCGCGATGCATGAGGGAGTTGCCGTCAATGACAGCAAACGTCAGAGGCCTTGCGGCCGCCACGTCGTGTTCTTGTTCCATGAAGCACCTTCCATTGCATGTGAAAGTGGGGTGGCCGGCCACACGGCCAGCCTTATAGTTTCCATCGGCGATATCATACGGTCACGAACGCTTCCCACGACCGTAAAGTGAGCGAAACATTCGACTCCTAGAGTTTGCGACATGCACCGAGCTTTGTGTCCAAGACGTCCGCGCGATGCGCGGCGTCATCGAGAGAAGGCGGTTTAAATGGCAGTCAACCCCAGCGAGTACTTCGGCTGCAAGGTCTTCAGCCAGAAGATCATGCAGGAGAAGCTCCCCAAGGTGACCTACAAGGCACTCATGAGGACGCTCCAGCAGGGCGAGCCCCTCGACATCGAGGTGGCCAACGTCGTCGCCCACGCCATGAAGGAATGGGCCATTGAACAGGGCGCCACGCACTACACCCACTGGTTCCAGCCCCTCACCGGCATCACGAGCGAAAAGCATGACTCGTTCCTGAACCCCGGCGGCGACGGCACGGCCATCATGACCTTCTCTGGCAAAGAGCTCGTACAGGGCGAGCCCGACGCCTCGAGCTTCCCCTCCGGCGGCCTGCGCTCCACGTTCGAGGCACGCGGCTACACCGCCTGGGACCCCACGAGCCCGGCCTTCATCAAGGACGACGTCCTGTGCATCCCCACGGCATTCATCAGCTACAACGGTGAGTCGCTCGACAAGAAGACTCCCCTTCTGCGCTCCATGACTGCCGTAAGCGACCAGGCCAAGCGCGTCATGGCCCTCTTCGGCAAGCACCCCGACCGCGTCGTCACCACCGTTGGTCCCGAGCAGGAGTACTTCCTCATCAAGGAAGAGGACTTCGCCAAGCGCCCCGACCTGATCCTGTGCGGCCGCACTCTCTTCGGCGCTGCCCCCGACAAGGGCCAGGAGCTCCAGGAGCACTACTTCGGCTCCATCCGCCCCACCGTCAGCCGCTTCATGAAGG
>JAHZHK010000012.1:9760-30596 GCA_019420325.1 Coriobacteriaceae bacterium | reverse complement strand
GACTCCGAGCTGTGGAAGCTCGCCGTGCCCGCAAAGACCAAGCACAACGAGGTCGCCCCCTGCCAGCACGAGCTTGCTCCCGTGTTCGAGGAGGCCAACGTTGCCATCGACCACAACCTGCTCGTCATGGAGCTCATGAAGATCATCGCCAGCCACCACGGCCTGGTGTGCCTGGAGCACGAGAAACCTTTCGAGGGCATCAATGGCTCGGGCAAGCACGACAACTGGTCGCTGTCCGCCGACGGCCAGAACCTGCTCGACCCCGGCGACACCCCCGAGCAGAACCTGCAGTTCCTCGTCTTCCTGACCTGCGTCATCGCCGCTGTGGACGACTATCAGGAGATGCTGCGCGTCAGCGTCGCCTCGGCCGGCAACGACCACCGTCTGGGCGCCAACGAGGCACCGCCCGCAATCATCTCCATCTTCCTGGGCGACCAGCTCAACGGCATCGTCGAGGCCATCATCGAGGGCAAGACCTACGAGAGCCACGACAAGGAGAGCATGTACCTGGGCGTGCCGGTGCTGCCCAACCTCACCAAGGACACCACCGACCGCAACCGCACCTCTCCCTTCGCCTTCACGGGCAACAAGTTCGAGTTCCGCGCCGCTGGCTCGCGTCAGAATCTGTCCGACCCCAACATGGTGCTCAACACGGCCGTTGCCAAGGAGCTCAAGGAGTTCGCCAACGCCATGGAAAGCAGCGCGAGCTTTGAGACCGACGCCATGGCCTGGATCAAGCAGACCCTGACCGACCACCAGCACATCATCTTCAACGGCGACGGCTACAGCGCCGAGTGGACTGAGGAGGCTGCCAAGCGCGGTCTGTCCAACCTGCGCACCCTGCCCGATGCTGCCCCCGCGATGATGAAGGAAAAGAACATCGCCCTGCTCGAGGAATTCGGCGTCATGAGCCGCGTCGAGACCAAGAGCCACTACGAGATCAAGCTCGAGCAGTATGCGAACCTCATCAACATCGAGGCCCTCACGATGATTGACATGGCCAATAAGCAGATTCTGCCGGCCGTGAACGCCTATGCCGCCGACGTTGCCTCCAACCTGGCCATCAAACAGGACATGGGCGTGGCGTGCAGGGCCGAGACCAAGCTGCTCAAGAAGCTCTCCGACGGTGCCGACACCATCAGCGACGACATCGACGCGCTGGTTGAGGCCCACGATGCCATGATCGCCACCGCCGACGTGCAGGCACGCGGCGAGGCCTGCCGCGACAAGGTGCTCCCCGCCATGGAGAAGCTGCGCGAGGATGCCGACGCCATGGAGTCTATCTGCAGCAAGGAATACTGGCCCCTCCCGTCCTACAACGACATCCTCTTCTACCTGTAAGTTAGTTGCGAAACCCCTGCAGCTGCGTTCTACGGGGCCTTACGTACGTCCAGTACGCTACGGCTCCGTACGCCTTGCTGCAGGGGTTTCTGCTTTTTGAGGGCTGCAGCCGCGTTCCACGAAGGTTCGAGTACGTCCAGTACACTTCACCTTCGTGCGCCTTGCTGCAGCGCCTCCTGCGTTTTAACCCCTGTTGCGAAGTGTTCTGCGGGGCCTCACGCGCAGGGCTCGCCTTTGGTGTCATCCAGTACGCTGCGGCCCCGTACGCCTTGCTGCAGGGGTTTCTGCTTTTTGGTAGAGTTGCGGAGGCGCTGCAGCGCCTCCTGCTTTTTGCGGTTTCAGCGTCCTTAAAGTGACTTCAGGTATGCGACGGCCCATCGCCTAAAGGCGGTGGGCCGTCTTGTTGCAAGGCTCCCCCACATAAATGAGGTAAAATAGCGCCAGTCATGCCGAAGTACTTCCAATCCGGTGCAAGGCATTCGCCTCATGCACTTTAAAGGAGATGACCGATATGGCACGTACCAACACTTCCGGCTGGTTGGCCGGTCGCGTCACACTCGCCGCCGCCGCACTGATTGCTGGTGGCGCTTTTGTGGCTTCCACCAGCACTTTTACCCCTGCTGTGGCATGGGCCGACGAAGCAGCTCAGGCCGAGGGCCAGGCGAGTGCACCCGTTACCACGCAGATCAGCGGCTCCTACTACCTGGCCTCGGCACAGTCCGTCGTCGACAGCATGAACGCCGCCCGCGGAGAGGCCGCTCCCCTGGAATCCACGCAGGCTCTTGAGGCTCAGGCCCAGGCTCGTGCGGCCCAGTGTGCCGAGAACGCCATACATTCTGCACAGAACGGCCAAGAGTGTGTAGCATTTCTCCCTGCAGCCAACGTCAACACCGCGGACATCGCTGCAACCGTCGAGCAGATGACCGCCTCTTGGTTCAACGACGCGAGCCCGTTCACCAACACCGAGAACGCCTACTGCGGCGTGGCTCTCTTCCAGACCCAGACCGGCGATATGTATCTCGTGGCCGTGTTCTCCAGCGAGGCCGGCAACCTGAGCGAGGGTGGCGCCTACGTGCGCGCAACTGAGGGTTCGGGCCTGCAGGAAGATAGCACCGAGGCCCCCGTCCCCGCCACCATGAAGGTAACCGTTAACTCGTCGGCCCTCACGGTCGCCGTCTTTGTCACCCAGCCCGACGGCACGCAAAGCGAGACCGGCACCTATGAGCCGGGCACCCAGCTTGCCCTGAGCTACGTGGCCACCGACAACGGCACACCCGTGACGCTGCCCGGCGCAACCTATAGTTCCGACAATCCCGATGTTGCCCAGGTTGAGGGTGAGACTCTCACCACGCTCGGCGAAGGCATTGCAACCGTGAGCGTCTACGCCGACGGCCAGTGGCTCGCTAGCACGAGCCTCACCGTCGCAGGTCAGGCACCCGCTGTGGACGACGACGCGACGCCCGGCGACCAGGGCGCAGCCGGCGATGGCGACGCTCAGCCCGACGGCGGCGTCATTGAGGGCGATGGTGCCGGCGAGGGCGAAGGCGACTCCGAGCCTCCCGCAGCCACCCAGTTCACCGTGAGCTTCGAGGCCAACGGCGGCACCGGCGAAATGGACCCCGTGACCGTTAACGCCGAGGACGAGTACACCGCTCCCGAGTGCGCCTTCACCGCACCCGAGGGCCAGGAGTTCGACTGCTGGACCAACGCCGACGGCACCGAGACCTACCCCGCAGGCACGAGCCTGGGCCTGCTTGCAGGCGACACGACCCTCTACGCCAAGTGGAAGGATGTTGAGCCTGCACCTGTCACGCACTTTACCGTGAGCTTTGACGCCAACGGCGGCACTGGCGAGATGTCCCCCGTAGACGTGGATGCTGACGCCGAATACACCGTACCCGGCAGCGCCTTCACGGCTCCCGCCGGCAAGGTCTTCGACAGCTGGAACACCGCGGCCGACGGCACCGGCACCAAGTACATGCCCCAGGATGCTCCCGCAATCCACGAGAACATGACGCTCTTCGCCCAGTGGGTCGCCGCCCCTGCCACGAAGTGCACGGTCACCTTCGACGCCAACGGTGGCACTGGTGCCATGGACGTGCTGACAGCCGACCTGGGCACCACGGTTACCCTCCCCGCCTCTACGTTCACGCGTGACGGTTACGTCTTCGCTGGTTGGAACACCGCAGCCGACGGCACCGGCACCGCAATCGTTAACGGTGGCCAGCTCACGCTCGGCAGTGACGCCACGCTGTACGCCCAGTGGAAGACTGCCGACACCAAGTTCATCAACGGCATCCAGAACAACCTGACGGCGACCACCACGGCTGGCACCGCTCCCACCCTGCCTGCCACGGCCAGCGTGCGTTGGTCTGACGGCAGCACCACCAATGAGACGGTAACGTGGAACACGCCTGCCAACTATGCCGACCTCTACGCCAAGGCGGGCACCTTCGAGGTCACCGGCACTGTGCAGGGTCACAACGTCAAGTGCACCGTCACCGTCACCGCTGCTGCCAACCAGCCGCAGAACGGCATTGCCAAGACGGGCGACACCACTGACAACACGCCCATCTACATCGCAGCCGGCGTCGGCGTTGTCGTGGTTGTCCTTGCCATCGTGCTCATCCTGAAGAGCCGCAAGAAGTAAACGCGCCTCGATCATCATCCCGCACGACGCAAAGGGGCTCGCACATCAGTGCGGGCCCCTTTTCTTTGCAGTGCCCACACCATCGTGGAATGATTGAACCAGCTTTGCAATATGTATATATGCCTATACATATATGTGAATCACCCAGGTAAATACCATGTTCATCCGTAGTAAGACAAAAAAAGACCCGCCAAGCGAAACTGCTCGGCGGGTCTTCAATGCAACCTTTACCAGGTTGGCTTCAAGCGGGCAATATCTCCTATTTCACGCAGGAAGCAACAGCCTGGGCCACAGCGGCGGCGACGGTCTTATCAAGCGCGCTGGGAATGACATAGTCAGCGTTGAGCTGCTCGGGAGTCACAAGGTCGGCGATAGCGTAAGCGGCCTTAATCTCCATCTCCTCGGTGATCTGGGGAGCGTGGGCAGCCAGGGCGCCCTTGAAGATGCCGGGGAACACGAGCACGTTGTTGATCTGGTTGGGGAAGTCGGAGCGACCGGTGCCCACAACAGCGGCGCCGCCGGCCTTGGCCTCGTCAGGCATGATCTCGGGCACGGGGTTGGCCATGGCGAAGACGATGCCGTTGTTCATGGAGGCGACCATCTCGCGGCTCACGACGTTGGCGGCAGACACGCCCACGAAGGCGTCAGCGCCCTTGAGAGCGTCAGCCAAGGTACCGGTGAGATGCTTGCGGTTCGTGACCTTGGCCATCTCGGCCTTGGCGGCGTTAAGGCGCGGGTCGCCCTCGCACACGATACCCTTGGAGTCGCACAGGATGACCTCGCCAAAGCCCATGTGCAGCATGAGCTCACCGATGGCGATGCCAGCCGCGCCGGCACCGTTGATGACGATGGTCATCTCGCCCATCTTCTTGCCCGTTACCTTCATGGCGTTGAGCATGGCAGCGGAGGTCACGATGGCAGTGCCGTGCTGGTCGTCGTGGAAGACGGGGATGTCGCAGACCTCCTTGAGGCGGCGCTCGATCTCAAAGCAACGAGGAGCCGAAATGTCCTCGAGGTTGATGCCGCCAAACGACTTGGAGATGAGCTGAATGGTGCGCACGATCTCGTCGGTGTCCTTGGAGTCAATGCAGATGGGGAAGGCGTCGACGTCGCCGAACTCCTTGAACAGGACGCACTTGCCCTCCATGACGGGCATGCCGGCGGCAGGGCCGATGTCACCAAGACCGAGAACAGCGGTGCCGTCGGTGACGACAGCCACCAGGTTGTTGCGGCGGGTGAGTTCCCAGGACTTCTGGTAGTCCTTGTTGATGGCGCGGCAGGGCTCGGCAACGCCGGGCGTGTAGAGCAGCGACAGATCCTCAGCGCTCTCGATATGCTTGCGGGCGCACACCTCGATCTTGCCGCGCATCTCCTCGTGAAGCTTCAGGCTCTCCTCGCTTACGTTCACGCTAGATCATCTCCTCTGGTTTGAAAACCTTGTCGAATTCCTCAGCAGTCATAAAACCTAGGCCAATGCAGGCCTCTTTGAGGCTGGTGCCGTTTGCAAACGCGGACTTCGCCACTTTGGCGGCGTTCTCGTAGCCGATGTAGGGGTTGAGGCAGGTCACGAGCATAAGCGAGTTGTGCAGGTTGGCGTCCATCTTGTCGCGACGCGCCTCGATACCACATGCACAGTTGACCTCGAAAGAACGGATGACGTCGGCAAGCAGGCGAGCCGACTGAAGGTAGTTGTACGCAATGACAGGCATGAACACATTGAGCTCGAAGTTGCCCTGGCTCGCGGCAAAACCGATGGTGGCGTCATTACCCATGACCTGCACTGCCACCATGGTGACGGCCTCGCACTGCGTGGGGTTCACCTTGCCGGGCATGATGGAGCTGCCAGGTTCGTTGGCGGGAATCGTAATCTCGCCCAGGCCAAGGCGCGGGCCCGATGCCAGCCAACGAACATCGTTGGCGATCTTCATCAGGTTGGCAGCCAAGCCGCGCAGCGCACCGTGGGAGAACGCGACTGCGTCCTTGCCCGAAAGCGCGGCGAACTTGTTGGGGTCGCTCACAAAGGGCTCGCCGGTAAGCTCGGCAATCTTCGCGGCCGAAAGCTTGTCAAAGCCGGCAGGAGCATTGAGGCCAGTGCCCACGGCAGTGCCGCCCAAAGCGAGCTTGCGCATGGGCGCAAGGGAAAGCTCGAGCTGCTCGGCGCTGTTCTGCAGCAAGCCGACCCAACCCCTGACCTCCTGGGAAAAGGCAATCGGCACGGCGTCCTGCAGGTGGGTGCGGCCGCATTTGACGACACCCTCATGCTCGGCCGCAACGCGCTCAAGCGTGGCAGCAAGCGACTTCACGGCAGGAAGTACCGCGTCGCGCACCGCAAGAACGCAGGCGATGTGCAGCGCCGTGGGAAACGTGTCGTTGGAGGACTGGGAGCGGTTAACCGAGTCGTTGGGGTGAAGCACGCGCTCGCCGGCAATCTGGTTGCCGCGGTTGGCGACAACTTCGTTGACGTTCATGTTGGACTGCGTGCCCGAACCCGTCTGCCACACCTTGAGCGGGAACTCCCCGTCAAGCTTGCCGGCAAGAATCTCATCACATGCTTGCGAAATGAGCTCGCCGGCACGGCAGGGCAGCACGCCAAGCTCGACGTTGGCCTGAGCCGCCGCCTTCTTGAGGATGGCGAACGCCCGCACGATCTCGACGGGCATCGTCTCGGTGCCGATGCGGAAGTTCTGGTAGCTGCGCTGGGTCTGCGCACCCCACAGGGCATCTGCCGGCACCTGCATGTCACCCATGGAGTCGTGCTCTACGCGAAACTGTTCTTGCTGCATGCTTTCCTCTCAGTCGAAGGAGCAGGGCAAATTCTTATTGTACGCCAGGGGCCCTCTCTTGGGATTCCTCACTCCCCGAGCTGTTCTTGAATTTCAAGCCATTCCATCTCAAGAGAGTCGATTTGGTCCTTGCAAGCGTCCACCTGCGACTGCAGCTTGCCCAGGCCCTCGAAGTCAGATGCAGGCAAGCCCATCATCTGCTCCTGCAGGGCGGCGATGCGCTCGTTTTGCGTGTCCATCTTGCGCTCGATACTCGAGAGCTGCTTGCGCAGACGATAGATATCGGACTGGCTGAGGCCACTTTGCACCTCAGAGGACGCCGCCTTTGCAGCCGACAAGCTCAACGCGGCACTGGAAGCCTTCGCGCTTGCGGCGCGCTCATGTGCGTCGAGCTTCTCAAGGAACTCGTCAACGCCGCCGGGAACATGGGTGAGCTTGCCGTCCATGACCATGTACTGGTTGTCGGTCACGCGCTCCATGAGATAGCGGTCGTGCGTCACAAGGATGAGGGTGCCGGGCCAGGAGTCGAGCAGGTCCTCAAGGATGGCAAGCATATCGGTGTCCATGTCGTTGCCAGGCTCGTCGAGAACGAGGACGTTGGGCTCGCTCAAAAGCACGAGCATGAGCTGCAGGCGGCGCTGCTGGCCACCGGAGAGCTCCTCCACGCGCGTGAGCTGCTGACCGGGCTCGAAGCCGATATTTTCAAGCAGCTGCGCAGGCGTGTACTCCTTGCCATTGATTGTGTAACGATTCTTGAGGCCGGCAAGCACCTCGCGCACCGTCTCACCGGTATGGGCAAGGAGCTCGTCAAGGCGCTGGGAGAGCACCGCGCACTTCACGGACTTGCCGATCTTCACCGTGCCCGAGGTAGGAGCGAGGCGGCCGGTGAGAATGGAGAGGAGCGTCGTCTTGCCCGCCCCGTTGGCGCCGAGGATGCCGTAGCGGTCACCCGGGCCAATAAGCCAGTTCACGTCGTCGAGGACCTTCTTGTCCCCAAAGTCCACCGTGACGTTCTTGAGCTCGAAGACCTGCTTGCCCAAGCGGCTCACAGCCAGGCGGTGTAGCTCGATGGAGTTACGCATAGGCGGCACGTCGTCGATCAACTCATGGGCCGCCTTGGCGCGGAACTTGGGCTTGCACGCCCTGGCCTGCGGGCCACGAGCCAGCCATGCAAGCTCCTTGCGCAGCAGGTTCTGCCTGCGGTCCTCAATGGCGCGCGCCTGACGGTCGCGCTCGAGACGCTGCTGGATGTAGGCGGAGTAGCCGCCCTCGAAGGGGTCCACGATACCGTCGTGCACCTCCCACATGGATAGGCACACCTCGTCGAGGAACCAGCGGTCGTGCGTGACCACGAGCAGGGCGCCGGTGCCCTGCGGCCAGCGGGCGTTGAGATGGGCGGCAAGCCAGCGAATGGTGCGCATGTCGAGGTGGTTCGTGGGCTCGTCGAGGGCAAGGATGTCCCAGTCGCCCACAAGCAGGCGCGCCAGGTCGACGCGGCGGCGCTGGCCGCCGGAAAGCGACCCCACACGCGCGTCCCAGGCGACGTCGCCGATGAGAGCGGCGACAATTGCGCGCGTCTTGGGGTCGGAGGCCCACTCGTGCTCGGGGGCGTCTCCCACGACGCACTCCCCCACCGTGGCGTCGTCAGGCAGAGCGTCTTTCTGCCCGAGCACGCCCACACGCGTGCCGCGCCTCATGGTGACGCGGCCCGTGTCGGGCTCCAGGAGCCCAGAGACGATGCTGAGCAGCGTCGACTTGCCGTCGCCGTTCTTGCCCACGATACCCGTGCGGTCGCCCTCAGCGACACCCAGGCTAAGCCCGGTGAGCACGCGACGGGTGGGATATTCCAAACTTACGTCTTCGCAGCTGATGAGAACGCCCACGCTAGTTTGCCTTTCTCGGAAGGAATCGGGCCACGATGCGGCCGATAAACGCACTGCCGGGGACATGGAGCACCACGCCCAAGCCATAGGTCACGACAAGACTTGCAAGGCCGCCCACGACGATGCACGCGAGCGCCCAGGGAATGCCGCCCGCCTCGATGGGCATGACGAAGGCCTGAAGCGCCCAGAGCAGCACCGCGCCCACGGCGGCGCCGACAGCGCCCACAAGCAACGAGGACACAAACGACCCCACGAGCGTCTTCAGGCCAATGCCTCCCAGACGCTTGCTCAGGTAGACGTAGCACCACACGGTGCCCAGGACGAAGAACGCGATCTGGGCAAGCGCGACGCCCGCCAGGCCGAAACCGCCCCAGGAACCGGCGCCCAGGCACAAAACGATGGTAAGCACGACCTGAACGACCGAAACGACGAGGTTGCACACTGCATACTGCTTCATGGCACGCAGCGCACTGAAGACCTTCTGCATGAACAGGAAGCATGCATAAAACGGCAAGCTCAGTGCCATGACGGCGAGGTAGCCGCTCACGAGTTCCACGCTCGTCCAGTCGAAGCTACCCGCACGGAAGAGCGACACGAGCGGCACGGCAAACACGATGAGGTAGAGCATGAAAGGCACCATGGAGAAGAAGTTCTGCTGGGTGCCCGAGACGATGGTACGCCGTACCGCAGCGTCGTCGCAATCTGCCACCATGCCCGCAAGCTCGGTAAACAACGTCGTGGTGACGGGCACCGCGAGGAAAGCGTACGGGAGGGTGAACCATTGGCGCGCGTAGTAGAGAACCGACGAGCCCGCGTCGCTCACCGCCATGGCGGCCGCGTTCTGCACGCTCACCGTGGCAAACGAGCACAGCGTCACGACGAGGGTGGGAATGCCCAACGCAAGCGTCTCGCGCAGGGCGGGGTCGTGCAGGTTGATGCGCCACGGCTTGAGGTGCACGCCGTTCTTGGCAAGCGCGGGCACCTGCATCGCCATCTGCACAAACACGCCCAAAGGCGTTCCCACGGCCAGTACGAGCTTGGCGAAGTCGGGGTTGTCGGCCGACACAAAGTAGTACACGAACATCGCAAAGATGACGACGATGTTGTTGGCGATGGGTGCAGCCGAGCTCCAGAAGTAGTCGCTGCGCGAGTTGAGCAGGCCTCCCGCCACCGCAGACACGCCGTAGAAGAGCAGCTGCACCGCGAAGAACCGGAAGAAGTACACGACGAGCTCTCGGTCACCCGAGGAGCTGAAGAACATCTGGGTCCACACGACCTGCGGGGCAAAGAGAGTGGCAAGCAGCGCCACGACACCCAAAAAGACCAGGACGATGCCCATGAGGGTGCTTGCGTACTGGTTGGCACGCTCCTCGCCCTCGCGTTTGCGCAGGCTCACGTACACAGGCAAAAACGCTGTCACGAGCATGCCGCCCATGACAAGCTCGTAAAGCTGGTTGGGCAGGTTGCACGCCACCTGGTACGACGAGCTGAGCAGAGTCGTGCCCATTGCAAGGCCCATGGCCCATGTGCGGATGAAGCCCGTGATGCGCGAGATGGCCACACACACACTGATGAGAAGCTGCGAGCGACCCACCCGCGCCTGACGGGCAGCTTCCGACTCCGTCTCGGGCAAGGCCGTGTTCGCAGGCTGCTCAGAGACTCGCATGTGGGCGGGGGCAGCCGTCGAACCAGCCGCCACCCGGGCAGCGCCCGCGGCAACGCCCATATGCGCGGGGGCTTTGGAAGGCCGTGGCGCGGGCTCTGTGACGCCCGCGGGCCTCATGTGCCGGGGTACGTACTCATCGTGCTCCGACACCCACATCACCCCTCCACCAAGTCGAGAAATGCCGCATGGCAGAAGTTCGCGAGCTCCACAGGGTCAAGGACAAGCTTCGCGCCGATCTTGCCGCCGGAAATCGAAATGCGGTCAAAAAGTTGGGCAGTCTCGTCGATGAACGTGGGGAACTCCTTCTTCATGCCCAGGGGCGACGTGCCACCGCGCACATACCCGGTCACTGCCGGCAGGTCATGCCAGTTGAGCAGTGCCAGCGACTTCTCACCTGCCGCACGCGCCGCCTTTTTGAGATCAAGCTCGCAGGCAACGGGGATGCAGAAGACCGAGTAGGTCTTACGCGGCGAGACACATACGAGCGTTTTGAAGCTTGCATCGGGGTCCTCGCCCGTAGCAAGCGCGACACGCACGCCGATGCCCGTGCTCGTCTCGTCTTCTACCTCGTAAGCAAGGTACTCATAGGCGATGCCCGCATTGTCGAGCGCTCGCATGGCGTTGGTTTTCGAGCCTGCTTGCTCGCGTTTGCCGCGCGTCATTGCATACGTCCTTCCATGCGGGCGCGGTCGCGCTCGAGAATGGGCGCGAGGAACCGTCCCGTGATGCTCTCGGGGACTGCGCAGACCTCCTCGGGGGTGCCGGTCGCGACAATCGTGCCTCCGCCGTTGCCGCCCTCGGGGCCGAGGTCGATTATGTGGTCGGCCACCTTGATGACGTCGAGGTTGTGCTCGATGACGAGCACCGTGTTGCCCGCGTCGACAAGACGTTGCAGCACGATGAGCAGCTGACGAACGTCCTCGAAGTGCAGGCCCGTGGTGGGCTCATCGAGAATGTAGAACGTCTTGCCCGTCTGCCTGCGATGCAGTTCCTTGGCAAGCTTCACGCGCTGCGCCTCGCCGCCCGAAAGCGTCGTGGCAGGCTGCCCCAAGCGCACGTATCCCAGCCCCACGTCGTGCAGGGTCTGAAGCTTGCGCTTGATGGGAGGAATGGCCGCAAAGAAGACAAGGGCCTCCTCCACGGTCATCTCGAGCACGTCGGAGATCGACTTGCCGCGGTAGAGCACCTGGAGCGTCTCGCGGTTGTAGCGCTTGCCGCCGCACTGCTCGCAGGGCACATACACGTCGGGCAGGAAGTGCATTTCGATCTTGATCTGACCGTCGCCCTTGCACGCCTCGCAGCGGCCGCCTGACACGTTGAAACTGAAGCGACCAGGGGCGTAGCCGCGGGCCTTGGACTCCGGAACGCTCGCAAAGAGGTTGCGCAGGTCATCCCACAAGCCGATGTAGGTGGCGGGGTTCGAGCGCGGCGTGCGGCCGATGGGGGTCTGGTCAATGTCGATGACCTTGTCGATGAGCTCGAGGCCGTCGAGCTCCTTGTAGGGGCCGACGGGGCGCATGGAGCGCTGAATGGCGTTGGTGAGCGCGGGGGCCAGCGTGTCGGTGACAAGCGAGCTCTTACCCGAACCGGAAACGCCGGTCACGACCGTGAGGGTACCGATGGGGACGCTCACGGTAACGTCTTTAAGGTTGTTGGCGGTCGCACCGCGCAGCGTGATGGAGCCACGCTCAGGGTGGCGGCGTTCCTGGGGCAGCTCAATCATGCGCGATCCGCGCAGGTAGGCCCCCGTGAGCGACTCCGCCGAGGCGGCAATCTGGTCGGGCGTGCCGGCGGCGACGACCTGGCCGCCGCGCTCGCCTGCACCCGGGCCCATGTCGACCACGAAGTCGGCCGCACGGATGGTGTCCTCGTCGTGCTCCACCACCACGACCGTGTTGCCCAGGTCACGCAGGTGGCGCAGCGTGGCGATGAGGCGGTCGTTATCGCGCTGGTGAAGGCCGATGCTCGGCTCGTCGAGAATGTAGAGCACGCCCATAAGACCGGCGCCGATCTGCGTGGCCAGGCGAATGCGTTGCGCCTCGCCGCCCGAAAGGGTCGTGGCGGAACGCTCGAGCGTGAGATAGCCCAAGCCCACGTCCACCAGGAAGCGCAAGCGCTCGACAATCTCCTTGACGATGCGAGCACCGATGAAGCTCTCGCGCTCGCTTAGGGTAAGAGACTCGAAGAACATGAGGGCATCCCGCGTGGACATGCAGCACACGTCATAGATGGACTTATCTCCCACCGTGACAGCAAGGATCTCGGGCTTGAGGCGGGCACCATGGCACGAGGAGCAGGGCTGTTCGATGATGAACGGCTCGATGCGCTCACGCAGCTTCTCGTTGTCCGACTCGGTGTAGCGCGTCATCAAGATGTTCGCAAGGCCCGGGAACGTCGCCTGCCAGCCGGTGTCGCGACCGTCGAGCGTGCGGTAGGAAACGTCGATCTTCTTGTCACCCAGACCCTCGATGAACACCTTGCGGGCGTCTGGGGAAATCTCGTTCCAGGTCACGTCGGGGTCGTAGCCCAAATGGACGGCAACGGCGTCGAGCACCTGCGGCCAATAGTTGCTCATGTTGAAGATGTTGCCCAAGGCACCGTGGCCGATGGGCTTGTCGGGCGCGCTTACCAAGTGGTCGACGTCGATGACGCGATGGACGCCCAAACCATCGCACTCGGGGCACGCGCCATAGGGGGCGTTAAACGAGAAGTCGCGCGGCTGCAGGTCGTCGATGGAGTGGCCGTGCTGGGGGCACGCCAAGGCAAGCGAGTATTCGAGCAGCTCGCCGGGGCGCTCTCCCTCTTCCATGAGCCACACCGCGACGTTGCCCTGGGCCAGGCGCGTAGCCGTCTCAACGGCCTGGGCGATGCGACCCAGCGAGCCGTCCTTTACGGCGATACGGTCGACAACAACTTCGATAGTGTGCTTGAACTTCTTGTCGAGCGTCACGCTTTCCTGGTCGTCGAGGCGAATAACCTCACCGTCGACGCGCACACGGGCAAAACCCTCAGCGCGCAGGTCCTCGAAAAGCTTCGTGTACTCACCCTTGCGGCCGCGCACGACAGGTGCCAGCACCAGCGCCTTGCGACCCGCTGCAGCCTGGGCGATCTTGTCGGCGACCTGGTCGGTCGTTTGGCGCTCGATAACGCGTCCACACTCGGGGCAGTGCGGTGTGCCGATGCGGGCATACAGAAGTCGCAGGTAGTCATAGATTTCTGTCACCGTACCCACAGTGGAGCGGGGGTTTTTCGACGTCGTCTTCTGGTCGATGGAGACAGCCGGGGACAAACCCTCGATGCTGTCGACGTCAGGCTTGTCCATCTGCCCCAAGAACATGCGCGCATAGCTCGAGAGCGACTCGACGTAACGGCGCTGACCTTCGGCGAAGATGGTGTCAAAGGCCAGCGAGCTCTTACCCGAACCGGAAAGGCCTGTGATGACCACGAGCTTGTCGCGGGGAATTTCAAGCGAGACATCCTTGAGGTTGTGCTCGCGCGCACCTCGGATGACGATGTTTTCTTGTGTCATTGCATGCACCTCTAATTGCAACGGGCGCGTGGGGGCCACGCGCCCGGAAAAGCCTAACGGGCGTTGGCGGCGCGAACCACGGCGGCGGCGCAACGCAGGCCGTCAGCTGCGGCGCTCATGATGCCGCCGGCATAGCCCGCTCCCTCACCGCAGGGGTACAGACCCTCGACGTCGACGCTCACGAGGTCATCGGAGCGACGCACAATGCGCACGGGCGACGAGGAGCGGGTCTCCACACCGGTGAGCACGGCATCCATGCGGTCGAATCCCTCGAGACGCTTGGCAAAGATGGGGACGGCTGCACGCAGCGCGCGGTCGACGAAATCAGGCAGGCACTTGCCGACGCTGCCCCACTTCACGCCCAGAGGATAGGTAGGCTGAACATGGCCTGCGCCGCGCGAGGCGACCTTGGCGCGGAAATCGGTAAGGAGCTGGGCGGGCGCCTTGTAATCCCCACCGCCGGCCGCGAAGGCAGCCTGCTCGCAGCGGCGCTGGAGGGCGACACCGGCAAGCGGATCGTCGGCGATACCGGGGATGTCTTCGGGGAGGACGTTGGCCAGAAAGCCCGAGTTGGCGTTGCGGCCATCGCGGGCAAACTCGCTCATGCCGTTCGTGACGACGCCGCCCTCCTCGCTCGCTGCGGCCACGACCGTGCCGCCGGGGCACATGCAGAAGCTGTAAACGCCTCTGCCGTCCTTGAGGTGGCAGCTGAGCTTGTAGGAGGCCACAGGCAGCGCGTCGCTGTTGGCGATGCCGCCGTACTGGACCTTGTTAATCATGTTCTGGGGATGTTCGATGCGCACACCCATGGAGAAGACCTTGGGTTCGAGAGTAAGACCCTGCTCTTTGAGCTGGGAAAACACGTCGCGGGCCGAATGGCCGCACGCAAGGATCGCCTGGGAGCAGCGGATTTCCTCAAACTTGGCGGGGCGGCCAGGTGCCTCGACGGCCACGCGCACACCCGCAAGGCAGCCCTGCTCGGCGACGAGCTCGCACATCCTCGTATACCAGCGCACGTCGCCGCCGGCCTCGCGGATACGCTCGACGAGCTTGTCCACCACACCGGGAAGCACGTCGCTTCCGATGTGGGGCATCGCCTGCCAGAGGATGTCGGAGGACGCACCTGCCTCGACAAAGGTCTTGAGAATCCAGGCATGCTCGGGGGCGTTCGTGCCCGTGGTGAGCTTGCCGTCGGAGAAGGTGCCGGCACCGCCTGCGCCGAACTGGATGTTGCTCTGCGTGTTGAGCTTGCCGGTCGCAGTGAACTTCGCCACGTCGCGGCTGCGCTGCTCGGCTGGAGCGCCGCGCTCGATAAGGATGGGCGCCATGCCCGCCTGTGCCAGGCTGAGCGCGGCAAACAGGCCCGCGGGACCTGCGCCCACAACGACGGGGCGCGCGACCGTATGACCGGCCTCGAGCTTGGGGGCCTCGTAAGAGGCTTCCTTGGCAAGCACGACATCGTTGGTCGCAAGGCTCGCAACGAGGCGCTCTTCGCAAGCGGCGCCTTCATGCAGCGAGGCACGCACACTTGCGACATAGTGGACGTCGCCTCGCTTGCGGGCATCGACGGCACGACGGGCCACGCTGCAGGCGTCGATGTCGGAAACGTCGATGCCCAGCTTGCGGCTCACGGCCAGACGGAGCAGGTCGGCGTCATAGGCGACGCCCGTCGCCTTGCCACCGGAAAGGGCGAGCTTGAGGTTGCGTATCTCGATCATCGGCGCTCCCTGTAAAATTAGCGGGGAGCTACCGCGACCAGACCGCCGAAGACGGTGCGTGACTCGCGCACATCATCCTCGCCCGTCTCATCGCAGCAGCTCCCGAGTTGCTATCACGACAGTCGCGTCTATGATACCGCGCTTGCCCTTCCCGCGTGCATGCCGCTGACCCAAGCCCACGCCAGGTTCAATCCACCGCACATGCCGTCCACATCAAGGGCCTCACCGCAGATGAAAAGCCCGGGCACATCGGCGTATGCAAACGTGAGCGGATCCACCTGAGAGGTCGCGATGCCACCACGCGTGACTTGGGCCTGGTCGCCCTCCATGAGGGATTCGACACGGAACTCCCACCTCTTCAGCAGGCCGCAGAGCCTGTCGACGTCGCAGGGTCGATCGCCGGCACGGCCGCACACGCGCTCCATCAGATGCGCGGCAACCTTGGGCTGGACAGTGCCATCGAGCAAGTGCAGGCGCGCAAATGCCGCATCGTCCGAGGCCTCGGCGGCCTCGACGCGGCGCAGCAAGTCGCGGCGCAGTTCATCCTCGCCCATCTCGGGAGCAAGGTCTATCGAGAGCCGGTCGCCCGGATGGGCATAGCGCGAAGCGTCGAAGACGACGATGCCCGAGACACCGTACTTGCGCATGAGCACCTCGCCCATCTCGCTAAACACAGGCTCCCCTGCATGCTCCACGCTGACGCGGCAGGTGAAGCGCGCGCCGTCGAGGTCGCGGGCGGGCTTGGGAGAGGTCTCGATGGGGCACAGGACGCGCGTCTGCGAGCAGAGCTCAAGGTCGCACAGGTTGGCAAGCAAGCCGGCCGACTGGCCGCCCGCGCACCACACCACCTTGTCAGCCTCAAACGTCTGCCCGTCCTCAAGCTCAACGGTCCAACGCCCGGCGCTGCGGGAAACCGAGCTCACGCGCGACTCGATCCACAGGCGCACGCCCAGCTCGTCGATGCGATTGAGCAGCACGTCGAGCACCGATGCGGCACAGCGTGAGCGGGGGAAGTAGCGTCCCTCCTCGTCGCAGGTATGCCACAGGCCCAGGCGCTCGAAGAAGCCAAGCACCTCGGGCACGGGGCCGTCCGCACACGCCTCAAAGGCACGCTGGACAAATGTCGGGTCGTTGTAGCGCTCGCACCCAAGGTCGGCGTTGCAGAAGTTGCACCGGCCGTTGCCCGAGGCCATGATGGAGCGTCCGGGGCGGGGGCCTGCCTCAAAGACAGAAACGGACGCCCCGGACTCGGCTGCGGCGATTGCGCAAGCCAAGCCCGAGGCGCCGGCCCCCACGATGATGATGTGGGGAGAGTTCATATCAATCCTTACTGAAAGCCGGGGCCGTTACTCGGCAACGGTCCAACCACCCATGAGCGAGGAGGCAACCTTGACAGAAGCAGCCTTGTCAAGCAGCTTCTCGGCATCGATGCCGGGGTTGGGGATGTCCATGACCTTGCCCTCGTCGCACAGGGCGGCGAAGTCGGGGTTCATGGGCAGACGAGCCAGAACGTCAACGCCGTACTTCTCGGCAACCTCGTCGATATGGCTGTCGCCGAAGATGTAGTGCTTCTTGCCGCAGTCGGGGCACTCAAAGTAGCTCATGTTCTCGACAAGGCCGAGCACGGGCACGTCCATGGACTTGGCCATGTTCACGGCCTTGCCCACGATGGTGGCCACGAGATCCTGCGGGGAAGCGACGATGACGACGCCGTCGACCGGGATGGACTGGAAAACCGTAAGGGCCACGTCGCCCGTTCCCGGAGGCATGTCGACGACGAGCACGTCGAGTTCGCCCCAAACGACCTCGTTCCAGAACTGCTTGACGCAGCCGCCGATGACGGGGCCGCGCCAAATCACCGGGTCGTCGGGGTTGCGCAGCAAGAGGTTAATCGACATGACCTCGATGCCTTCCTTGGTGCGAGCAGGCACGAGGAGGTTGTTCTGCGCGGTGATGCCCACGTGGTTGAAGCCAAACATGTGGGGGATGGTGGGGCCGGTGATGTCGGCGTCGAGGATGCCGACCTTGAGGCCCTTGCGCGCGGCGTCGGCGGCGATGAGGCCGGAGACGAGCGACTTGCCCACGCCGCCCTTGCCAGACACAACGCCGATGACGTGCTTGACGCTGCTCATGTCATTCTGAGCAAGCTTGCTGGTATCGCCGGCGCGCATTACGTTGCCGTCGGCAGGTACGTTCTCTGCCATAAAACTTTGTCCTCTCCTTGGGGATAACGCCAGGGCTTAGATTACTCCAACTTTGCCGCCCTGGGAAGTCTAATCCCCTAAAGTCGCTATGATTTGGTGCGAACGGCCTGTGAAAGAACTACGCGCGCTCCCACAGACCCGAACGGCCGCCCTCTTTGCGCAGCAGGCGCACGTCAACGATCTCCATGCCGCGGTCCACGGCCTTGCACATGTCGTAGATGGTGAGGCAGGCAACGCTGGCAGCGGTGAGGGCCTCCATCTCGATGCCCGTGACGCCGGTCACGCCCGTGGTGGTGACCACATGAAAGCCCACACGGCCGTCGGCGCGCTCCCCCGCCTCGACGGGCTCGATCTCGACCTTGGCCTTCGTGAGCGGCAACGGGTGGCACATCGGGATGAGGTCGCTCGTGCGCTTGGCGGCCATGATGCCGGCCACGCGGGCGCACGCCAGGACGTCGCCCTTCTTGGCACGGTCCTCAAGCACCATGGCCTGAGTCTCAGGGTGCATGAGGATGGTGCCCTCAGCCACAGCCTCGCGCTTGGTCACGGCCTTGTCGGACACGTCGACCATGCGCACGTCGCCCTTCTCGTCAACGTGGGTGAGCTCGTCACGGTATGCGTCGCGGGGCATCTCTTGGTTCTCTGCCATAGGTATCAACCTCCGATTTGAGACATGAACCTCTCGGTTCCGTCGTTTGACTTGTGCTTGTCGGGCTTGTTGCGAAGCGCCGCCTCAAAGGCCGCGCGCACGGCGTCGTCGTCGTGGGCGCGCAGGGCGGGCAGCACGGGGTACTCCAGGTCGGAGAACAGGCACGGACGCAGGTTGCCGTCGGCCGTGAGGCGCAGACGGTTGCACTGTGAGCAGAAGTGGCTGCTCATGGCACTGATGAAGCCCACCGTGCCCTTGAAGCCCTCGAACTTCCAGTACTGGGCGGGACCGTGGCCCTCGGGGCGGTCCTTGATGCACGCGATGAGCGGACCCACACCTGCGCGCTCGCCGGCCTCGCTTACGATGCGGCGAAGCTCATCGGTGGGAATCGTGTCGGAGTGGTCCCACGCCGACACGTCCTTGAAGAGGGCGCTGCTCTCCTCGGGGATGTTCTTCGGAATGGTCTCGTCATCGCCGATGGGCATGTACTCGATGAAGCGCACATGGATGGGCCTGTCGCGGCCAAGCTCGGTGATGCCGAAGAAATCCTGGTCAAGCGCCCTTACCGCAACGGTATTGATCTTGACGGTCTCGAAACCCTCCTCAAGGACGGCGTCGATGCCGCGCAGCACGTCGTCAATCGAGCCGATGCGCGTGACAGCGGCGAACTTGGCGGGGTCGAGGGTGTCGAGCGAAATGTTGACACGACTGACACCGGCGGCGCGCAGGTCATGGGCAAAGCGAGGGAGAAGTGCGCCGTTGGTGGTGATGGCGATGTCCTCGATGCCGTCGATTGCCATAAGGCGCGAGGCCAGCTCAGCGCACCCCTTGCGCGCGAGCGGCTCACCGCCTGTCAGGCGCAGGTGGCGAATGCCATAGCCAGCCGCAATGGAGACGAAGCGCTCGATCTCCTCGAAGCTCATGATCTCGCAGTGGCCCTTGTCGGGAACGCCCGAAGCGGGCATGCAATAGACGCAGCGGTAATTGCACCTGTCGGTGATGGCAATCCGCATGTAATCTATCGTGCGCCCGCAGGCGTCTTTGTTCGCCAGCTGATGGGCGACATGGTCGAGCGACGTGTTCTGCATTGAAACCTCTCCTGATGGGATGCCGTGGATGATAAGCACGGTGTACCATTAGACCGGCCACAGCATGATAGAGCACCGCGCAAACGGTGCAGGCACGGCCGCGGAAACAAACGCGCAACATGGCAACGAGAGACACTTTATACCAACAGGTGACGCAAATGGACGACAAAACGACCACAAACGAGCAAGGGCAGCGTCATTTCGGCGGAGAGCTCAAAAGGTTCGGCCAAGAAGGCGAGGAAGTCGAGTTCAAAGTCGTCTCCCCCTTCGAGCCCTGCGGAGACCAGCCCCAGGCCATCGAGAAGCTCAGCCAGGGCATCCGCGAGGGCAAGCGCTACCAAACGCTTCTTGGCGTCACAGGCTCGGGCAAGACCTTCACCATGGCGAAGACCATCGAGGCCGTAGGCAAACCGACACTCATCCTCGAGCCTAACAAGACGCTTGCCGCCCAGGTGGCAAGCGAGCTGCGTGAGTTCTTTCCGAACAACGCGGTGGTGTACTTCGTCTCCTACTACGACTACTACCAGCCCGAGGCGTACATCCCCTCCACCGACACCTACATCGAGAAGGACTCCTCGATCAACGAGGACATAGAAAAGCTGCGCCACCAGGCCACTGCCGACCTGCTCAGCCGCAGGGACGTCATCGTGGTGGCCTCGGTGAGCTGCATCTACGGTATCGGCAGCCCCGAGGACTACGCGGGCATGGCGCCCAACGTACGCAAAGACACTCCGCTTGACCGCGACGACTTCGTGTACTCGCTCATCGACATCCTCTACGACCGCGACGACTACGACCTGCACCGAGGAACTTTCCGCGTGCGCGGCGACGTGGTGGACGTCTTCCCGCCCTATGCCGAGCACCCCGTGCGCATCGAGTTCTTCGGCGACGAGGTCGAGGGCATCTACGAGGTTGACGAGGTCACAGGCGAGGTTCTCAACTCCTTTGACGCCGTTCCCATCTGGCCGGCCTCGCACTACGTCACCGAGCGCCCCAAGCTCAACCGCGCCTTGCAGACCATCGCCGAAGAAGAGGCCGCCCGCGTGGCCGAGTTCAAGGAGGCCGGCAAGCTCCTGGAGGCCCAACGTCTGCAGCAGCGCACCGACTACGACCTGGAGGCCCTCCAGACCATGGGCTTCTGCTCGGGCATCGAGAACTACTCGCGCCACCTCGACGGCCGCGCCCCCGGCGAGGCCCCCTACACGCTCATCGACTACTTCCCCAAAGACATGCTGTGCATCGTCGACGAGTCACATGTGACGCTGCCCCAGGTACGCGGCATGCACGAGGGCGACCGCTCCCGCAAGATCTCGCTCATCGAGCAC
>JAHZHK010000012.1:3225-9750 GCA_019420325.1 Coriobacteriaceae bacterium | reverse complement strand
GGCGACTTCGAAGAACGCGTGTGCCTCGAACCCGTGGAGCAGATCATCCGACCCACAGGCCTGCTCGACCCCAAGATTGACGTGCGTCCCATCCGCGGACAAATCGACGACCTCATCTCAGAGTGCCGCGAGCACGCCGCCCGCCACGAGCGCGTGCTGGTGACGACGCTCACGAAGCGCATGGCTGAGAACCTCACCGACCACCTGCTCGACGAGGGCTTCAAGGTGGCCTACATGCACTCCGACACCGCGACGATGGACCGCGTGGAGATCATCCGCAAGCTGCGCAGCGGCGCGCTCGACATCCTCGTGGGCATCAACCTGCTGCGCGAGGGTCTCGACATCCCCGAGGTGAGCCTCGTTGCCATCCTCGACGCAGACAAAGAGGGATTCCTGCGCAACCGACGCTCGCTCATCCAGACGATGGGCCGCGCCGCCCGCAACGTGAGCGGCAAGGTCATCATGTACGCCGACACCATCACCGACTCCATGCGCGTCGCCATCGACGAGACGCAGCGCCGCCGCGCCCTGCAGGAGAAGTACAACGAGGAGCACGGCATCGAGCCGCGCAGCGTGCAGAAGGCAATCACCGACATCACCAGCTTCATCGGCGCTGAGGCTGGCGGCGGTGCCGACGAGAGCCTGTCGCAGACGGTGGCCGAGGAACTCTCGAGCCTGCCCAAAGACGAGCTCGCCCACATCATGGCCTCCATCGAGGACGACATGCGCGCCGCGAGCGAGAAGCTTGACTTCGAGGAGGCCGCACGCCTGCGCGACCAGCTCGTACGCCTCAAGGCCCAAATCGAGGGCAGCGAGGAAGACGACGTCATGCGCGCCCTGAAGTCAAGCGCACGCAAGTCGGCGGGCATGGGCGCCACAGGCACGGCCAAGCGCTTCAACAAGCACGCCAAGCACTAAGGACTCTTCCCCATCGGTCACGCAAAGGGGTGGCGCACAGCTGGCAATCACCCCAGCTCGTGCGCCCACCCCTTCCTGTGCAACGGGATATGCGAAACGTGCCCTACGCCCTCACCAGGTACAGCTTGTCGGCGTCGAAGTGCAGGTTGATCACGTCGCCCGCCTTGGGGAGCTTGTCTTCGGGCACCTGGAGCTTGTCGACCTTCCACTGGATGAGCTTGCCGCCCTCGGGGGTCTTGAGCATCACGGAGCGCTCGAAGCGCGAGTCGCTCGTGCGGTGCACCTGGAGCCGGTAGGCGTTCTTGCCGCCAGCCTTCTCGGCATCGGCCGGATGCACGTAGAACGCGCGGATTCCCAGGTAGGCAAGGTCGTCGGGAATGGGCTTGTTCGTATGGAACGTCATGCCCCAGTCCGTGGCCTCGACAACGCCTTCGGCCACCTTGCGCGCCGCCGAGATGTTCTTGCAGCCCGAGAGCTTCACCGCGGCAAGCGTGTGCGGGTCGCCCACAATCTGCTTGGTGGGACCGATTTCGGCCACATGGCCGTCGGAAATGACGCAGATGCGGTCGCAGAACCTGAACGACTCGTCGATGTCGTGGCTCACGTAGAGCACCGTGGTCTTCACGAGGTCGAGCATGTCGAGCAGGGTCTGCTCCAGCGAGCTCTTGAGGTAGGAGTCAAGGGCGGAGAACGGCTCGTCGAACATGAAGATGCCGGGACGCGCCGCAATCATGCGCGCGAGTGCCACGCGCTGCTGTTGGCCTCCGGAGAGGCGCCCCGGATAACGCTGGGCGAACTTCTCCATGGAGAAGATGGACAGCGCGCTGATGGCCGCCTCATGGCGCTCCTGCTTGGAGAGCGACTTGGGCATCCCGGCCTGCACGTTCTGTTCCACCGACAGGTTGGGAAAGAGCTGGTAGTTCTGAAAGAGGTAGGCAGTCTTGCGCTCCTGCGGGGTGAGGTTGATACCGCGCTCGGAATCGAAGAAGACGCGATCGTTCACAACGATGCGCCCCTCGTCGGGCGTCTCGACGCCGGCGATGCAGCGCATGGTGAGGCTCTTGCCGCAACCGGAAGCGCCCAGAAGTCCCAGACGCTCCTCCCCCGCCTCGATGTGGATGTCGAGGTCGAACGCCGTGAGCTTTTTCTTGATGTCGACATACAGACTCATGGCTATCCCCTCGCCTTGTCTTGCGCATCCGACGAGACACGCTCAAAGAGCGTCTCGGCGTCGGCAGCATGAATACCGGAGAACGACTGGTCGTCGTTGGCGCCCTCAGAGTCCTCACCTGCAAGTTTGCCCTGCTTCTTGAGCATCTTGAGCTCGGCGCGTGTAAGACCGCCCTTACGGTAGCGCTGGGAATGAGCGGTGTAAACGTTGATGAAAAGGATGACGAGGAACGAGATGAAGATGACCACGATGACCCAGAAGATCGCGACGTCGGTGTTGCCGCCCATCCACTGGAAGTAGATGGCGATGGGCATGGTCTGGGTGATGCCCGCATAGTTGCCAGCGCAGAAGAGCGTCGCGCCGAACTCGCCCATGGCACGGGCAAATGCAAGCACGGTGCCTGCGGCGATGGAGGGCCAGGCGTTGGGAATCATGAGGCGGTAGAACACGCGACGCTCAGACCATCCCAGCGTACGGGCGGCGTCGAGCATATTGGGGTCAAGCGCCTCGAATGCGCCGCGAGCCGTGCGGTACATGAGCGGAAACGCCACCACCGTGGCCGCGATGACCGTGGCAGGCCAGGAGAACACGAGCTTCACGCCATGTTGCATGAGCCACTGTCCGACTGGCGAGGCGTTGCCGAACAGCAGGAGCAGCAAGAAACCGCACACCGTGGGCGGCAGCACCATGGGGATAGTGAAGAGGGTGTCGACGATTCCCTGCCAGCGGCTCTTAACGCCAAGCGACTTCCAAGCGGCGAGAAGACCGCAGATGAAGACGATGACGAGCGCAATGCCGCTTGTCTTGAGAGAGACCCACAGCGGGCGGTAGTCGATGGTCGAAAGGAAAGCGCGCAGGCTCTCCCACCAGGTGGGAATGGCCTCGGTGACAACGGCGGAGTTCGCGACGAGGTGGCCGTAGTCACACAGGACAGCGTCGGTGTTGTTGGCCTGACCGTCGGTGCGCGTGAGGGTCACATACAGACGAGCCTTGTCGCCCTCGCCGATGGAGACGTCGCGTCTGACGGTGACGTCGCCGAACTGCACTTCCTGCTCACCAACGGAAACTTGCACGTCGCCTTTGAGGCTGCCGACGAGCGTGCCACCCTTGGATGCGGCTTCATCAAGCTCAGCCACCATGGCCATAAAGGCATCGACGTAGCCCTGGTCATCGACCTTGAAACCGACTGCATTGGCGACGTCTTGCGGAACCATGACGAGCGTGTTCTCGCCGATGGCAAGGACGACGAACGCCTCGGTGTCGTTGACCTGGTAGATGTAGCCCGCACCGCCCTTGTCCTCGCGGCCCTTGTTGCGGCGCTCGAAATCATTGATGCCCAGGCCGTACTCGTCATCAACAGCCGAGCCTGCGCTCAACTGCTGGCCCTCGCCCACACTCGAGGACGCGTCAGCACAAGCGGCGCGAGGTACAACGAACATGGCGGCCAGGCTTACAACGCAGGCAATGAGCGCAGCGGCAAACACCGCACGTACCAGAGACAGGCGGCGGGCGCAGGGTGCCGCGCAGCCTGTGGAAGTCGTTGGCATGCTTCCCTCCCAAGAAAATACCCACGCAAACGAAGTGCGCCGACGTCCCAGAACACCAGGGCGTCGGCGCACGGATGTCATCTAAGCCCTACAAGGAAGGCGTTTACTTTGCCTGGGCCAGGCAGTCCTCGACGGCCGTGAAGATGGCCTTGGAGGTGACGGTGGCGCCGGAGACGGCGTCGACGCCCTCGAGGCCGTTGGCCTCGACGATCTTGGCGGGCAGCTGCTCGATGGCCTTGGAGCCGATGCCCTGGGTCTCTGAGTTGTCGCCGACGGTCACCGTGGCAATCTTGCCGTCCTTGACCTCGACGGTCACGGGCACCTTGCCGCCGATACCCTTGCCCTCGGCGGTGTAGGTGCCGTCCTTGAGGGCCCCGGCCTCGGCCGCGGGAGCGGCTGCATCAGCCTCGTCGGCCACGACGACCTCGAAGCCATACTCGCTCCAGATGTCCAGAGCGTCGGGGTCAGTCATGCAGAAGTCGAGGAATGCCTTGGCAGTCTCGGCGTTGGGAGCGTCGGTGCAGACGGCGCCGGGGTAGACGATGTCCTTGTGCATGTCGGCAGGAACGGTGTAGATGGCCTCGATGCCCTCGTAGCGATAGACGTCGGAGCTGTACACGAAACCGATGGTGGCGTCGCCCGTGGAGACATAGGAAGCGCAGGTGCCAACCTTGTCGGCAAGCATGACCTTGTCCTTGATCTCGTCGGCGAACTCGCCGTCGACACCCTCCTCGGCGCTGTAGAGACCAGCGGCGTACAGGGACTGGCAGGTGTACTTGCCTGCAGGAACGGTGGCCGGGTCGCCGATGGCGATGCTGGCGATGTCGTCGGCAACGACGTCCTCAACGGCGGCAACCTTGACGTCGGCACCCTCGGCGGCAACGACGACGAGGTCGTTGTTGAACATCTTGATGCGAGTGTCGGCGTCGATGAGCTTGCCCTCTTCGGCCTTGTCCATGGTGCCTTTGGAGGCGGTGATCAGCAGGTCGACGACGGCACCGCCCTTGAGCTGCTCGACCAGGTCGCCGGAAGCCTTGAACTGGGTGTCGGCAAACTCGACGCCCGTCTGCTCGGTGTAGAGCTTCTGGACCTCGGGCAGGGCCTTCTCCAGGGAGTTGGCAGCGAAAATCTGAAGGGCGCCCTCAGCGGCGGGAGCGGCCTCCTCCTTCTTCTCGTCAGCGAAAGCCAGGCCAGCACAAGGAACGACGGCGAGGGCGGCACCGAGCATAGCGGCACCCTGAACGAAGGAACGACGGTTCATCTTCATTTGAGAAATCCCCTCCCAAGGGACTCAGGCAACGGCGGGTTTGCCATTGCTATCACTCGATAGGTTAACTATATGCCACAAAAGTGCAAGCATAAAATCAACCCATGTTGAGAAAATGCCGTCAGCGGTGCGGCAGCGGCGCACAGACGCGCAGGCGCCCGAGCGCGGCGAGATTCTAGTGGCCGCCGCCCGCGGTCATCTTGATGGCGTGGTCAAACTGGTCGTACACGGCGTCCCAGCACTCGCGCGCAGCCTTCTCGCTGCCGGGGAAGTTGATGACCAGATGGGTGCCGCGCTGCATGCAGAGCGCGCGCGAGAGCATCGCGCGGCGCGTCTTCTGCAGGGAGGTGGCGCGAATGGCCTCGGCGATGCCGGGCACGTTGCGGTCGCATGCGTCCTGGGTTGCCTCGGGCGTGACGTCGCGCATAGACAAGCCGGTGCCACCGCAGGTAAGCACGATGTCAGCATCTACCTCGTCGCAGGCGGTGATGATGGCGCGCGTAAGATCGGCGCGCTCGTCCTTGACCACGACATGGGAGGCAACGCTCCAACCCTGCTCAGAGATGAGCGACTCGAGAGCTGCGCCTGCAGAGTCAAGTGTGATGTCACGCGTGTCAGAGGCAGTAACGATGGCGAACTTGATGTTCATGAGCTTCCCTTTCTCAAACTGACGCAAGGCTACAGCTGGGTGCCCTCAGGCAAGTCGATGCGCATGCAGAGGGCCTGCTCGCCAGCCTGCATGCCCATGTTGTCCTCATCGATGACAATAAGGCAGTTGCAGCGCTCAAGGTCTCCCAACAGGGCGGAAGACTGCGTGCCGTGCTCGTAGGCGATCCAGGAGCCATCCTCGCCTCGCTCGACCCTGCCGCGGTTGTAGAACGCGCGGCCCTCCTTCTTCTTGATGGGAGAGGTGAGCGTGGCGCGCACCTGCGGGCGGGCAAGGTCGGCATACCCCTGCATCTTGCGCAGCGCGGGACGAATGAGCAGCTCAAAGCCGACAGAAGCAGCCGCAGGATTGCCCGACAGGCCAAAGACGGGCTTGCCCTCGACGATACCGAACGTCTGGCGCTTGCCGGGACGAAGCGACAGGTAAGAGAACACAGCCTGGCCCTGCGTGGAGATGACCTCTTGGATGAAGTCGAAATCGCCCTGGCTGGCACCGCCGGCAGTAATGACCATATCGCAGCATGCAAGTGCCTCGTCGAGCACGGCCTTGATCGCCTCGCGGTCGTCGGGGACGATGCCGAACAGATGGGGCTCGCCGCCCGCCTCGCGCACGAGGCCCGCAAGCGTCCAGGAGTTGCTGTCGCGGATTTTGCCGCGTTCAAGGTCGACGGGAGCCGTCGCCATAGACATGAGCTCGCTACCGATCGTAAAAATGCCAACGACCGGGCGACGGTAGACATCGACCTCACGGGCGCCGGCGGAGGCCAGCATGCCCAGAGCATAGGCGTTCACGAACGTCCCCGCAGGAAGCGCGACCTCGCCAGCCTTGAACTCTTCGCCGGCAAGGCGCACGAAGTTGCCCGGCTTCACGGGAGCGGAGAACGACACGCGCGAGCCAGTCTCGCCCTGCCCGCTCACAACGTTGACGAGCTCGAATTTCTGCACGGCGTCGGCAC
>JAHZHK010000012.1:0-3215 GCA_019420325.1 Coriobacteriaceae bacterium | reverse complement strand
ATGGGGGCGCCCGTCATGAGGCGCACCGTCTGGCCGGGCTGGAGCACACCGTCGAAGGCAGACCCCGCGCCGATATAGCCCACGACGTCCATTTCGACACAGGACGCCTCGCTTGCGCCCTCAAGGTCACACGACCTGACGGCGTAGCCGTCCATCGAGGAATTGTCGAACGGTGTGACGTCGATGTCGCTCACGACATCGCGCGAAAGAACGCGGCCCAGAGCATCGATGAGCTCCACGCGCTGCTCGGGAAGCGCCCCCACGCGATCGAGCACACGCGTCAAAGCCTCGTCAATGCTGATTCGTACGTTTGGATCAAGCATGTACCCTCTTCTCATGCAAGTGTGCGCGCCGACGGCGCGCACAGTTTGTACACAAGGGGCGATTATAGCCGAGTAGGCAGCTTTTGCCAGCCGGGTAAGGAATGTGATGCGATCAACGACCGCTGCGGGCGATATGCGTCGCGATGTAATCGGCGATGGCCTCCTCATCATCGAGGCCAAACGTCACGAGGCCAACGGCCTGGGCGGCGTCGTGAACCTCGGGGATGTCACTCACGACAGCCACCGTCAACTCGTCGGGCATGCGCCCGGCATCCCTGCCGAGATTGGCATCGTCATATTCGAGGCGCCCGGTCTGCTTGACCGCACGGACAAACTCCGCGGCGGCCACAGAGTCGCGCTCGTTGGTGGAACGCATGATTTCAACGGTCGGGATGTTGCCGCTGCCCCTGTAGCCCTCTACCAGCACGACATCGTGGGGAGCCATGAGCTCAATGATCTCGTTGACTTCCATCTCGTGCTTCAGCTCGCGAATGAGGGCCATCTTATCGGGCGAGGCGATAGCGACCTCGCAGGAACCAGCCTGACGATGGCGCCACGAGTCCTTGCCCTCAACATCCACCTCAAAACCCAGATGGCCGTGGTGTTTGACGCTTCCCACGTCCAGGCCGCGTGCACAAAGGCAAGAGATCACCTTCGTCACAAGGGTGGTCTTACCAGAGTTATGCCTTCCAACAAAGGCAATGGCCGGGCTTTTTGTTTGCATGGATGCCTCACCTACGATCGCGTCGGGCAGTGTCGATACCACCAATCATCGGCCATCTCGCGCAAATGCTCAAGCCCCTTGTCATTCACAAGCGTGGAAGTGCAGTACGAGGCACGCTGCTCATCGGTAATCTGTAGAGCGTCCCGGCGGTCGAAATCAGCGGGGTCCATGCCGCGGGCCTGCGCATTGGAGCGGCGCATGTCCCTGGGGCACAGAATGCCCAAGACCTCGTCGGCCAGAGCGAGGGCCTCCCCTGCCTTGTCGATGAGCTGCACCTCAACGACGTTGACCACGTCATGAGACGACGCGCAGCACGAGCATCCCGAAGCGAGGTGCTGGGCCAGGCGCGTAAAGACGCGGGGGTGCACGATGGAATTCAGAAGGTCGGTTGTCTCAGGGCTTGAGAACGCACGCCAGGCCAAGGCCGGACGAGAGATTCTCCCAAGCGGGAGGATGTCGTCTGAATCTGAAACGAATTCCTCATCGAGTGAATCGGGGACGAGGCAGCTGCCTTCCTCGAGAATCTCGGGGCCGAACGCCCGCACGAGGGCGCGAACAGTGTCGTCGTCCTCGAGCACCTCGTGCGAGATGGCATCAAGGTCATACACCGTGGCGCCAAGCTCCTTCAAGCGCCCCACAAAGGCGGACTTTCCCGAACCGATGCCACCGGTAACAAACAGCGTGTACACGCGGGCGCCTCCCTAGTGCTCGCAGAGATGCCAGAACGCCACAGCCGAAGCGGCGGCGACATTAAGCGAGTCGACGCCATGGGCCATGGGAATGCGTACCGTAAGATCGCAGCCAGCAATGGTGTCGTGGCACAGGCCGTCACCCTCTGTGCCCAAAACCACTGCAAGCTTTTCAATCTCATCGAGTTGAGGGTCGGCCAAACTGATCGACTCGTCGGTCAGAGCGAACGCCGCCGTGGTGAACCCGAGGTCGTTCAGAATGGAAAGACCTGGGACGGGCCACTGCGTGTGATCGGAACCGATGCGCGTCCATGGCACCTGGAAGACCGTGCCCATGCTCACGCGGGCCGCACGACGATACAGGGGGTCGCAGCACGTGGGCGTCACAAGCACAGCATCGACGTTGAGGGCCGCAGCGCTACGGAAGATGGCACCGACGTTGGTGTGGTCGACGATACCCTCGAGAACAGCGATGCGGCGAGCACCGCGCACGACCTCTTCCACACTGGGCAAAACGGGGCGGCGCATTGCGCACAGGGCGCCGCGGGTCAAATTGTAGCCGGTGAGCTTGGCCAGCTGCTCAACAGGGGCAACGAAGATGGGGAGGTCCTCGTCTTCGCTCACAAGGCCCGCCTGCACTGCCTGGCGAGCACGCTCAAGCGTCTCGTCGACCCACTTAGGCGCGACAAGGAAGGAAACGGGCACCATGGCGGCGTCAAGCGCACGGTCGATGACCTTGAACGACTCGGCGATGCAGATACCCTTCTCGGGCTCCAGGCGGCAGCGCAGCTGCGCCTCCGTCAGGCGAGCATAGGCGTCGAGCCTCTCGTCTTCGAATGCCTCAATCTCAACAACGCGAATAGCCATGGCGCTTCCTTCCCCAGACAAAAAGAAGGGCGGGCTGCCCAAAAGCAACCCGCCCAGCTAAAATCAAGCTTCAGTGGTGGTCAAGCCCTGCCTGACCCCGTGAGAAAGCTTACTCAGCCTCGGTAGCCTCAACCTCGGCGGCAGGCTCCTCAGCAGCAGCCTCCTCGGCCTTCTCGGCCTTGGGCTCCAGGGGAGTCACGGGCACGTCGATGCCGAGGGTCTCGGCAGCGGCCTTC
This sequence comes from Coriobacteriaceae bacterium, assembly GCA_019420325.1. Lineage (GTDB taxonomy): Bacteria > Actinomycetota > Coriobacteriia > Coriobacteriales > UMGS124 > UMGS124. Next base: position 376 of record JAHZHK010000012.1, on the reverse strand, counting down.
ATGGACAGGGAGACGCGACGACGGTCGAGGTCGATCTCCATGACCTTGACGTGGACGGTCTCGCCGGCCTTGGTGACCTGGGAAGGCTGGTCGACGTGAGCCTTGGCCATCTCGGAGATGTGCACCAGGCCCTCGATGCCGTCGCCAAGCTCCACGAAGACGCCGAAGGGAACAAGCTTGGTGACCTTGCCCTCAACGATGGCGCCCACGGGGTACTTCTTGACGAGCGAACGCCACGGATCCTCGGTGGTCTGCTTGAGACCGAGGGAGATGCGCTCGCGGTTCATATCGACGTCGAGCACCTCGACCTCGACCTCCTGGCCGACCTTGACGACCTCGGAGGGATGGTTGACATGGTTCCAGGAGAGCTCGGAGA
>JAHZHK010000119.1 GCA_019420325.1 Coriobacteriaceae bacterium | reverse complement strand
GTGCCCGTGACCGTGACCGTCAAGGACGGCAAGGTCTCCGAGGTCAAGGTCGGCGACAACTCCGAGACCCAGGGCATCGGCTCCAAGGCCATCGAGCAGCTCCCCGACGCCATCGTCAAGGCCAACGGCACCGAGGGCGTCGACGCCGTCTCCGGCGCCACCGTCACCTCCAAGGCCATCTTCACGGCCGTCGAGGACTGCCTAAAGCAGGCGAAGTAATTCGCGAGCAACATAGTTGCATCTCGCAAGAGGGGCGTCTCGAAAGGGGCGCCCCTCTTTTTGTGCACCCGCAGCCAGATGTTCCTGCCGAACTCGGCTATTCGTGCGATACTGTTGAGGCTGTAAGGACGCCTGTATTCAACGTGTGAAACGTTTGCGCCATGCCTGGAGGAATCACATTGCAATTGCCGCAGTTCGTTCGACGTGAAGGCAGTGCCTTCTATTTTGTGTCTGATGAGGGCGTGCGTGACGTCCAAGCCTGTTTGTCGGCGCTCGGCGTGTCCAAGACCCTCTCAGGTCGCTTGCGCGCGCAGCAACGCGCTTGTATCGACGCAGATACCGGCGAGCTTCGCATCGACGCTTCTATCGAGCCTGTAAGCCCGCATATGCCCTCATGCGAGCCTCTTCAGGTGCTCTATGAGGATGACTTCATTATCGCCGTAGAGAAGCCCTCAGGGTTGCTTGTGCACGGCGACGGCATGAGCGCCGACACGCTTACGGGTCGGGTTGAAGACTACCTAGCAGAGGGCGAGGGCGTGCTGTCCCTACAGGCTGTGCAACGCCTCGATGTTGAGACAACGGGAGTCGTGCTTTTTTCCAAGGCCGTCGAGTTCCAGGGTCTTTTCGACGCCCTCGTTGCCGATCACGCTCTGATGGAGAAGCGCTATCTTGCCATGGTTGAGGGTGGCTATCCTAAGGCTCACGACCGCATCAATGCCGCACTGGCTCGCGATCGCCATGATGCCCGTCGCATGCGCACTTGCGCTCCCGGGCAGGGCCAGGATGCCCTCACCTATGTCGAGCGCCTTGCCATGAGTCCCGATGGGAGCCATTCGCTGCTTCTCGTGACGCTTGGCACAGGGCGCAAACATCAGATTCGCGTGCACCTGGCATCAAGGGGTTTTCCTGTTGTGGGAGATATGCTGTACGGCCGCCGTGGTGCCGAGCAGGCGCCGCTCATGCTGCATGCCTGGCGGGAGTCGTTCACGCATCCCCTGACGGGCGAAGGGGTGTGCATCGAGTCTTCGGGATACGAGCGTTTTGCCGCGTATGTGCCGCAGATCGGGGCCTTGCTCGAAGGTAGATAAACGGACGGACGGCGGGTGCTCCGGTCGCAAGGGGGGAAGTTCGACCGGGCCCGCCGTCCTACAAGGGGAGATGCCATGACGCTCAAGCGTAAGGGGGGACGCTGCGTAGGCTCATGAGTTGTCAGAAGTAAGAAAGGCTCGCTGGGCTCTGTGCTCTCCCTCGCCTTTGCTGACATGTATAATGCCTCACTTGCGTTCGTCTTTCTATCATCGTAAAGGATGAGATTCTAGGGACGGGGTATCTAGCTGGTATTTCTCTTAGAATTCAACCATTTTTGGGCTATAGGACTAGTCCTTTTTCACCCATACATATATGTACAAGCCATGGTGTACCGCCTCGTATCATGTGCTTTGTAGGAGCCTCTCATCATCTTTTATGACCTTCTCACCCCCGGAGGAGGATGGCGCTTGGGCGATTTGGCGCGTGCCTGAGAGGGGCTTGGGTGCCCCGTGCCGTACAATGCGGTCATGAAATCGATCGATATCGCAGGACCGTCTAGCCAGGAGATCGCAGTGACGCTTGAATGCCAAGACAACGCAAATGAGGCATCGCCGCAACCCCTGCGTGTCCTTGTCTTTTGCGAGAAGTGGGAGTCGGGCGGGGTCGAGGCGTTTGTCACGACGCTGCTCGAGTGCATGGACCGCACGGGGCTGGCCGTTGACTTGGCGGCGTGTAGAGTGCAGCCCAGTCCCTATGACGCGCGGCTTGCCAAGATGGGCATCGAGCCCATCGCTTTTGGCACAAGCATCCGTAGCGTCGCCTCCAACCTCAAGGAGTTTCGCCGCTTGCTCGAGCAGGGCGCCTACGACGCGGTCCACCTCAACGTGTACGAGGGGCTTGCGCTGCTCTTTGCCCGGGCGGCCAAGAAAGCCGGCGTTGCGCGCGTTATCGTGCACAGTCACAACAACGACCTGCGCCCGAGTGTCACGCGCTGGCTCAAGCTTGCCCTGCATCGCATATGCACGGGTCTGTTTGGGGGGTACGCCGATGTGCGGTGGGCTCCCTCGCAGGCAGCGGGGCGATTCATGTTCGGCACGCGACCTTTTACGCTTGTGCGTAACGGCATCGTTCCCGAGAGGTTCGCATTCGATGACGGCGTGCGGGAGAAACTTCGGGCCGAGCTGGGCTTTGCGTCCAATCAGGCCGTGCTTGGCTGTGTAGGCAGGCTGTGCAGCCAGAAAAACCAGCTCTTTCTTGTTGATGTGCTTGCCGCATCGCCACAAAACGCTTGTCTGCTTCTGGTAGGCGAGGACGACGGCGACGGTTCCTACGAGGTCGCGTTGCGCTGTCGTGCCTGTGAGCTCGGCGTGCAAGACCGCGTGCGCCTGTATGGCCGTACCGACGACGTGGCCTCGCTCTACCAGGCCATGGACGTGCTCTGTGTGCCGTCGACCTTCGAGGCGCTGGGCATCGTTGCCGTGGAAGGCCAGGCTGCTGGCTTGCCCGTGGTTGCGTCAACTGCCGTGCCGCCGGAGGCGGCCACAAGCGGGCGCTTCGAGCGCGTCGCCCTCGACCCAGACGCCTGGGCCTCGGCCCTCACTGATGTGCTCGCCCAGCACCACGACCGCTCGCAGGCCTGGCAGGCTGTGTCGTGCTCCGGCTACGACATGCGCGAGGTTGCCATCGAGGTCCTTCGGGGGTATGGTGCGGTGGCGCCGAGCAGGGGTATGGTCGGCAAAGCCAACGCCACCCAGGCGTTGCATGCTCCTGGTATCGACCGCGGCCTTGTCAGCATCGTCGTCCCCGTCCACAACGTGGCCGAGTATGTGGGCGAGTGCCTCGAGAGCCTCCGAACGCAGACGTATCGAAACATCGAGGTCATTGTGGTCGACGATGGCTCGTCTGATGATTCGGGGGCGATTTGTGACGCGACGGGCGCGACTGACCCTCGTTTCAAGGTGGTTCATCAGGCCAATGCCGGCCTTTCCGCTGCCCGCAACGCCGGTATCGAGATGGCAAAGGGGGAGTGGATTGCTTTTGTCGACAGTGACGACACCGTTTCCCCCTGCTTTATCGAGGCATTGCTTACCCCCGGCACGAATATCTCCCAATGCATGTTTACCTGCGATTCGGATGAGCTCGTCGCATCGCCGGATCTCCACTGCACCGCGTTTAAGGCGTGCACCGGTCGTGAGGCGTCCCTCGCTCTGCAGCTTGACTCCACGGGTGCGGCGACGGTGGCGTGGAACAAGCTTTACCGTGCGTCTCTTTTCGAGGGGGTCCGGTTTCCTGTGGGCAGGCAACACGAGGACGAATTCGTGACATACCGCCTGCTTTGGCATGCGGGGAGCGTCGCGGTGTGCGACGCCCCGTTCTATTTTTACCGGCAGCGTTCGGGCAGCATCATGGACTCCGGCGTCACAGTCAAGACCCTCGACGCTTTTGAGGCGTTAGAGGAACGCATTGCTTTTTATCGCGCCGAAGGTGACGAGGAGCTTGCCTGTCTGTCCGAGGCCGTACTGTGCAACCGCATCGGGAGCTCGCTGGAGGATCTCGCCGGCGTCAGTCCCGACGATGCCAAGGCATGGGGCTGCAAGCGAGACACCTTGCTCCGCCGTCTGCTGAGTTCGTCTCACATCCCTGCAAAAAAGAAGCTCGCCTTGCTGCTGCAGCGCGTCTGTCCCGGGTTGTACGTGCGGGCAAAGGGGTGTTGAGCTTGACGAGTGTGGTGAAGCCGTTTCAGCCGCGGTCGGACCGCTCCTGTTTCATGCGCAGGACGTAATCGCGCATGCCAGGTATGGCAAAGGCGAGGACACCTCGGGCGCGTTCCTCGATAACGCCCTGTTCAAGCAGACGGCGCTTGTACTCGCTTGCGTAGCCGCTGGTCACTCCCATGCGTTTTGCGATATCCGCTTGCAGGCTTGTCGAGGAGTCGCGCGACATGACCTCAAGAAAAGCCTGGTCTTTAGGCGATAAGGAATCGTATGTGACTGCGAGGATGCGATGGCCCATTTCTTCGCGTGCCACTTCGATTCCCCATTCGGCGTCAGTGTCGGTGATTGCGCCGGCGGTTGCGTGTTCCCAAGAGCGATATCCTGCAAGCTGCATCATGTAGGGATAACCGTCCGTTGCACAAACGAGCTTGTCGAGGGCGATTGGCTCGATTGCACCGCCTGCTTCGGTGACAGTCTTCTCAATAGCGACGCGTATCTCATAGTCAGGAATCCTATCGAGATGGTAGAGGCTGGCGCGTCGCAGAAAAGTCACCGAGTCCTCGTTAAGAAGCCGGGATACCTGTTGAGGCAAGCCTGCCATGAAGAGTGCGACGCGACGCCTTTCGCGCACAAAGTGCTGGTATGTGGACACCAGCTTGACCATCTCGTCGAGATTTGCCTGGACTTCGTCGACAGTCAGCAGGAGTCCAATGTCATACGCGGCAAGGCTGTCAAGAACCTTGTTCATCCGGGTTCTCCAGGTGCCGCGCGATGGGTCGCGATACTCCCATTCCAAGCCGAACAGCTGGGCGACGTTGATGCCTTTAAGGCGCAGGTTGCTGTCTGATGCGACGTAGTCGTCTGCGGCTTGAGTGGCGAGGTCAATTATCTCTTCGAGCATGCCTTCGCACGCGGAGACGTTGACTGCAACCCAACCGTATGCTGGGGCCTCGTCTGCGAGAAGGGAAAGCAAGACGGTTTTCCCGGTGCCGCGGGCACCCATGAGGATGCTTGAGAGGTCGGGGTTTCCGGGCCCTGCCTGAAGTGCGCGAGTGAGGTTGTTGACGACCTTCTCACGACCGGCCAGGTATGATGGTACAAAGCCGAAGGTGGGGGTGAAGGGATTGGGCAAGGGTCGGGTCGTTGTCATCGTGCCCTCCTTGGCGAGAGTAACTGTGCTTGATTTCTTTTGTCAATTTTTGTCTTTTTTGTCTTTGCTGTCAATGCTTGGGTTTGCAGGGATGGTGCCAAACGTTTGCAGGCGCTTGTATTGTATGCCTGGATTCCTCCGGCTTTACCTTCTGGACCTATGCGTATAATTAGTTGGAATAAATGGGCGTTCCGCAAAGGGCGGATTGGAGTTTGTCAATGAACATCGCAATCGCAGGCACCGGCTACGTCGGGCTCTCGCTGGCGTGCCTTTTGGCGCAGCACAATGACGTTGCCGCTGTGGACGTCGTGCCTGAGAAGGTCGCCATGCTCCAGCGCTGGGAGAGCCCCATCCGCGACGAGGAGATTGAGCGCTTCCTGGCCGGCGCAAAGTCGGGGGAGCGCCCGCTGTCCCTCACTGCCACCATGGACGGCGAGGCTGCCTACAAGCAGGCCGAGCTTGTCGTGATCGCCACCCCCACCAACTACGACCCCGCGCGCAACTTCTTCGACACCCGCTATGTCGAGCAGGTCGTGGAGCTCGTGCTCAAGGTCAACCCCGCTGCCGTCATGGTCGTGAAGTCCACGGTGCCCGTGGGCTATGCCGAGGGCCTGTGCGAGCGTTACCCCGAGGGCCGCTTCCTGTTCTCGCCGGAGTTCCTGCGCGAGGGCCACGCCCTTTACGACAACCTGCACCCCTCCCGCATCATCGTGGGCGTGCCGGGCAACGCCGCCGAGCGCGAGCTGCTCGAGGAGAAGGCCTGGGAGTTTGCCCACCTGCTGGAGGGCGGCGCCGACCCCGCCGAGCGCGACCGCGAGAACGCCGACGGCTCGCACGGCATCCCCGAGCTCGTGATGGGCTCCACCGAGGCCGAGGCTATCAAGCTCTTCGCCAACACCTACCTGGCGCTGCGCGTTGCGTACTTCAACGAGCTCGACACGTATGCCTGCTCAAGGGGCCTGGACGCCCGCAAGGTCATCGAGGGCGTGTGCCTGGAGCCCCGCATCGGCTCGCACTACAACAACCCCTCCTTCGGCTACGGCGGCTACTGCCTGCCCAAGGACACCAAGCAGCTCCTGGCCAACTACAAGGACGTCCCCCAGAACCTCATCGAGGCCATCGTCGACGCCAACCGCACCCGCAAGGACTTCGTCTCCGAGGAGATCCTGAAGCGCGTGGCCGACCTGGTCTACTCCGGCACCGCGGCTCCCGTGGTGGGCGTGTACCGCCTCACCATGAAGACCGGCTCGGACAACTTCCGCGCCAGCTCCATCCAGGGCGTCATGAAGCGCATCAAGGCCAAGGGCGTGCCCGTGATGGTCTACGAGCCCACGCTCGACGCCCCCGACTTCTTCGGCTCCGAGGTCACGCACGACCTTGGGGACTTCAAGCGCCGCTGCGACGTCATCGTCGCCAACCGCTGGTCCGCCGACCTCGACGACGTCGCCGACAAGGTGTACACGAGGGACTTGTTCGGTAGGGATTAAACATCTTTATTTATATGGCATTTTAATCAGTTTTGATAGGAGCTACACCAATGGCAAATGTGCCCAAGATGTCTATTTTGCTGCCGTCCCTCAACGTTATTTCGTATATTCGCGAATGCGTAGAGAGCGTGCTGAAGCAAGACCTACGGGATATTGAGGTCATCTGTATCGATTCCGGAAGCACTGATGGCACCTTGGAAGTGCTGCGTGAATTTGAGGCCAAGGACAAGCGCGTCAAGGTTCTCGTTTCTGATATCAAGAGCTATGGTCGGCAAATGAACATGGGGCTTGACGTAGCCTGCGGAGAGTACATTGGCATTGTTGAGACCGATGACTGGGTCCCATCCAACATGTTCAGCGATTTGTATCAGTTGGCAAAAAAAGAGGATCTTGATTTTGTCAAGGCTGACTTCTATCGATTCAAGGAGAGGAAGGACGGGGGGCTTGATAAAGTATATAACCGCCTTTCAAGCGATTCGAGCTTCTACAATCGTGTTCTGACCCCGGGCAATGAGCCGCAGACGTTCAAGTTCATCATGAATACTTGGAGCGGCATCTACAAAACAGAGTTCTTGCGTCGTTGGCACATTCGACACAATGAGACACTTGGCGCGTCATTTCAGGATAATGGGTTCTGGTTTATGACGTTCTGTCGTGCTGAACGTGTTATGTTTCTTGACAAGCCCTATTACATGAATCGTCGCGATAACCCCAATTCTTCTGTATACAGCAAGTCCAAGGTTTGGGCGATGCGCAGTGAATACGATTACATCAGAACTGCTATCGAAACGGATAGAGAGAATCTCGCAAAGTTCATTCCACTTTGCAGTTATTTCCGTTTTTGCGGCTATTACTACAACACCATAAAGCGCGTTGCTCCAGAATTCCGCAAGGAGTTTCTTGAACACTTTAGTAGTGAATTTCGTCAACTTGCAGAAGCGAATGAGCTCGATATGTCGCTTTTTTCGCGACATGAAGCAGAGAAGCTCTATCAGGTTATGTATTCACCCGAACGATTCCTTGCGGGTTTGATGCGCGAGGAGAGTAGGTTCACACCCAAGGAATCTGACTTTGAGTATCGTTCGGCTAATGATGACTCAGCAATTAAAGTCAGCATCGTAATGCCTGTTTACAATGTTGAACAATATCTAGCGACTTGTCTTGATACTATCCTTGCGCAGTCTATGCACGATTTTGAGGTTATCTGTGTAAACGATGGTAGCACTGACGGCTCTGAGGCAATTCTTAATGCTTACGCAGCAAAAGATTCTCGGATTCGAGTATTCGAATCCGAGAATGCGGGCCCCTCTCATGCTCGTAATTTTGGGTTAAGTGAGGCTCGTGGCATATATGTTCTTTTTGTTGACGCTGATGATGGACTTTCCTCGAGAACTTTGGATAGGCTTTATACGGTTGCTGAAAAACAAGAAGCTGATGTCGTTGTCTTTGGAATAGACCCAGAGCATTATCCGTCCGCGACAGGGGTGCCGGCCTGGGTTAATGGCAAGAATCCGGTACGGAACCACACATTTGAAGATTTTTACCCAGAGTTGCTTTTTGATGAGCCTGGTGCGAGACCCTTTGCTGTGCGCGACTTTGTCCGGCGTAGCTTTATGTCGCGGAATAATTTATGGTTCTGTGAAGATTGTCGAATGGGAGAAGACACAATCTTCCCGTTTGAAGTGTTTCCTTTGGCAAAAAATATAACTTTTATTCAAGACAAGCTCTATTACTATCGGTGTGGCCGTCCTGGGTCTCTC
>JAHZHK010000118.1 GCA_019420325.1 Coriobacteriaceae bacterium | reverse complement strand
ACGGAGTAGATAAGGCCTTTGACAGCCAAAACGGTCCGTATTTCACCGCAACTGATGGGCGGGGTGGAATTGAGGGCTCAGATAGTCAGTCATGCCCTCATCCGCCACTCCCTCACCTACAGCGCGCCGTCCAGCATAAGGTTCACCTTGAGCACGTTGACCGTGGGCTCGCCGAACACGCCGAGGAAACGGCCCTTGGTGCACTGGGCGATGATGTCGCGCACCTCGCCTTCGCTCTTGCCCGTGGCCTTCGCCAGGCGCGGTACCTGGTACTCGGCGGCATCGGGGGAGATCTCGGGGTCGAGCCCTGAGCCAGAACACGTCACCAGGTCGACGGGCACGGCATCCATGCCGGCGTCGGGGTTGGAGGCGCGAATCTTCTCGACGCGCGCGTCCACAAGCTGCCGGTACTCCTCACTCGCCGGGGACAGGTTGGACGGGGCACCATACGCCACGAGCTCGCCGTCTTCGCCTTCGACAATTGACACGTTCTGGATGCGGCCCCACATGTGGTCCTCGTCCTCGAAGTTCTGGCCGATGAGCTCGGAGCCCACAACCTTGCCGTCGACCGTAATGAGCGAACCGTTCGCCTGATACGGGAACGCAACCTGGGCGATGCCGGTCACGACGAGCGTATAGCCCAGGCCGCAGACAACGGTAAACAGCGCGAACACGCCAAGTGCGCGCGATGCAACACCTTTGAACATACAAACCTCCACTTACATAATGCCGCAGAACGCGAGCAGCATGTCGATGAGCTTGATGAATACGAACGGGGCAACAATGCCGCCCAGACCCCACACGAGTAGGTTGTGGGTCAGCAGCTGTCCAGACGGGACCTCGCGGTACTTAACGCCCTTCAGCGCGGCCGGGATCAGCGCGACGATAACGAGCGCGTTATAGATGATGGCCGAAAGAACCGCGGACAGTGGGCTTGCCAGACCGAGGATGTTGAGCGCGCCAAGGCCCGGGTAGATCGGCGAGAACAGGGCCGGGATGATAGCGAAGTACTTCGCCATGTCGTTAGCCACCGAGAAGGTCGTGAGCGAACCGCGGGTCATGAGCAGCTGCTTGACAATACGCACGACCTCGATGAGCTTGGTGGGGCTGGAGTCGAGGTCGACCATGTTGCCGGCCTCCTTGGCAGCCTGGGTTCCGGTGTTCATGGCCACGGCGACGTCCGCCTGGGCGAGCGCCGGCGCGTCGTTGGTGCCGTCGCCGGTCATGGCGACCAGGTGACCCTCACGCTGGAACTCGCGGATCTTCTCGAGTTTGCCCTCGGGGGTGGCCTCGGCCAGGAAGTCGTCAACGCCGGCCTCGGCGGCGATTGCCGCGGCGGTGAGCGGATTGTCGCCCGTCACCATGATGGTCTTGATGCCCATCTTGCGCAGGTCGGCGAACTTCTCCTTAACGCCGGACTTGATGATGTCCTTGAGGTACACAACGCCCAGCACGCGGCAGTTCTTGGTCACGACCAGCGGGGTGCCGCCGGCCTTGGCGATGCGTTCGACGGCCTCGTCGCACTCCTGGGAGAACACGCCGCCGGCTGCCTCCACATAGGTGCGCACGGAATCGGCAGCGCCCTTGCGGATCTCATTGCCCTCGTAGTTCACACCGGACATGCGAGTCGCCGCGGTGAAGGGGATGAACTCCATGCCCTTATCCTCGAGTGTGCGGCCGCGCAGCCCAAACTGCTCCTTGGCGAGCACGACGATGGAACGACCCTCGGGGGTCTCGTCGGCCAGCGAGGAAAGCTGAGCGGCATCGGCCAGCTCCGCGGGATCGACGCCGTCGACCGGGATGAACTCGGCGGCTTGGCGGTTACCCAGGGTGATGGTGCCGGTCTTGTCGAGCATGAGGATGTCGACGTCGCCGGCGGCCTCGATGGCGCGGCCGGACATGGCCAGCACGTTGGCCTCGTTCAGACGGCTCATGCCGGCGATGCCGATGGCGGACAGAAGGGCGCCGATGGTAGTGGGAGCCAAGCACACGAGCAGTGCCACGAGCGTGGTCACGGCCGTGGGGTTGACCATGTCGTTAAGACCGGCCGAGAAGCAGGAGTAACAATACAGGGCCAGCGTGACCAGGATAAAGACGATGGAAAGGGCCACCAGGAAGATCTCCAGAGCGATCTCGTTAGGGGTCTTCTTGCGCGCGGCACCCTCGACCATCGCGATCATCTTGTCCAGGAAGCTCTGGCCGGGCTCACTGGAGATCTTGACGATGATCCAGTCGGACAGCACCGTGGTACCGCCGGTAACGGCAGAGCGGTCGCCGCCGGCCTCGCGGACCACGGGGGCGGACTCGCCGGTGATGGCGGACTCGTCAACGGAGGCAGCGCCCTCGATGACGTCGCCATCGCCGGGAATCTGCTCGCCGGCGCGTACGATCACCAGGTCGCCGCGCGTGAGCTCGGTGCCGGGAACGACGGTGAAGTGCTCCTTGTCCTCAACGGACTCGATACGATGGGCCTCGACATCCTTCTTGGCCGCACGCAGGGAATCGGCCTGAGCCTTACCGCGGCCCTCGGCAAGCGCCTCGGCGAAGTTCGAGAACAGGTCGGTGAGCCACAGGATGACCGCGATGGTGACCACATAGTAGGTGGGCACACCCGCGTCCTGCACACCGAAGATGGAAGCGACGGCCAGGACGGAGGTCATGACGGCGGAAAGCCACACCAGGAACATGACCGGGTTTTGAATCTGGACGCGAGGATCCAGTTTGGCAAACGAGTCGCGGACCGCGCGGCCCATCATGTCTTTTTGCATAGCCATAAATCTGCGTCCTCCTTTACGCAATCATCTGGAAGAACTCGGCAACGGGGCCAAGCGCCAGGGCCGGGAAGAAGCTCAGGGCACCGATCAGCAGAACGATGAACACGAGCAGGAATACGAACATGCCGTTGGTGGTAGACAGGGTACCGGCGCTCTCGGCGACCCTACCCTTCTTGGCCAGCGAGCCGGCGATAGCCAGCGTACCGATGATGGGCATGAAGCGGGCAAACAGCATCTCGAGGCCGAGCATGACGTTGATCCAGGGATTGTTGCAGTTCATGCCTGCAAACGCCGAGCCGTTGTTGCCACCGCATGAGGTGAAGGCATACAGCACCTCGGAGAAGCCGTGCGCGCCACCATTGTTGAGCTGGTCGGCAAGACCGGGCACCATGCAGGCGATGGCCGAGCACACCAGAATGGCAAACGGAGTTGCCAGGCACAGGACAACTGCCCAGCGCATCTCGCCCGGCTCGATCTTCTTGCCCAGGAACTCAGGCGTGCGTCCGACCATAAGGCCGGCGATGAACACTGTGAGGATGGCGAAGCCGATCATGCCGTACAGGCCGCAGCCCACGCCGCCGAAGACGACCTCGCCCAGAGCCATCTGGAGCATCTGGACAAACCCGCCGAGCGGGGTGTAGGAGTCGTGCATGGAGTTGACCGAGCCATTGGAAGCAGCCGTCGTGAAAGCGGACCAGGTGGAAGAGGAGGCGATGCCAAAGCGGCTCTCCTTGCCCTCCATATTGCCGCCCGCCTGGCCATCGGTCATCTCGATGTTGACCGCGCCGCCATCGGCCAGCTGCGGCGTACCCATATGCTCGTTAACGGCGATGATGCCGGTAAAGACCACGAGCAGGATAAGCATCGCCGCGAAGATGGCCTTGCCCTGCTTGGTGTTCTTGACGCCGATACCGAAGGTGAAGCAGCAGGCGGCCGGGATCAGCAGCAGGCTGGTCATCTCGATGATGTTGGTGAAGGCACTGGGATTCTCATACGGATGGGCGGAGTTCACACCGAAGAAGCCGCCGCCGTTGGTGCCGGACTGCTTGATGGCGACCTGAGGAGCCGCGGGCCCCTGGGGCAGGAACTGCTCGGTGACCACGCGCGCGCCCTCGACAACCTTGCCGTCGACCTTGACCGTGTCGCCCTCGATCTGGGCGCCGTCGATGACGCTCCAGCCGCCGTCTGCATTAGGCTGGACAGCGACGGGCTCTACGAGCTCAGCCTTCTGAGCCGGCTGGAAGTTGGAGATGACGCCACCGGCAGCCAGGCAGATGCCGAACACGAGGTTCAGCGGGATGAGCACATACAGGACGGTGCGGGTGAGGTCGACCCAGAAGGAACCCAGACCCTGCTCCTTGATCTGACGGAAGCCGCGGATCAGCGCGAACATGACCGCGATACCGGTACCAGCGGAAACGAAGTTCTGCACGGTGAGGCCCATGAACTGCACGAAGTAGGACAGGGTGGTCTCACCGGAGTAGGACTGCCAGTTGGTGTTGGTTATGAAGGAAGCAGCCGTATTGAACGACAGGTCCCATGGCACACCCGGCAGGTGCTGGGGATTGCCTGGCAAGAAGGACTGAAGCGCCTGGAGTGCCACAAGAGCCACGAGGCCGATCCCCGAAAAGGCCAGCACGCTTGCCAGATAGCGCCTACACCCCATCTGCTCTGCCGCGTCGATGCGAAGCAGACGATAGACGCCACGCTCCACAGGAGCAATCACAGGCGACAGGAACGTATGCTCACCATCCATGATATGGGCCATGAACCGACCGAGCGGAACGGCCAGGACGACGAGCACGGCAAAGTACAAGATGTACTGAATCGCAGCGTCCATAGTTTACGAATCACTCCTCATCAGAATGTAGATGTAATAGATAAGGAGTCCAATGCAGACGACTCCGATAATGGGAATGAGGATGTCCATTACCGCCCCTTTCACGCGCGGTCCGATGTCTCGGACGCCTGCCCTCGCAAGCGTCTGGGGACAGTAAACGCTTCTAGGTGTTAAAGAGGCGTGAGGGCTGGGGCTCACGACCTTAAGATGCCGTAAAGATGCAGGTAGAAAGCACTATTGCGGCTGCAGTGCGCCTATACTCGACCTCGCGAGCATACAGTGGCGTCCTCACCGCGTATGCACGCATGGACAACGCTTCAGAAAGGCTACGCTATGCAGCGCGACGCATCGGACACTCGCGTCAATCCAGACCTCATCCTCAAGGCAATTGAGAAAGACGAGGCCGCCGATGACGCTCGAACCAGCCGGGGACACCTCAAAATTTTCTTTGGCTACGCTGCTGGCGCAGGCAAAACCTATGCGATGCTTCAAGCCGCCCACGCCGCCAAGCGGCGAGGTGTCGACGTCGTCGCGGGATACATCGAGCCGCACGAACGTCCGGCAACTGCCCATCTTGCACAAGGGCTTGAGAACGTGCCCTGTAAACTCATCGAGCACAACGGCATTGCGCTCAGCGAGTTCGATCTAGATGTGGCTATCGAGCGCGCCCCTCAGCTCATCCTTGTCGACGAGCTCGCCCATACGAATGCGCCGGGGTCTCGCCACGACAAACGCTATCAAGACGTCGAGGAACTTCTACATGCGGGCATCGACGTCTATACGACCGTAAACGTTCAGCATATCGAGAGCCTAAACGACATGGTTGCATCCATCACCGGCGTTGTCGTGAGCGAACGAATCCCCGACCGTATCTTCGATGATGCCGACCAGGTCGAGCTCGTCGACATAGAGCCCGAAGACCTACTTGAGCGCCTTCGCGCCGGCCTCGTCTACCGTCCCGCACAAGCCGACCGAGCGCAACAGCATTTTTTTACCGTCGAAAACCTCACCGCACTCCGAGAAATCGCGCTGCGCCGCTGCGCCGATCGCACCGGCCACCTCACAGACGCCGCACGCGTGCTGGGAAACCGTGACTACTACACCAAGGAGCGTATCTTAGTCTGTGTCTCCCCGGCGCCGACCAATCCCCGCATCGTCCGTGCCGCCGCACGCATGGCGAAAGCGTTTCGCAGCGAGCTCGTCGCCCTGTTCGTAGAAAGCCCGCGCACGCAAGCCATGAGCGATGATGAGCGCGCCAAGCTTGCAGCCAATATCGCCCTAGCCGAGCAGCTCGGAGCACATATGGAAACCGTCTATGGCGACGACGTCGCGTTTCAGATCTCCGAGTTCGCGCGCCTGTCGGGTATTTCGAAGATCGTCATGGGGCGCACGGGCGAGCACAGCAGCGTCCGTCAGGCCCTCTTTGGCCGCAAATCTCTCGTAGAACAGCTCATAGCATTCGCCCCGAACCTCGACATTTACATCATTCCAGACCAGTCGACTCCGCCCTCCCGACCCAAAGGACGCCGCCATGCGCTCGCTCTGCAGCCGCCCAGCAGCCGAAACGTGCTTCGCACGCTGGCCCTCTCTCTTGTCGCCACGGCGATCGGCACGGCTTTCCGCCATCTGGGATTTGCCGATTCCAGCATCATATCCCTCTATATCCTCACGGCCCTGCTGACCGCCGTCACCACGACGGGGCGTATCTGCACGATCGTATCGAGCGTGCTCTCTGTAGTGCTTTACAACTTCTGCTTCGTCACGCCTCTGTTTTCGCTCGCCAGCTACGACCGAAGCTATCTGGTCACGTTCGGCATCATGTTCGCTACCGCTATGGTCGCCGGCGAGTTAACTGCGCGCATCGCCGACAATGCCCGTACCTCCGCCGAGAACGCATTCAAAACGCGCGTACTCCTCGAAACGAACCAGCTCTTACAGCAAGCCCATAGCGCGGAGGAGTGCGCCCGCGTCGCCATGAACCAACTCGTCAAACTGCTAAAACTCGACGTGGTCTTCTACCCCGCCGAACACGGCACGCTCGGCAAGGCGCTCTATGAGTCCGCTGGCACCGAAAACCGATCCGCGTCGCTGCTCACCGACTACGAGCGCGCCGTTGCAACCTGGACCTTCACCAACAACAAGCGCGCGGGCGCAAGCACGCGGACCCTGCCTGAGGCGCGCTGTCTCTACCTCGCGGTTCGCACCGGCGACAAGGTATTCGGTGTCATCGGCATCGCCCTGGAGGGGCGCGAGACCGAAGCCTTCGAGCATTCGATCGTCCTATCTATCGTAGGTGAATGCGCCTTGGCGCTCGAAAGTGACCGAGCGGCGCAAGAGCGCGAAGAGGCTGCGGTCTTGGCGAAAAACGAGCAGCTGCGCGCCAACCTTTTGCGCTCCATCGGCCACGATTTGAGGACACCCCTCACGGCTATATCCGGATCTGCGGCAATCCTTCGGAAGAGCGACGAGAGGCTCAGCCTCGAACAGCGCTGCGATCTTGCCGATGCCATCTACGATGACTCCCTCTGGCTTATTGATACCGTGGAGAACCTCCTCGCCATCACACGCGTCGAGGACGGCACCATTCAGCTCAACTTCACATCCGAGCTCATCGACGAGGTCATCGAGGCCGCCCTCAGCCATGCCGCCCAAGCATCGCATGGACGTACCGTCACCATCGAGCACACTGACGACATCCTGCTGGTACGCATTGACGTCCATCTCATCATGCAGGTGCTTACGAATCTCATCATGAACGCCTTCAAATACACGCCCGAGGACTCGACTGTCACCATCAGCGCACGTCGCGAGGGTGCGTTCGTCGTGGTGGACGTCGCAGACGATGGGCCGGGTGTGGCAGACTGCGACAAGCCTCATATCTTTGAGCGCTTCTTCACCTCAAGCAATACGCGGCCCGTGGATTCGCGTCGAAGCATCGGCCTTGGGCTGTCGCTCTGCCGCTCCATCGTGGAGGCGCATGGCGGCGTCATCGAAGTTCGCGACAACCACCCCCATGGGGCCGTCTTCCGTTTTACCCTGCCCGCTGAGGAGATCGAGATTCATGAATAATGCCGCTAAGCCACGCATCCTCCTGGTCGAAGATGACCTGACCGTTCAAAACCTCGTTTCGACCGCGCTTGACCTCCACGGCTATGTCGTGAGCAAGGTTTGCGACGGCCAGGCCGCCATCATGGATGCGGTGTCGCACGGCCCCAGCCTCATCATGCTCGACCTCGGCCTTCCCGACATTGACGGTATCGAGGTCATCACGAAGATCCGAAGCTGGCCGGCAGTCCCCATTATCGTCATTTCGGCGCGCACCGAAGATTCCGACAAGATTGCAGCACTTGACGCAGGGGCAGACGACTACCTCACCAAGCCCTTTTCTGTGGATGAGTTGCTCGCGCGCGTCCGTGCGAATTTGAGGCGCTCCTCGATGGCGTCGAGCGAGTCGACAGAAGCGAGCACGTTCGACAACGGTCCGCTGCATATCGACTACGCCGCGGGATACGCGACGAAAGACGGACGCGAGCTCTCGCTCACCCCAACCGAGTACAAATTGCTCGTCCTTCTGGCGAAAAACGTCGACAAGGTGCTCACCCACACCTTCATCACCCGCGAGATATGGGGCACGAGCTGGGACAGCGATCTGGCGAGCCTGCGCGTGTTCATGCGCACCCTGCGCAAGAAGATCGAGGCAGACCCCTCTCACCCCAAGATGATTCAGACGCACATGGGCGTCGGGTACCGCATGCAGCGTCTCTAGCCCACCCCACAAAAAGTTGCGGTGGAATACGGAGTAGATAAGGCCTTTGACAGCCAAAAC
>JAHZHK010000117.1:7247-8532 GCA_019420325.1 Coriobacteriaceae bacterium | reverse complement strand
AGCTGGCCTCTTTTCGTTTAGCTGGTAGTTTTCTGCCAACACGACAGCTTTGATAAGGGCGGCGCAGTTCCGGACCCGCTCCAATCAGCTCGCCCGCATACGCTTCTTGATGAAGAGCCGCGTGTTTATGCGGCCCTTTAGGCAATACGCCGTCCATGGCGTCTGACCAAGGGATACCGTGCACGATGGATGCTTGGACAGCACTTCGAACGGGCCGGCCGTCCGCCCCATTACCTGTCCATGCGGATCAAGGTGCCCGCCCTCTCCCCCGTCTGCGCCGAATTGGCCCGCATGACCCCAAACAGAACCCAACGACGTCTATCCCCCTCCACGGCAGTGCCAAGCCCAGCACAGCCGCCGCGAGGCTTTCGGCCAAACGCCCCCTTCGCTTATCTGCACCGAATCAATCCAGACGCCCAAACGCAATCAAAACGAGCATCCATCTGAGACCTCCGCCACAATCCAACATCGGCGCCGCTCGCGCGCAGTGAAATCAGAAGATAGTGCCGCAAAAACGGGGTTCTCCAGCCGTGCTCCTGGCCCCCAATGCGCAACAAACCACTGCTCGCGCTGGGCGTTACATTCTGGCAAGCCTATGAGCAGGCATTTTGTTGTGCGGCCCCTCAACGAATTTAGATATGTCGCTTTCGCAAGCTGTCCCCACTCGTCTTCAGCGGCTGGAAAACCCCTGCTTTGCGGAAAGACCTCGCGTCAAGCATACCCACGAGTCCTCAAGTGGGTTTGCATCGCCAATCAACCAGACCGCCCAGCCAACACGGAGGCACGTTCCCATATGGCGGTGCGTTGCTATCGCGAGAACCGAATTGAGGCCTTGCCTCGGTTTGATGCCACACATGTGCATGAGCCCTCGAATGAAGCACGGCAAGCACGAAAATGCCAGGCTGCAAGGCAATATCCAAGCAGGCAACCAGCTCACGATATTCGGCAACAAAAAAGGGACCCCGCAGGGTCCCTTAGGCATTTCGAATGGTGTCGGAGGCGGGACTTGAACCCGCAAGACCGTAAAGGTCACTAGCACCTCAAGCTAGCGCGTCTGCCTATTCCGCCACTCCGACAATGCGGGGGATATAATGACACAACTTGGAGCGAATCACATCGCGATACCTTATGACTTCAGATAATTCACAAGTTGTCGACAACTTGCGCCTAAAGCCGCGTGCCACCGCTCCCCTCGGCGAAACTTAGACCAGCATGCCCTTGGTGTGATCGATGGCGTGCTGAATAGCCTGAGCGGTGAAGCCGGAGTACTTCTTCACGCGGGAAA
>JAHZHK010000117.1:0-7237 GCA_019420325.1 Coriobacteriaceae bacterium | reverse complement strand
CGTTCTGCTCCTCCTGATAGGCCACGCGGATGAGCTGGTAACGAGTAGAGGTGCTCTCCTCGTCGAGGCTCAGGCAGCCCTCAGTGGCCTCGAAGGGCCCCATGCACTGAATGAGCTTGGGGTTGTACATGACGTGGACCTTGTTGTTGTCGTCGGCAAAGGCGATGATGGCCTTGTTGTAGCCGATCTGGTTGGCAGCAAGACAGGCGCAGCTCTCGGACAGGTGGTTCATGGTGTCGACAAGGTCGGTGGCAACCTGGGCGTCCTCGATGGTTGCAGGCTCACTGACCTGGGCAAGGAATTCCTGGTCCTTGACAATCTCTTTGATCATGGTTCTCCCTCGAAGGTGGATAGGATACGTGAGTCGCCAGATTAGCAGGTACGCGCGATGATTTGCACGCGGATACGTAACCAGACGAAGATAGCGGAATTGTGTAGAAAATGAGTTTGTCCCCCATATTTGAAAATCATCGTTGCCAAAGACTCTCTAGAGGTGCAATATATCTGAGTCCTGCAGCGAGCACCACGCAAGACGCTGACAACCGCATTCCCCGATAGCTCAATGGTAGAGCACTCGGCTGTTAACCGAGTTGTTGCAGGTTCGAGCCCTGCTCGGGGAGCCATTGAAAACATTGAGAACCCGTTAGGCATTGCGTCTAGCGGGTTCTTTTCGTTTGGTTCGATTTAACGGGCGCAAGGCTCAATCTTGAGCCAAAGCCTTACGCCACAACAAGCTCCCGCGTCCCCCGATGCGGCCTTCCCGCCTTCGGCGCCTCTGCAAGCCGGGCCTTCACCGACTCTCTCGTGACAAACGTGGCACGCCCCCTGCGGAATCCCTCGAGCTGCCCAGCAGCAAGCATTTGCGACACGCGACCGCGAGAAACACCGAGCATCTCGGCAGCCTCACTCGCAAGCACCGTGTCGATGGCCTCCAGCGAGGTTTCAACGCCCACAACACCGATTGTGCCGCCATGTTCCGCAGTATTGCCAAACGTCGGAGAAGGCAACGGCGTGCCATTCATTAGGCCGTGTTCTACCTCACCTTTAAGCCAATCTGCAGCCATGCGAACTGCCTGCGCCATATCTCTTCCCTGAGTGCCACCTTCAAGCCCGAAGGGGAAGGCGAGCACCCATCCCTCATCCTCAAAAAACTCGAACTCATACACCGCAAACATGTGCAGCACCTCCGCGATATCCTATTTGAGACCCGCCTGCTTCTTGATCTTCTCGAAGAGGATGTTCGGAATCTCACCGTGCCGGGGAACCTGCGTCCACCTTTCGCCATTAGTCCAATGTTCGTGATTTGTTCCACCGCAAGGCGTAAAGCCCGCCCTTCTCAATAGGTCCGTGACCTCCTTGCGCTTGACCATAATATAACCCTTCAAAGCTAATTATAAAGCTGATTTATATTTATTGCCAATACAAAACTAAACTCAATTTAGATTACTTTCCTGATTAGATTGCCTCCCAACGCATTATGTTGAACATGGGAGGCATCAAGCCTGATTGCACGAGATAGATGCAAGGGAGCGGGCCACGGCGACAAGGCTGGCCATACCCGAAGCGTTCATAGAACGAAAGGCATCAATCAACTGGCGCTCCATTGAGTCGGTGCTGTCATGCAAGTCGGAAGTTGCCCTGGACTCATCTGGAGAGACCCAGCCGTATACTTCGTTAGGCGATAAACCGAGCGCTTCTGCGCATCGCCATATCTGATCGGCATCAGGCTGGTTCTCGCCGCGCTCCCATGCACCAACCGTGCGCGCACTCACGCCAAGCATCGCCGCCAGTTCAGCCTGAGACATTTTTGCCTGTTTGCGATACATCTTGAGTTGAAGCTGCATCGTTATACCCGCCCTAATAGGAGAACATGTTCACATTAAGACAGGATGATACATCTATATAGGAGAAATGTCACATATTCTAGCGCCCGCCGCTACATGCTCGAGGTGCGGTCGGTGGTGAGGTGCTCGCCACAATGGGCGATGATGATCTTCTTTTTGTCGTAGTCCACGAAGAAGTGCACGCGCAGGCTCTCGCCCTTGCGCACGCCGCGACCCTTGATGTGCATGGTAGCGTCGCGTACGGCTCCCTCGTACTCCACCATACGCTCAGCCTTCTGGTCGGGGTTGCGGTTGGCGCCCTTGGAGTCGCGCAAGGCCAGCTCGTAGCCCGTGCGGTCGCGGAAGGCGTTGGCCAGACCACGTTCGCGCTCAACAAAGAGCAGACTGTGCAGCGTCACGGCCACCGAGCGCAGCACCGCCCAGACCTCGCCGGGGTCGCCCTTCACGAAGTCCTCAGCGCTTTTGCGGGCACGGTCAAGCACGACGATGCGGTCGGAGAAAGCCTTGGCGGCCAACGAGAGCGCCTCATAGGGCGTCTCGGGCAGGTCCATGGTCTCCACAAGGCGAGCGCGCCCCTCAAGGCCCTGGACCCGCTCGCGCAGCTCACGCGCCTCGTCCTCAAGCTGACGCGCGCGGAAGGCGGCGGCAGACTTCTGCGACTCGAGCTCGGCGCGCAGGCGGTCGACCTCCTCCTGGAGCAGGTCGCGCTCGAGCTGCGCCTCTTCGGCGCGCTCGGCGTCGGCAGACGTCGCAATTGCGTCTGCGACCTCGTTGCTAGACACGGCGGCCTCGCCGGGAGCGTCGATGCCCCGCGCATGCGCGACGGACCTCCCCTGGGCTACACCGTCATCTGCGAGCGCGTCGGGCTGTCCCTGGTCACCAGCGTCCTCTCCATGCGAAGCGGCCTGTCCCCGGGATGCAGCGCCAGTGGCGGCAGCCTTTCCCCCAGACGCGGTACCAGCACTCTCTGCACGCAAGGCATCCTGCCCCGGCACAACACCACCAGCGGCAGCAACCTTCCCTCCGGCCGCAGCGCCAGCGTCTCCTGCATGTCCGTCTACCTGCCCCTGGACCGCGGCGTCTACACGTACGGCAGCCTTCCCTTCAGCTGCAGCGTCGGTGCTTCCTGCACACCTGACGCCTTCCTCCCACGTCTGCTCGCCGGCCATGTCGGCCTGCTCGCCAAGGCCCTGCCCCACATGCACGCCCTCCACCATCTGCAGGCTCTCGGGCTTGCGAGCGCGCACCTTGACCGTCTCGCCGCGGCCCCAGCTCTGGCGCACGAGTTCCACGCGCTCCGAGCACAGGGCGGCCAGAAGACGCCAGGTCACGGCAAACAGCTCAGGCTCGGAGTCGAGCGCCGAGAAGAACTCCTCCGAGGGCGCGGTGGAGAAGCCGCCCAGGCATGCCGAGCGCTCCTCCTCAAGCACGCGGTTCGTTGCGCGGGCAGCGTCGCCGAACGTCTCGCCCTGAAGCACCAGGCGCGCCTCGTAGGCAAAGGTAAAGCCAAGGTTTTGATTCACGCCCACGAACATAAGCGCCACATGGCCGTTCACGGCGTTGTAGGAGGGGTAGACAAAGACCTCGTCGACCACAATGTTATAGAGCAAGACGTTGAGCTTGCGCACGTCGAGCGCCACGCAGCCCGGGAAGAAGTCGAACAGGCCGTCCAGCGCAACAGACTGGATGAACCCCGGCTCGGAGTCGAACGCCACGGCCGTGGCACCCTCGGAGAACTCCACGCAGGCGCTGTTGTGCTCCCAGGTGCGCATAAGTTCGGGATAGACGAAGGGTGAAAGGTCGTCGAACTCCTTGCCCTGCTCGTCGAAGTCGCGCACGGCCATCTCATGCTGGAAGGTGAGGCACGGCTGCAGCACGAGGCTGCCGAAGGTGGCATCGGCCACCTCGACCTCTCCCTGACGCGCTATCTCATTGATTGCCTGGATGCCTTCGTCGCTCCACCAGGGCCCCATGCTCACCTTGAGCTGGCGGGCCAGGCGGTCGCCGAAGGTCTTTCCCTTCTTCTTGGCCACCTAGCAGTCCACCTTGAAGCTGCAAGAGCACAGGCCACCATGGTCGAGCGCGATGACGCCCTCCTGGCCCAGGCGGCAATACAGGCCCGCCACGCGCCCGTTGTACTGATAAAAGCCCGGCATCGACTGCCAACTCTCCACGCGGCAAGGGTCCTGTCCCTCGACATGCTCGGGGAGCACGACGTCGACACGTGCGGGCTGGTAGAACTCCTGGGCGATGTAGCCACGATCGATGTTGTCGCGCACCGTGCGCTCCCAGCTTTCCTGGTCGAAGTCAACGCCGGGATAGACGCCGTGCGCGCCGTAGTCGTCCTCGGGCTTCACGATCCAGGCGTCCTTGTGCTGAAACACGTCGTCAAGGTCAAGCGCGGCGTTGTCGGTGCGCAGGCGATAGGTGCGCGGCACCGTGCGGTCGATGAAGGCGCACTCCTCAGGCGTGAGGAAAGCGCGGGTACGCTCGTCAAACAGCGCGACGTTGACCATCTTGGAGTGCACGACAGTGGTGCGGAAGTGACCAATAAGGCAGACTTTACCTGCGGCGACAGCGTCGATGAGCGCGTCGCACTCGCCGGGGTGCTGCAGGATCTCGCTCGTAACGGCACGGCGGTAAATCGCGTGGATTTGAGTGCCGTCGGCCGGATCGATGAGCCTCTCGCCGTCGAACTCGAAGGCGCGCACGTCCGCGAAGCGGGCGGGGATGCCCGCGCGCTCGAAGGCGGCGATGAAGCGATTGAAGTCGCTGAACACGCCCGACTTGGCAAAGTCGGTCACGCAGACGTTGGGTACCGGGGCGCTGGCAAAGCGGTCGGAGCGGTATACCTGCATGAACGCCTCGACCCAGCTGTCGAAGAGCTCGAACTTCTCCACGCGCCTGCCCTGCGCGAAGCGGGCGAAAGCCGGGGTCTGCTCAAGGGCGCTCGCCAGCACCAGGTCGCGCGACATGGCGCCCGAACCGTCGGTGTTGAACTCGCAGAACTTGTATGACAGATCGTCCTCGTTGAGGAACAGGTCAAAGCGGCCCATGGGTAGCTTCTCGTCGTAGCCGCAGGGCAGAAGGATGAGGCGCTTCACTTCCTCGGGGAAGCAGAACAGGTCGCGATAGGAGGGGTCTTCCACATAGCGCGCGATGACCTTGGAGAGGATGGTGTGGATCTGCGTGCAGGTGTCCTGCAAGAAGGCCACGTCGGCGGCATTGAAGAGATAAGGCACGTAGGGGAAGCGAGCGGGAGCCCCGTGCACCCAGATGTCGGATTGCTCCACGAAATCGAGCGCGGCGCGGCGGCCCGGCAGGTCGCCGTCGAGGTCGCGGATGGCTTGGATGTACGCTGCGCGCTCTTCTTTCATGTGTGCTCCTCCTGGTATGCCCTGCTACATGGCATCGCCCATAAACAACAACGCGCCGCCCCTGCCCATACGGTCAAGGACGGCGCGTGTGCCACGGGGCATGCCGCGCCCGTTGCTGTGTTAGTCCAGCTCGATCTTCTTGACGTCCTTGCGGTGCGTGGGGCGATAGACCGAGAACTTGTGGCCGATAACCTGCACGGGCTCGGCGCCGGTGCGGGCGCACAGCTCGTCGCAGGCCGCACGGGCCGTGAGCTCAGAGGCGTCCAGGACCGAGCACTTGATGAGCTCGCGGGCCTCGAGGGCCTCGTTTGCCTGCGCGATGAGGCCCTCGTTGGTGTTGGACTTGCCCACGATGAGCACAGGCTCCATGTTGTGCACCATGCTGCGCAGGTGCTTGCGCTGCTTAGCGGTGAGTGCCATAGGCGGTTCGCTCCTAAAAGGAAAGTGCTGAAAAAACCAAACGCAAATCGCTAAATTATTGCAGATTATGGGCATGCTTTGCCACCGCAGCAGGGATGTGCATAAATACGCTACCCTTTTTGCGCAAAAATGTGGAACAGTGCACGCCATATGCGACTGCAGAAGGAGGAGCCGTGGCCGATTTCATCGCAACGCAGGAACAGCACGCCAAGCTCGAGACCCTGAGGGGCCGCCTCAAGAGCCTGGGCGCCGTCGCGGTGAGCTTCTCGGGCGGCGTTGACTCGACACTGCTGCTCGCCGTGGCCCACGAGCAGCTGGGCGGGGGCGTCATCGCCGTCACCGAGACCAACGCGCTCTACCCGCAGCGCGAGACCGACGAGGCAATCGCCTTCTGCCAGGCCCGCGGCATCGAGCAAGTGCTCATCGCCCACGATGCCGAAGGAGTCGAGGGTTTCAGCCACAACCCAAAAAACCGCTGCTACCTGTGCAAGCGCGACCTGTTCGCGCACCTCAAGGAGACGGCCGATGCCAAGGCCGCGCAGATGGGCCTCATCGAGGCGGGCGCCCACATTGCCTGCGCGGAGGGCTCCAACGTCTCCGACCTCTCCGACTACCGCCCGGGATCGGCGGCCGTGAAGGAAGCCGGCGTGCTAAGCCCGCTGCTTGAGGCCGGCCTCACCAAGAAGGACATCCGCGACCTGTCGCGCGAGCTGGGCCTGCCCACCTGGGACAAGCCCTCGTTTGCCTGCCTGGCCAGCCGCTTCGTCTACGGCGAGCTCATCTCCAACCCGCTGCTGGAGCGCGTGGACAAGGCCGAGCAGCTCCTCATCGACGCAGGCTTTCGCCAAGTGCGCGTGCGCATGCACGACAAGGGCGAGATGGCCCGCGTGGAGGTAGAGCCCGAGCGCGTCAGCGCGGTGTTCGACTTTTTGCGCAACGGCGGCACACAAGCCCTTCACGAACTGGGATTCAAGCACGTCTCAATCGACATGGATGGTTACCGAACTGGCTCCATGAACGAATAGAATACCTGGTAATCATACGTATATCAATTTTTTCAATAGCTAGTTTGCAATAATACGTAGCTTTCGAGTTGCCCACGAGACGCTAGACTGCGTAGCCACCTTGAGGACGACCCCCGCAAGCCCCCACACGCGGGCTTCGAGATACACGAAAGCGAGACCGCAATGGCAAAGAAGAAGCTGCCCTACGACCAGAAGTACTACGATCCCGAGATCGAGTGCATGCCCCGCCCCGAGCTCGAACAGCTCCAGCTCGAGCGCCTGAAGGAGATGGTGCGTTGGTCCTACGACAACGCCCCCTATTACAAGCAGGCCTGGGACGAGGCCGGCGTGAGCCCCGAGGACATCCACACGCTCAAGGACATCGAGAAGTTCCCCTTCATCGACAAGAAGACTGAGCGCGAGACCCAGGGTGTCGGCTCCTTCTTCGGCGGGCTGTGCGCCGTGCCCGAGGAGGACGTCGTCTTCATGGCCACGAGCTCGGGCTCGACCGGCGTGCCCACGATGAGTCCGTTCACCCAGGAGGACTTCGACCTGTGGCAGGACACCGAGGCGCGCCTGTTCTGGCAGGCCG
>JAHZHK010000116.1:7448-8863 GCA_019420325.1 Coriobacteriaceae bacterium | reverse complement strand
CTTGGGCGTGATCTCGCTGAAGAGCTTGCCGCGACGCTCCATGTTGACGACCTTGCCGTTCTCAACGGTGTAGTACGTCTTGGTGTACTCATCGTCAGAGAGGAGCTTGATGGAGTCATCGAGCTGCCAGTTGATGTCGGGCCACTCGTTGCCCTCCTCGGTGTTCCACGGCATACCCCAGCGACGGAACAGGTCCATGACGATCTCGGGGTCGTACATGGCCTCTGCGGGAGGCTCGACGCACTTGACGGTGGCGCCCATGCCGCCGGCCGAACCCTGGGAGGCACGGGGGCTGGAAAGCTCGATCCAGTGGGCGACGGGCAGGATGATGTCGGCCGCGTCGGTGGAGGGGGCGTGCCACAGGTTCAGATCGACGAAGAAGTCGAGGCTGTTCAGGGCATCCCAAGCAAACGTGGAGTTGCAGGCGCACATGAAGTTGCCTGACTCGTTCCACAGGGCGCGCACGGGGTAGGGGTCGCCCGTCAGCATGGCGTTGAACGTGTAGTTCATGTCGCACCAGTAGCCCCACCAGTCGAGCAGCGGGAACTGCTTGGCGCCGAGCTGCTTCTCGTTGACCTCGCGAGGAGGCAGCGAAGCGCCGGGCACCCAAGCGGAGAAGCCCTGAAGGTCGCCGTCGATCGGGACGATCGTGGTGGAACGGTTGCCGCCGGGGGTGTCGATGTTGCCGGTGACGGCGACGATGGCGTCGCACAGACGGGCGTTCTGAACGGCGTTGCAGGCATGCTCGATGGCGAGCATGTACTGGATGCCGCCGTTGCCGTAGCCGGTGGAGGGGTCGATGCGGGTGGCGTAAGCCTTGGCAGCGCCCTCAATCTCCTCGGCGGGAATGCCGGTGATCTCGGCAGCCTTCTCGGGAGCGTACTCGGCGCACTTCTCGGCAAGGATGTCGTAGACGGGACGCACGGTGTGCTTGGAGCCGTCCTTGAGGGTCACCTCGAACTCACCGAACAGGGCGGGATCGATGCCCGGGTCGAAAGGCAGAAGGTCGGGAACCTGGCCCTGGATGTAACCCTTGAGGCAGTTCTCCTGGGCAGCCTCGCGACCCTCGCGGGCCTTCATGGAGTCGTAGTTCTCGCCCTCCCAGAAGCCGCCGGTCTCGTCGATGACGCCCTCGGAGTCAGCGTTGAACCAGGTGAACTCGCCGTACTGGTGCTCGACGCCCTCGGCCTTGAGCTGACGCCAGTTGTTGTCGTACACGAGGAACTTGTAAGGCGAGCCGCCCTCGACGATGTCGGACTCCTTGAGCAGGTGGGTCTTCATGTCGTAGTGCGAGCCGTCGTTGCGCTTGCAGGGGAAGCCCGTGGGCTCCATGTCCATGCAGACGAGGAACGGGGCGTTCGTCCACTTCTTGGTATAGATGTCGTCGATGAGGTTGTTCTCGATGATGACGTTGA
>JAHZHK010000116.1:1885-7438 GCA_019420325.1 Coriobacteriaceae bacterium | reverse complement strand
ACCACTCGTCCACGAACTCGTGGTCGTAGAGATCCTCCTCGATGATGACGTTGAGCCAAGAGAGAGCCAGGGCGCCGTCGGTGCCGGTGCGCAGGTGCTGCCAGTAGTCGGCTTCCTTGCCCATGTTGGCCTGACGGGGGTCGACGGAGATGTGCACGTCGGCACGAGTGGCGACGTCAACCGTGGTACGGCAAGAGTCGTCGTAGTTGGACAGCTCGGAAGCGCCGCCCCACTGGACGTACACCTTCGGGCGGGCGATGGTCTCCATCCACGACATGGAGAACGTGGAGGTCATCTCAGTGGCGAAGTGACGCGGGCCCTTGCAGATCTGCCAAGCCTCGAGGTTGTTGGGGGTCTCGAAGAGCGACTTGATGACCGACTCGGAATGCATGCACCAGATGCGGGAGGTACCGACCTCGCAGGCGATGGCCTCGCCGCCGTACTGCTCCTTGATCTCCTGCATCTTGGTGACGATGGTGTCCATAGCCTCGTCCCAGGAGATGCGCACCCAGCCGGGGTCGTTGTCGCCCTTGGGGTTGGTACGCTTCATGGGATAGTGCAGGCGATCGGGATGGTAAGCCGCCTGGACGGAGGACTGAGACTTGGTGCAGCAGTTACCCATCGACTGGAACGCGCCCTCGTCGCCCTCGACGCGGATGGCGCGGCCGTTCTTCACGATGACCTTGACACCGCACTCCATCTTGCCGCAACCACGGCAGCAAGTCTTAACGGCAATGGTGTCGGTCCCCATGATGTCGGTGACCTTCTCCGCATGCTCGACCTCAGCCAGCGCGCTCGTCGCGCTGCCAGCGAACGCGGCCGCGGCGGCGGTGACGGCGGCTGCCTTCACGAAGTCACGACGCGTGAGATTCAGCTTGCCCATACTCTCTCCTTTCACGTGCTCTCATAACCGTGCGACTTGGCCACGCGCCGGTATGACCGTGCGCCTTGTCGCGATGACGGTGCCCATGGTGCCCGTCCGTGCCCGTCTGCACATCGACGTAGGTTGCGAGACGAAAATGTCTGGTCATAAATCAACGTGATTTTGAAGTGCGCAGCACATCATAAAAAGCTACAGTTGCATCATACGATGCCTTTGAGCTGGTGTTTTGATGTGGTGAAACAAAGCTTGTAAAAAGAGAGCAATGCCGCCCTTGATGCAAAGACGCCATGGTGCACACCTTTTGGGTTGGCCGCGAACCTCGAATCACAACGGCGTCGGCCAATCATCCATGCAATTGAGATGCTGAGCCATTACCGCTGGCATCTTAGAACTCGGTCATACACATGTACGTATGCGAAGGGGCTTGACTTGCGCTTCACCATGGGCGCAGTCGCGATACCAAACGTCAAAAGTCCCATGAATGTCAGAAGCTTCGTCGCATATGGCATCTCGAAATTTGAGTAAGATGAGCGCAGCGAAATTCTGCACTTGGGGGAGAAACACATGGAGAGAATTGACTCGAAGTCGGTGCCCATTGAAGGAATGCGCGATCTGCTGTCGGGCGTATCAGCGTTGCGCATCTTCGGCGCGGGGCTCTACAACACATGGATCCTGTCCGTCTTTTATAACGACTATCTCTATATGGCCGCAACCGACCTGCGCGGCTCGATGTATCTCAGTTTGTTCATCTCTTTGATGGCACTGCTCCTGACGCTCTTTCTTGCACCGCACTTCTTGCCCCGTCCCGACAAGATGGTACTTTCCAAGAGGGTCATCTCCGTAAGCGGAATTGCCATGGCGCTCAGCACGGTGGCATTATGCTGCTGCGATGTCACGACAACGCTGGGGCTTGTGCTCGTCATCGCTGGAGGGGTGGTTTCCGGCGTTTCTTCGGGTCTGCTGTTCTTGGGCTGGGCGCGCCTCTTCTCCGACGTAGGCACACACCGCGCCATGTTCGAGTTGTCGGCAGCGTGGGCCTTCGCAGGGCTGCTGGGGCTTCTGCTTATCTTTACCGCCGACATCGTCGCGGTCATCGTCGTCGTCCTCGCCGGGCTCGCCTCGACGTTCATGCTGCGTGCGGCCGCATTGCAGCGCCCCGTCCGACCCAAACCGACCCGCGAACACAGCCTGCTCCCCCGCACCAAGCGCATGTTCACGCGCGGGCTCGTGGCATGCGTCGCCATGGGCCTTGTCCAGGGCTTTACCGATGTCATTTCCGGATTTCGCTACTTCGACGTGCCCGTGCTCCACCCCGTGTTTCTCATGGTAGGCTGTGCGGTCATTTCGGTTGCGCTCGCCCTCGTCGCGCTGCTCGCCAAGCATGACTTTATATGCCTCGCCTATCGTGTCGTTGCTATGCTGCTCGTGCTGGGAAGCCTGCTCATGTGTGCCGCGCAATTCCCGCATACAGTCTCAAGCGCGTTCATCTTCGGCTCGTACCAGGGATTTTTCATTCTGCTGTGCGCCGTCTGCATTGACGTGAGCAACTATTTCGA
Source organism: Coriobacteriaceae bacterium (assembly GCA_019420325.1). Taxonomy (GTDB): domain Bacteria; phylum Actinomycetota; class Coriobacteriia; order Coriobacteriales; family UMGS124; genus UMGS124. Next base: position 4,999 of record JAHZHK010000116.1, on the reverse strand, counting down.
CGTGCGAGCAACCCGTGCGTTCGGAATGGCCGTAGGCGCACTCTACCTGGGCGAATTTGTTGGCGACTGCATCGGATTCGGCACCACCGCGCTTGTTGCGGCGAGCGACCTGAGCCTAACGCTTGTGGGCATTGGACTCACCATCTTGGTGGTGTTTGCCGTGCTCTTCCTCTTTACGGAGAAGGACCTGGTGGAGACCTCGCTGGGCGAAATGCTCGATGAAGAGCCTGAGGAGAATCTGCCGGCCACCGGCGCAACGGGGAGCACGGCAACAACGGGCAGCGCGCAAGCCTACGAGGAGCGCATCGCTCGCGTAACGGCCTATCTCGCAAAGACCTATCAGCTGACCCCGCGCGAATGCGAGGTACTGCCCCTCGTCATCAAAGGCCGCACCATCTCGCGCATTCAAGAGGAGCTGCATATCTCTCAGGGTACCGTGAGCACCCACACCCGCCACATCTACCAAAAGACGCAGGTGGTCAACCGCCAGGGCCTGCTCGACCTCATCGACACCATCCCCGACGAGCAGTAAGAAGCTGGCGCTAGCGTACGCGCAAGGCGGGGCGGGATTTATACGTGCGGGGCGACCCGACGAGCAGTAGGGAGTGGGATTCGCCCCGTACACAGGCGGGGCTTTTTCGTGCGAGACGTCCTGACGAGCGGTAGGAAGCGAACTCTTCTAACGCGCGACGCGTACAGACACCCATGTATTTCGACATATGGTGTGCCCACTTGCACCGTATACAACAGGGTTTTTCGTCCGTGCAGCCCATGCGGCTCGCACCTTTTTCGCAAAGTCCCCTCCGCAGCGAAGGGTATCAAACAGCGAACTGCAATAGCCCCCGAAGTAAGCAGGCAGGATATCCCCCGCCCTGTCGTATTTACTCACAAACTGGCGGCCCCGCGAGCCCATCAAAGGCAAGACGCGTGACCCCATCGCTTGCATAGCAGGCCAATGGGCATAAAAACCTCCCATTTCCCGGACGCTACATTCTTTGTCCGAGAAATGGGAGGCACATTCAAGGCGAGCAAACTAAAGGTCGTCAAACGCGCGACTCGCAATGGAGCCCAGATACCTGAGCTGCCCTATGGCGCCATCCACAAGCTTTCCGCTGGTGCGGAGATGCTTTTAGAAGATCACACCGGGGCACCCTACGCGTCATAATCGATGGGCTCAGGGGTATGTTCCTCGATAAAAGAGTCCGAAAGCTTGCCGCAGCCCGCGAACATGTTACCGAAGTCCTCTGCCTTTGCGAGGTTCCACTCGCCCAGCTCAAGCTTGGCGAGGTTGGAACAGTCTTTGAACAGCGAGCGCGTGTCCCAAGCGTTGCTCATATCAAAAGCCGAGATATCAAGCTCGGTCAGGCTCGAGCAGCCCTCGAACATCGACTCCATGGTGGCAGCGCGCGACGTATTGAAATTATCCAGGTCAAGCGACTCGAGCGATTCATCCCCGTAGAACATGTAGTTCATGTCTGTGGCGTGGCTCGTGTCGAACGACGACACGTTGACAGTCTTCAGTGCCTTGCAATCGCGGAACATGTTGGAAAAGTTCATGACCTGCGCCGTGACGAACGAGGAGAGGTCGAGCTCGGTCAAAGAAGAGCAATCGCGGAACATGCCGCGCATACTGGTGACTTGCGATGTGTCAAACGATGAGACATCGAGCGACGCGAGTGCGGAGCACTTCTCAAACATCGAAGTCGTCAAGGTGACCTTCGAGGTGTCGAAGCCGCAGACATCAACGCTCGCAAGGCTGCGACAGCCATTGAACATGCCCGACATGTCCGTCACCTCAGAGGTGGAGAAACCATCCCCGAATCCAAGGCTGGTAAGCGCGGTGCAACCCGAGAACATGTTGGCCATCGTGGCGACGCGACCCGTTTGCCAAGATGACAGGTCGAGTGCCTCAAGCGAGCTACAACCGTAGAAAGCCGAGTCGAGACTCGCAACAGCCCCCGTGTCAAAACCCGACACATCAAGCCTAGTAAGGCCGCTGCAACCAGCAAACATGCTGGTCATGCTTGTGCAGGCCGAAGTATTAAGCGCCGAGAGATCAAGCGAGCTCACCTTGGGACAATACGAGAACATGCCCTCCATGCTCGTGCAGGCCGAGGTGTCGAGGTTCGTAAGGTCGATGCTCTGGCACGTCTCAAGCTCGGAGAACCACCAGGCACACGATGTGGGCTTCACGGCCACGTCGAAGCGCACCGACGTCACCTTGCGCGCGGAATCATGCCAAGGGGCGCGGTCGGTATAGGAGTAGGCCTCGCTCTCGTCGAGCGGCCAGCTTTCCTTCACCTTGCCAGAAAGCTTACCGAGCGAGTCGGTGAAGACAAGCTCGCCCGTGTCGAGCAGGGCCGCCTTGAGGCCCGGCTCCTCGCCGCATCCGGTCAGGCCCGCAAGCGCACCACCCGCAAGAGCAATCGCCGCCCCAACCATAAGCGCCCTGCGCGACACCTGAGCTGCCATACAAATCCCGCCTTCCCCGTTTGGATACACTGGTTTTACCGCTGTGCACCTCACGCTATCGCAGGGGCATGCATGTGTATAGGCAGGTCTTTTTCTGAGCCATCATAGATTTGTTGATGACCCCCAAGCTTGGAAAACAGCAAGGTCAACAGCATTGGTGTTTCGAGATTATCGTCGCAGCCCTTGCCCTACGCGGGCCTTCTAAAACACGTCGCCGTCATACGAGCCACGTGGCGGCCCAGATCGTCATGCACATCACAGGTATAGAAACCCAAAGACGAGCCTGATTTGTCCGCGTCGCACACAACCGTAAGCCGCGTTCCCTTCGGAGAGCTGAGAAACTCGATCGTGTTGGAAACCGACACCGTCGGCTCCTCGCCTATGTTGCACGCGACGGCAAGGGCAAAGTCGGCGAGCGTAAAAATCGCTCCGCCCATGACAGACCCCATGCCGTTGAGGTGCTGCGGCCCCACTTCGAACTCGCACACAGCATGACCGGGCGCGAAGTCAACGACCCTGCACCCGCATGCCTCGCTGGCAAACCGGTCGCGCGAAAAAACCTCCCGTACCTCTTCAAGGGACGCATCTTCAGGAACAAGCGACGCCATCTTCACCCTCCGCTCTACCAAAACCGCCGAGTCC
>JAHZHK010000116.1:0-1875 GCA_019420325.1 Coriobacteriaceae bacterium | reverse complement strand
CCCCAGCATTTCGAGCAGATTATACGCACCCACGCGTTGCCCTCGCCCGCACCGCCAACCAAAAACGCCGCATGTTTGCGTTTTAATCTGAGCACAGTCCCGCATCCCGTCATCATCGAGAAGCAGCGACTTATCTACCAGGTGTTTTATAAAGGCGCCACATAACACATTTGTCACGCAGAAATTAAAACGCAAACGTACGTCTTTTTTTGAGCAGCAAGCAGCCATGATGGCGTCTTGCCGACATGGACTCGCGCGTGCTGCGTGACATCGGTGGGATACATAAATGAATCACCTAATATTTGCGGCAATTCCGCCTGGTGTTTGGTGCATTCTTATGGCATGGACATAACTATTTGCGACACAACGGCATTCGAATACTGGCGAATTCCACCGATCGTTTCCCTGCTGCTGGCAGGCAAGAGCGATGACATCGTGCTGCGCAGAATTCTCAGACCCGGCGAGCTCGAGGCCTTCAGGGCGGCGGCACTTGCGGAGCTTCCGCTCTGTGGACGGTTCCTGCAGCCCAACCCCTCTATGCGCGGGTCAGGCGAAGCCGCCGAGTTGCTTCGGCCAACGATTCCACTCATTGCAGCAACCCATGACGGCCCCGTTGACATTCTTGTAAGCCAGCACAGCGCCTGCCATACGTCAACACTTCTGCGCCCGCGATTGTGGAACCCTGAAACAGCAGCCTGCCGAACGATCCGAATCCGCGAATCGACCAGTGTCGTCACACCCGCATTGGCTCTTTTGCAGATGGCCGCTCGAGCCAGCCTCACCCAAACAGTTTTGCTTGCAAGTGAGCTGTGTGGCTCCTTTGCCATATACGAAGCGGCACCCCTCATCTTCAAATGGCTGCAAACGATTCAAAACAGAACGGGCATCCCGGCGATCGGGGGATGGAAACCGTGCCTCGACTCGCAAGGCCATCTCACCAATCTTTGGTCACGTCCGGCACTCGCTACCGTAAAGCAACTAACATATGCGGCAACAGCCTGCGCCCCAAAACGAGGAAGCAAGCAGCTGGCTAAAGCAGCAGGCCTCTTAATTGCCGGAGCAGCCTCTCCCTTCGAGGTTCAGGTAGGCGTGCTCTTAGGGTTTGCCCGCAATCTTGGAGGAGAGGGGCATGGCGGGTTCACCTTCAACAAGAAGATATCCTTGACACGCGACGCACAGCTTCTCGCCCAACGAAACAACTGCTACTGCGATCTATATTGGGAGTCGGGTCTGGACGTTGAGTGCCAAAGTTCGCTCGTTCATCAAAACGAAGGCAGCTTCTTGTCGGATTCAGACCGCACCGCCGCACTGCGGCGCATGGGTATCGACGTGCTCCCTATAACCTATGGCCAACTCGCAGACGCTTCGCGCTTCGACGCCCTTTCAAGGACGATTTCCAGCATGCTCGGCAAGCCCCATCCCACAAAATCGGACCGGCAGAAGCAACTTTGGGCCAAATTGAGACAAGAAGTGCTCGCAGACTGGGGCTCGCTTCATAGCGTCTGACGAAAACGGCGTACGTTTGCGTTTTAATTCCAAGCGCATGCGTCAGCACTCAACTAGCCCCAGCAAAACACCAGGTAGAGGAGGCGTGCTCTCCACCCTTACCTAACCTGGCAAAATTAAAACGCAAACGTACGGCAAAAATGCCTCACGGCACCAGCAACAAGCAGCGGTAGCCGACATCGCGGAGTTAAGCCGCAGCTGAGAGAGCCACACGGACGCACCGCGCGGCCCTCTCTCAAATCGCAGCAAGAAGGGTTGTCGAAACCTCGACAGATTTGCGCCCTACCTCTCGAGCCAACCGTGAGAGGAGGCTTCGTCGTGGGCCTTCTGGATGACCTTGCCCGAACCTGTGAGGCAGCTGAGTGCGTT
>JAHZHK010000115.1 GCA_019420325.1 Coriobacteriaceae bacterium | reverse complement strand
CCCCTGACCCCTTGACTGCCAGTCAAGTGCTCTCCCAACTGAGCTACACCCCCGTAGGCTGCGGTGCGAGGAGTAATATTACGCGCTCTCCTCTCCTAGCGCAAGCACTTTCTTCGAGAAGTGCCGATTGTGGAGAACTCTCCACAAATACCGTCCTACTCCGCTTCAGGCGCGGTGTAGGGGTCGATGCCCTTGAACACGTCGAGGGCCTCCTGGGGATCGTAGTCGGAGAAGGTGACAGCGCTGATGGCGCGCGTCAGACGCACGGCTTCGTCAAGGCTGCGCTGGTGGATGTTGCGGCCCGTGGCGTTGCCGGCAGCACCGCCCACATGGATCTGCTCCCAAAGCTGCGTAAGGAACGTCTCAGCGTCAACGGTAGAACCGCCGGCGCACACAAGGCCGGTGCGACCAGCAGCCTTGCTGGCCTGCTTGAGGAGCTCGGCAGACTTCTTGCCCTCCTCCTTGGGCGGGTTGACCTTCACGAAGTCGGCGCCCAGGCAGGCGGCGACACCGGCAGCGCCTGCAATGAGGTCGGCGGCCTTCTCGTTGGTCACGGCCTTGCCGCGCGGGTAGATCCAAAGAACCACGAGCAGGCCGTAGGCATGGGCGTCGGCAATGAGCTGGCCGGCCTCCTCGACCATCTGGGCCTCAAACTCGCTGCCCAAGTAGATGGTGTAGCCCACGCCCACGATGTTGGCGCCCATCTCGCGCATGTTGAGCACGGCGTCGAGGTCGGAAAGCATCGGCGAGTAGGGATCGGCCTGGGAAGTCTTGACCAGGTTGGTCTTGGAGTTCATCTTGACCAGGTAGTTAATGTCGGGATAGTCGGCGCCGTAGCGGGCGATGAGGCCGCGCTGGGCAGCGAGCACGCCGATGCAACCCTTGGCACCAATCTTGAAGAGATGCTCGGGATCGGCGTCGCTCTCGTCAATGCCCTCGCCATAAAAATCGGCATTGAGGTGCTCGAACTTCTGGTCGCAGGCGTACAGCATGAGCCTGCCGGTGCCGCGGGTGGCAGCCAGGAAGTTCTCGCGATAGGTGTCCTTGTACTCAGGCATGACGTCGAGCGGGACGCGCACATCTTCAAACGTGATCTTCTTCATGGTTTCCCTTTCATATGTCTCTTGTTCGGCCGCAACAACCCAACGGCAACGCGTCGAGCGCGGCGGCCCCTATAGAAGCGGCGCGCCTGCGGGCACAGACCCGCAGGCGCGATGTAGCACCTAAGAAGATTTCTTCTTGGATGACTCGCCGGGCAGAGCGCGCCGTGCGTCAAAGACACCCTCGTAGCTCGCCAGACGGTGCAGGAGCGGGTCGAGGGCCTTGACGTTGGACAGCTCAACCAGGAAACGCAGGTTGGAAATGCCATTCTTGTCGGTTTTTGTGCCGCACGACACGATATTGCCGCCGGCGTCGGAGATGGCGGTGGAGACGTCAACGAGTAGGCGCGTGCGGTCCATTGCCTCAACGACAATCTCGACCTGGAACGTGGAGGACAGACCCGTGTCCCACGACACGCCGATCATGCGACCCTCCGACTTGCGCAGGTCGGTGACGTTGGGGCAGTCGGCACGGTGCACGCTCACGCCGCGCCCGCGTGTGACAAAGCCCACAATGTCGTCGCCCATGACGGGGTTGCAGCAATGAGCCAGACGCACGAGCATGCCGTCGGCGCCGTCGACGAGCACGCCGTTGGAGGCAAGCGCACGCTTCTTGCGCTCGGTGGAGTTCTGCGCGCGACGCGACAGGCGCGGTGCGCAGACGGGGTTCTGCAGGCTCTCAAGAGCGCGCTTCTCAGCCTCTGCCTGAGTGTCCACCGCATCATCGAGAATCGCCTTCACCTTGGTGGCGACAGTACGGGCCGAAACCTTGCCATTGCAGATGAAGACGAACAGGTCCTCGGGGCCCGACACGCCGAACTCCACGGCCACGCTGCGCAGGGCACGTACGGTGCGGGGCGTGGAGATGCCCAGGCCGACCTTGCGCAGCTCGCGGGCAAGCTGGTCGCGACCGGCTGCCGAGTCGTCGGCCTTGGTCATACGACTGAAGTACGAGCGGATCTTCTGGCGCGCGCCCGGCGTCTTCACGATGTTGAGCCAGTCGCGGCTGGGCTTTGCGTTGTTCTGCGTGATGATCTCCACGCGGTCGCCCATCTGGAGCTCGTAGGAAAGCGGCACGACCGTGCCGTTCACCTTGGCGCCAATACAGTGATGGCCGACCTCGGTATGCACCGCATAGGCAAAGTCGATGGGCGTGGAGCCCGCACGGAGCACCTGCACCTCGCCAGCCGGCGTGAAGACGAAGACCTCGCTGTCGTACAGGTCGATCTTCACGGCCTCGAGGAACTCCTGAGGGTCGGACAGGTCGTCCTGCTGGGTCCAGTCGAGCGTGCGGCCCAACCATGCGAGCTGGTCGTCGAGACGCTGCGCCGAGCTTTGCTTGTCGCCGTCGGAGTTGCCCGCCTGCTTGTAGAGCCAGTGGGCGGCGATGCCGTACTCGGCGTGCTCGTTCATCTCCTCGGTGCGAATCTGCACCTCGAGGGGGCGGCCCGCAGGACCGATGACCGTGGTGTGCAGCGACTGGTACATGTTGAACTTGGGCATTGCGATGTAGTCTTTGAAGCGCCCGGGCATGGGCGTCCACAGGGCGTGGACGGCTCCAAGGACACCGTAGCACTCACGCACGTCGTCGGTGATGACGCGCAGCGCGATGAGGTCGTAGATCTCGCTGAAGTCCTTGCCCTTGTTCTTCATCTTCATATAGATGGAGTAGAGGTGCTTGGGCCTGCCCATGATGCGGAAATGCTCGATCTTGGCCTTCGTGAGCTCGTCGCGCAAGATGGTCTTGACCGTCTCCAGGTACGCCTCGCGCTCGGCGCGCGACTCGGCGACCATGCGTGCGACCTGGCGGTACTTCGTAGGATCCAGGTAGAAGAACGACAGGTCCTCGAGCTCCCACTTGATGGAGCTGATGCCCAGGCGGTTTGCCAGGGGCGCGTAGATGCTCATCGTCTCATTGGCCTTGAAGATACGGCGGTCCTCAGGGATGGCCATGAGCGTGCGCATGTTGTGCAGGCGGTCGGCCAGCTTGATGATGATGACGCGGATGTCCTTGGCCATAGCGAGGAACATCTTGCGCAGGTTGAGCGCCTGCTGCTCGGACAGGCTCGACACGGAGATGTTCGTGAGCTTCGTCACGCCGTCAACCAGCTCGGAGACCTGGGGCCCAAAGAGCTCGGAAAGCTCATCGAGCGTGGCGTCGGTGTCCTCGACGGTGTCATGGAGAAGGCCCGCGCACAGCATGTCAACGTCGGAATGGAGGTTCTTCGCCAAGATGATGGCGACTTCCACCGGGTGGTTGATGTAGGGCTCGCCCGACTTGCGCTTCTGGTCGCGATGATGGGCGCGCGCAAACTCATAGGCGCGCTCGATCTTCTCCACCTCGGCGGGGCTCAGGTAGGAAGCGGCGCATTCGCGCAGCACGGGGAAGTTGTCCAGCTGCCCTTGAGGCGGGAGGGCCGGCGCGGTGGGGTCGTACTTTGTGCGGATGACGGAGTCAGCCATGGCAATGCGCCTCCTGGAGTACCTCGGTTCTAGTCAGTTGGAAGTATAGGCCTGTTGATGCGCGCAAGCACAGAAGGCGCGTCGCTTTCGAGCGCCCAACGGCGAAATGCGTCAAATTCTTGCAGCGCGTTGAGCCCCTCGAGATATCGGATGGAGCGCGTCAGGTCCATACGCTCAGGCGAAGGCACCATAGAGATGCGCCTGCCCACGCCATATCCGCTCGTCTGGGTAAAACCGAGCTCACGGAAGATGGAGATGCCGCAAGACACGCCCTTGGCCCCGAACGTGGGAGTGCAGCCCAGGCTCGCACAGTCCGCGGCAAGCTCGGCGTTGGTGAGTGCAAAACCGTCCTCGCCACCCAGGCGCGCCTCGCGGTCGCGACGGCATAGCACGCGGTAGAGCGACACCAGGTCCTCGCGGCATGGAGCATCAGAAGAAAGGACGCGCTCGTTGATGCGGGCGTCGGAGCCACCGTAGGCAAGGTGAATCCAAGAATCGCTGCCATCGCGGCCTGCACGACCCGACATCTGGTTGAACTCGACCTCGTCGAACGGCAGGTGATAGAGCACGACATGACGAACGTCGGGCAGGTTGACGCCCTCGCCGAAAGCGCTGGTCGACACAACGAGACGGACCTCGCCGCTGCGGAAGGCGTCTTCCACGGCCGCACGGTCGGAACGGGAAAGGCCGGCGTTGTAGAAGGCGACGCGGTACCCGAAATCGCGCACACGACGGCGCAGCGTGCGAGCCAAGTTCACGGTCTGCTCGCGGGAATTGACATACACGAGCGTCTTTTGGCCGCTGGCAAGCAGGCTCACCAGACGTTCGTCGCGATCGGCGCGACCGCGCTCGTCACTCACATGCAAGTTCTCGCGCACCGAGGGGTCAAGCACGACACCGTCCGGGGTGATGTCGAGCAGGCGGCAGATCTCCTGGCCAACCTTGGCAGAAGCCGTCGCGGTGACGGCAAGCACGCAAGGGTGGCCCAACTCGTCGAGCACGCGAGGCATGTCGAGATAGGAGCTACGATTGCCCGAGGCGGCCAGACCCGCATGATGGGCCTCGTCCACCACGACAAAGCCGACGCGGCCCGAGCTTGCGAACTTGGCCGAGTGGATGGCGAGGAACTCGGGCGTGGTGAGAACGATGTCAACGGCGCCCGAGGCAAGACCCTCGAACACGCTTGCGCGGTCCTCGAGTGGGGTCTCACCCGTAAGCACGCGCGTCGTCATTCCGAGGCTGTCAAAGACGCGGCCAAGGTGGTAGGCCTGGTCGCTCACAAGCGCACGCAGGGGGTACACGAACACGCTCGCCTTGTTGTGCAGCAGTGCGCAGCGCGCGGCATGCACATGGAAGATGAGCGACTTGCCACGGCCCGTGGCCATGACGCACAACGACGAGACGCCGGCCTCGAGGTTTTCAAGGGCGCGCGCCTGGGCAGGCAAAAGCTCGTGCTCGCCGATGAGGAGCCTGCGCAGCTCGTCGGTCACGTCTTTGGAGGACATGGCCGCCAGGCGCGCCCTCTCGGCGGCGCGGGCGTTGGCTTGCTCGAGCTCATCGGCGCACGCAGCACCGGTCTCAATGCTGACCAAGACGTTGACGCCGACGGGTCTGCCGTCGACGCCGCCCGTAATGTTCTCGACAACGGCGCGGTAGGCCGCGCCGCGATCGATGCGCGGCGCAATCGCGGCGGCTATGAAGCGCTTGAGGTAGCCCACGCGATCGCCGTTGGGATCGATAAGGGCAACTGCCTTGGGATCGTTGGGATTGGAAGGCTCGCGTTCGAGACGCAGGGCGTCACCAGGCTGCAAACGCGCCACAATGCTCTGCCTGCCGTCGAATGTGACACCGACGACCTTCGTGTGAAACTGGGAGGTGTTGGCGAGGCTCTCGAGCTCGCTTTCGGAAATGTACTGGTCGGCGTTTTCGAAAAGGGCCTCGACGAGATGTACAGTGGCGGGATTGGGTGCCTCGGCGTCACGCGCGTCGCGCAAAAGCACATCCTTGACGTGCATCTTGCAGCTCACGCGATTCTGCCATGTCTCAACCTTTGGTTCAAAGACAATGTCGACCGCCTCGTCGCACTCAACGAGGGTCTCGACGTTCTCGGCGTTGAACATGATGGCCTGGCAGGAACCGCTCGCGTCGTTTGCGAGGAAGGAAAGGTGCTTGCCCTCCTCACCGCGCCGGCGGCGGTCCGTCATCGTGGCACCGGTGACCGCAAGCACCGGCGTCTCATTGCCCTGGCCAAAGGGCTGAAGCACCGAGAGGGAGGAGATGGTGTCGACGGTGACCTCGGCGAGGTCAACCACAGCCGAAACGCTCAAGCGGTCTTCGAAGTCCTCGGGAGGCAGCGCCGCGAGGTACTCCTCCATGCGGTCGCGGAAGGCGTCGAGGTTGCCGGCATCAAGCGTGATGCCCACGGCACCGGCATGGCCGCCGAAGCGGATGAGCAGGTCCGAGCAGCTCTCGACGGCCTCGAAGAGGTTGACGTCGCCGACGCTTCGGCCCGAGCCGCGCGCCACGCCGTCGGAGATGGTGAAGAGGATGACGGGCACATGGTAGAGGCTCACAATGCGGCTGGCGACGATGCCCTTGACACCTTCGTGCCACCCCTCCCCGCCCACGACGATGACGCGCCCGCCCTCGTAGGTTGCTTCGACAAGTGCATTCGCGTCGTCGAAAAGCTGGCGCTCGATGGCGCGGCGCTCGCGGTTGATGTCCTCAAGGCGCATGGCGATGCGCTCGGCCTCTTGAGGGTCGCGCTCCATGAGAAGGTTGAGCGCGATGGCCGGGTCGTCCATCCTGCCCGCCGCGTTCATGCGCGGGATAAGGGAGAAGGCCAGGTCGTCGGCAGACATCTGGGTGAGGTCGCGACGTGCCTGCACGGCAAGCGCCGCAAGACCTGGGTTTTCAACCCGACGCAGGCGTGCGATGCCCTCAGCCACAAGCGAGCGCTTCTCGCCGGTGAGCAGCATCATGTCGCTCACCGTGCCCAGCGTGGCGATGTCGGTGTACTCGCGCCACAGGTCGGGCTGGCCCATACGGTGACCGAGCTCGTCGATGACCTTGAGGGCGACACCGACACCGGCAAGCTCGCGTGAAGGGCACTCGGGGTCGAGCTTGGGGTCGCACACCGGCACACCCTGCGGCACGAGGTCGCCGGGCTCATGATGGTCGGTCACGGCGACGTCGATGCCGTGCTCAAGCAGCTCAGCGCACTCCTTGGCAGAGGCGATGCCGGTGTCGACGGTGACGATGAGGTCGGGAGCGCACGTCTCCAGCAGTCGCTCGACGGCGATCTGCGACAGGCCGTAGCCTTCGCCAAAGCGCTTGGGAATGAACGGGGTGACGTTGCCACCGAGATCGCGCAGGCCACTCGTCAGAAGACAGGTGGCGCTGATGCCATCGACGTCGAAGTCACCGAAGACCGCGATGTGCTCCCCTGCCTCAAGGGCATGCTGCAGGCGGACGACGACGGCACCCAGGCCTGGGATGAGAAGCGGGTCGGCCCAGTCACGGTCGAGCGACGGCGAGAGAAAGTCCCTGGCCTGCTGCGCATCGCAGATGCCCCTGCCAGCCATGATGCGCGCGGCAAGCGACGACACCCCGCAGGAGTCCTCGATGAGCTGAGCGGCGCCGGCGTCGAAGGGAACGACCTCCCAGCGCCTGTTGCGGGCCAGGGACGCCATTAGCGACCCTGCTTGGTATCGGGGGAAACGCCAGCAGCCTTGTCGCCGTAACGCTTCTCAGCTTCGCGCCACTGCGGCTCGCGGCCCTTCCACAGCGCATAGGCAGGCGCGGCAAGGACAAGCGATGAATACGTGCTTAGCACGAGGCCGCACACCATAGCGAAGGCGAAGCCCTTGAGGGTGTCGCCGCCGAAAAGCAGAAGGATGAACACGGGCACCACAGAGGTGATGGAGGTGTTGAGCGAACGCACGATGACCTGGTTCTCAGACCAGTTGGTAATCTGCATGGCTGTGCGGTGCACGCCGTCGCGAAGGCCGCGGATGTTCTCGTTGACGCGGTTGAACACCACGACGGTGTCGTAGAGGCAGTAGCCCATGATGGTGAGCAGGGCCGCCACGACGTTAGGCGTGACCTCCATCTGCGTCCAGGAATAGATGCCCATGACGATCACGAGCACCTGAGCCAGGGACAGGACGCCCATGAGGGCCATCTCGAACTCATAGCGCACCGAGACATACAGGATGATGAGCGCGATGACCACCGCGAAGGCAATCACCATGGAACGCGTGATGTCGCCACCCCAGTTGGGGCCGATGGTGGTGACGGAGAACGTGTTGTCTGCGATGCCGACCTGCTGCGCCACGGCAGAAGCCACGGCGTTTGCCTCGACAGGGTCGGTCTCGCCGGTGCGCACCATGAAGCCGTCGACGTCGTTGACCGAGGTGGTCTGAACGACGGCGTCAGGCTGGCCCTGGTCGGCGAAAGCGTCGCGCAACTGAGACTGCGTCACACCGGCAGCGTCGTTGAACGTGATCTGCGAACCACCGAGGAACTCGATGCCGAAGTTAAGGCCGCGGAACAGAAGGCCCGCGATGGAAAGCACGACAAGTACGAGCGAAATAGTAAAGAACAGGTTGCGATGCTTGACGAATTGAATCTCATGCTTGAAATGGCTACGCATCCTGCTCACCCCCCTTCACGGCAGAGGCAGCGGGCTTCTTTGCCTCTTCCATGTCGGCTTTGACGCCCCAGAAGCCGGGGTTCTTCTCCACGGCGCCGCGGCCAAGCAAGCGGACGGCGGGAGTGGTGAACATGAGCAGCGTAAAGAACGAGCAGAGGACGCCCAGGGCAAGCGTGAGACCGAAGCCGCGCGCCGAACCCGTGGTGAGGAAGAACAGGCCCAGTGCGGAGATGAGGGACACCACACCGGCATCGAGAGCAGTCATGATGCCGTGCTTGGAACCGGAGATGGAAGCAGTGCGTACGGACTTGCCCGCACGCAGCTCCTCGCGGAAACGCTCAAGCACGAGAATGGTGGAGTCGGCCGCCATACCGATGGTCAGCACGACGCCGGCAAGGCCGGACAGCGAGAGCGCAAAGAGGCCCATTGAGGAAAGTGCGGCAAAGATGCCCAGGTAGACGATGCCAAAGGTAAGCAGTGCGCCGGCAGTGATGAAGCCCATGCCCTGGTAGAACACGAACAGGTACACAAGGATAAGGATGAAGCCGACAACGACGGCCACGAGACCCTGCATGAGGGAGTCCTGCCCGAGCGTGGGGCCGACGTAACTGGACTCGGAGTACTCAAGCGTCACGGGAAGGGCACCGGACTCCAGGACGGTCTTGAACG
>JAHZHK010000114.1:3751-9086 GCA_019420325.1 Coriobacteriaceae bacterium | reverse complement strand
CGGTAAACTCCTCCCCGTCGCGCGCTGGCTTGTTGAAACGAGCGTCGGCAACAAGGGCGTCGCCCTGCTCGTTCAGCACTTCCTTTTTGACATCGATATCGAGATAGCGAGAGTTAGCCAGGTCGAGCCTGAAACCGTTCTCCGTAAAAGCCGCGTTGGACAACTCGGCTCCCGTCACCGCATCAAAGGGGTACACCATGCAGTTGCCGTTACGGATAGAGAAGCTGAAACGAACGGTGTAATCGGAATACTCCGGCAGAATTGAGGCATCGCCAATCTTGCGCACGTCGTATTGCAACTCGTAGTCGAGGACAACCTCATAATCGCCTTCTTCGGAGAGCTTAACGCCCGTGTTCGCGCTCACTGTGGACTCAGCCGACAAGAAATCGGTATACACGAGGGGGTCCTGGACGCGATTCTCGTAGTCCGTGCGGCGTATGATGAGCGCACCGCGTCCAAAATCGGTCTTAGGAACCGCCATCCGCTCGTCGTAGCCGTTGGTGTCGTCGCACACAAACAGGCGCTCGTTATCGTTTACCTGGTCGATATTCTGCACGAGGTCGAAGTTGAGCCAAACTTCATCACCTGGGTTCTTGAGAAACACAGTGGAACCATCATCTGCAGTGATTACGCGGGTGAAATCACTCAAGTAAAACGATCCGAGCTCCCAACCAAAATGTGGGTCACTCTGTCGAATCTCATCGGCCTTGGTATAACCGTCATCCAGGCCGGCGTTACAAACCTTTCCCAGACGGTACTGGGTCGTCGCGCCCTCCGAAACAGGGGTCTCAGCGGGCGCGACATCGGCAAATGCCACCATAGGGCTACTGAGCGCCCATCCCCCGCAGGTAAGAACCAGGCCAAATGCCATAACTGGCACGGCCAAAGAACGCAGACGCTGCATACCAGCCCCTTTCGCACACCACAAGCGCCATCTGCCAACTGGGCGCATCGATTAGCTCATTATAGCGATTGGGGTAACAGCATGGACTAGCATCCGCAACGCCATCGACACCGAGGGCGAGGTCATCCCCGGCCTCTATGCCACCGGCTGCGACGCGGGCGGCCTGTACGGCGACGCCTACGACGTGAACAAGGCCCCGGGCTCGCAGTCCAGCTGGGCCTGCAACTCCGGCCGTTTCGCCGCCCAGGCCGCAGCCAAGTACCTGGGCAAGTAAGGGCTGCCCGCTGTTCTAGTTCGAGGTAGCTTGATGTAAGCCCGACATCCCCCAAGAGCGCCGCCGCGTCCATGTGTGGGCACGGCGGCGCTTTGCGTTTTGGGTGCGAGCTGGGGACACGGCGGGTCCGCGAGGCCCCAACGCTCGCGAAACAACATACATTTCAGGAAAACGAAAAATCGCTCAACTGGGGTTTTGATGATTTAACATACATTTCAACTGCTGAAATGTATGTTAAATTCACCGAAGGACGCACAAAGCCCGCCTCGCGCGTCCTCCTTACAGCCCCCCGGCCTCGAAAAGCGCCTCCACCTCGCACAGGCTCTCGCACACGCGCGTAGCCAGGGCGCGGATCTCGGGCGTGGGCTGGTGCAGATCGGGGACCATCACAGTCACAAAACCGCCGGCCGCGCCGGCCCTTACGCCGGCAAAGCTATCCTCAAGCACAAGCGTACGTGCGGGATCGCTGCCCAGGCGGCGCGCGGCCTCAAGGAAGATGTCGGGCGCAGGCTTGGAGTGCTCTATGAACTGGCCGGACACGATATGGTCGAAATACCCCTCGACCTCGCCAGCGCGCAGATCGCCCTCGATAATGCTCACGGGGCTCGAGGAGGCCACCGCCATGGGAACGCCCTGTCCCTTCAGATACGCAAGCAGCTCGTCGAGACCAGGCTTCTTGGGCACACCCTGGGCGAAGCGCTCGGCGGCGATGCGATAGAACTCGTGGAACACGCCCTCGGCGTCAATGTCCTCCCCGCAATACGTGCGAATGACGGCAATCGCGGCGTCGCCCGTGGTGCCGCACGCGGCCGCAGGCAAGCCCTCGGGCACCGTGCGCCCGAACTTCGCAAGCGCAGGCTCCCACAGTGTCTTCCACACGCACTCGCTGTCGAACATGAGGCCGTCCATATCAAAAATGACTGCGTCTATCATCTGCGCCGCACGCCTTTCTCCATCAATCGGATGTTCGGCCACTCATTCTACCAGCCCCCAGCAATCATCCTGCAAACCCCGTCGGAAATCATGGGGACGGAAGAGTAAACCTCTGGCAAGAATGTATTTCTAATATATAATAGATATGTATTCCATGATAGGAGGCCGTATGCGACAAGGAAAAGTCGTAAGCGTCTACTTCGATGATAAGGCCCTGCGGATTCTCGACGAGGAAGTTGAGCGCCAGGCAAAGAAGGAACGAGAAGCCGGTTTGTCGGGCAGAGCCGTAACAAACAGGTCGAAACTCATCTCGCATATCGTGACAGAATATTTGCTTGAGTCACAAGAAGGCTCTCTGACCATCAGGCAGATCAAACGACGCCTTGAACCTGTTTTTGCTCAGTACGGGGTCACGAAAGCGGTTCTTTTCGGATCATATGCAAGAGGCGAACAAACAGAGCACAGTGACATCGACATTGCTATTGACGAGGGGAAAGTCCGAGGGCTTGCATTTTTCCGCCTTCAAACGGAACTCTCCAGCGCCCTTGGCAAAACGGTTGACCTCCAGTCCCTTAACGGGTCCAGCCAAGAGTTCCTTGACGCAATCCGCGAGGATATGGTCATACTCTATGCTGCTTAATGAAAAAGACAACATGCAACTCGAGCTCATTCTCAAATACGCAGCAAAGATCGAGACCTACCTTGACCGCAACGGCAACAGCGAACAAACATTTATAGACAACGAAGACCTGCATGATTTGTGCTGCTATGCATTAGTTCAAATTGGCGAAGCCGTTCATCGACTCTCTGACGAATTCATTGTTGGGCACACAGCCATTGATTGGCAAAGCCTCTACGGCATGCGATGTTACCTAGTTCACGGCTACGAGAACCTGAACTATCGCATTCTTTGGCAAGCGATACGATTCGATCTTCCCGACCTCGTGGCATTTTGCAACAAACACTACGAGGGATAGAGTCCCCCTGTTCGAAGCAACAGCAGCGCACCAGCAAACCATGATTAAGGAAGTGGATACCGTTTGTTTTGCCAATCACACGAATGATGTCCCCATGGAAAACGACCTTGATGCCACATGACTCCAACCCCCACTCCCAGCAAAGGATGCCCAACCATGCTCTTCATCGATGCAGACGCCTGCCCCGTCACACGCGACGCACTGGCAGTTGCCCGGCACCACCACGTGCCTGTCGTCATCGCCGGCAACTCGACGCAAAACCTCGAGCGGCACATCCGCCGCGACGATCCGCGCACACCTGAAGCGGCCCGCAAGGGGTTCTGGGTGGACACGCTCGCCGTGGGCGTGGGCGCCGACAGCGCCGACTTCGCCATCGTCGAGCGCCTGCAGCCCGGTGACGTCGTCGTGACGCAGGACATCGGGCTCGCGAGCATGGTGCTGGGTCGCGATGCCTCGGCCATCGGCGTGCGCGGCCGCATCTATGACAAAGCGACCATCGACATGCAACTTTTCATTCGCCATGAGGAAAAGAAGGCCCGTCGCGCCGGCGGCCGCACCAAAGGGCCCGACCCCTTCACCGACGAGGACCGCGCCCGCTTCGTTCGCAACCTCGAAGGGTTGCTGAAGTAAACGGCACAAACTAGCCGCACATACGCAACATGCATTTTGGAATGCAACCCGCTAAGAACTGGAGTGGCTCCCCGAGTCAGGGCCTATAGATGCACGATTTGCATTTTGAGGCCGCCGCCCGATGGTGGCCGCTGAAGCAAGCATCCCAAACCAGGGGCTGCGCCCCATCGTTTAGCTCCATTGCCCCGCGCGTCCTCTTTCGCAGCCACCACTACAAGCTCCCTCCAAGCACTCTCTCTGCCCACGCCTGACACGCACTCGCAAAACGCCAGGTATCGCCCCGTCACCCGCGCGAAACCGTGCTTCCATCTCATTTCTCCTGGTTAAGCGCATTGTTAACCGTTGTTACCAGTCGCTTAACAGCACTGGGTCCATGAGGGTTCCTCCCCTATCCTTCACCTCGTTCCACACACCCAAGCACCACCGACCCCCAGGAGGACCCCATGGAAACCACTCGCAGGACGTTCGTCGCAGGCACCGCAGCAGTTGGCATCGCGCTCGCAGCCGCAGGCACGGCTCTTGCCGAAGAGGCCAAGACCGAAGAAGCCCACCGCTGAGACCGGAGGCGACGGCTACAGCGTTGTCGAGACCGAGTCCGGGCTGCAGGTGACCATCGCCGATAACGAGAACCCCAACCTCCCCACCGTCGTCGTACACGCCACCGGCGGCACCATCGCAGGCATCGGCGAGGCCGGCAAGACCACCGGTTACTCCGCTGGCAAGCTTGACGTCGGCACGCTTGTGGCCAGCGCCGCCGGCATCACCGACATCGCCAACGTGCGCGGCGTGCAGGTATGCAACGTCGGCTCCGACGACATCACCGATGCCTACTGGATCCAGATGGCCCAGACCATCAACGAGCTTGCTGCCGACGACGCCATCTCCGGCTTCGCCGTCACCCATGGCACCGACACGCTCGAGGAGACGGCGTATTTCCTCAACCTGGCCGTGAAAACTGACAAGCCCGTCGTTATCACCGACGCCATGCGCCCCTCCACCGCCACCTCGGCCGACGGCCCCATGAACCTCTACCAGACCATCGCCCTGGCCGCCAACCCAGATGCCGCTGGACGCGGTGTCATGGTCGTCTTCTCCGACGGCATCTACGGCGGCCGTGATGTGCAGAAGGTCAACACCTTCAAGACTGACGCATTCAGCATGCGCGACATGGGCTGCTTTGGCTACATGCAGGACAACAACGCATACTTCTACAACGCCACCACCAAGAAGCACACGGTGGACACCGAATTTTCCGTGGACGGGCTCGACGCGCTGCCTGCCGTGGGCGTCGCCTACTTCACCATCGACGCCGATCCCGGCGTGCTCGACTACTACGCCGAGAACGCCCAGGGCATCGTCATCGCAGGTGCCAGCGCAGGTTCCTTTAGCGGCCTGTGGGGCGAGAAGATCGAGGAGCTCGTGGGCCAGGGCATCCCAGTAGTTGACTGCTCGCGCATCAACAACGGCCTTGTCTCCGGCGAGGACGGCGGCATGATTGAGGGCTACAACCTGCCTCCCCAGAAGGCTGTCGTGCTGCTACGCCTGGCCCTCACCGTTACCACCGACCCCGACGAGATCCAGGAGATGTTCAAGACATACTAAGCATCAGCAAACCCC